>JBGTIS010000275.1:0-2122 GCA_041745535.1 Cyclobacteriaceae bacterium | reverse complement strand
CAAAGTTGGGTGAAAGCCAATGAAAAAAACAAGCATAAAAGTATTAATCTGAAGAACCAGGCCGCTCTGGCAGAAATTATAAACCAGGGAAACTTCCATGCGATTTCGGTTACGGCACCAGCAGGCGCCAGTTTCAATAAGTCGGTACTTGTGTTTGGCGGCTTTACGTCAATTTTAATCTCTGATGTTGTAGATAAACTGGGTGGTCCCTGGTATAAGATCGTGAAAACAGGAGTTGGGTTTTACGGAAACGGATACCTTGATCCTTGGGGCAACATTTCATGCGCATGTATAGAAGAATACAAAATTATTCTTTCAAATGAATCTTATACCAAGTGTGGCCGATGCCCTGACATAGGCGATCTGTAGCAGTATTATCTAAAAAAGTAAAACAGGTTGTCGAAGCGCTTCTCTTTAGCAACCTGTTATTACACTATGTGAATGAAAATAAATATTTAACAACGATGTCCAATGCCACACATAATAGGGGTGAACCTTTGATGAATAAAACCCCATCTATAATTTGCTTCTTCAAATAAGGTGTTCTTCTAATTAATTTCATATATAGGGACAGAATTATATTTCTGTAACAAATGAACTTTAGAAAACGCTTACAATCTCTTTTGCCAGGGATTTTTTTATTAGGATACTGTATCGGCACCGGTAGTGTGACGGCCATGGCCAAGGCAGGTGCCGATTATGGCATGTCGCTGCTTTGGACGGTGCTTTTGTCTTGTTACTTTACCTATTTTCTGATAGACCTGTACGGAAAATTCACTATTTATACAGGCGAAACGGCCCTGGAAGCCTTCCGGAAACATATCCACCCGGCAGTGGGTATCTTTTTTATCGTGGCACTTACCACCAATGTAAGCGGAAGTGTGATGGGCGTAATGGGCATTATCTCTGATGTATGTTATGAGTGGTCGAAGCAATGGGTGGCAGGCGGTATACACCCGGTTTATTTTGCCGCTTTTTTTATCGCTTTGGTTTACCTGATCTTTCTCAATGGCAGGATGAAATTCTTTCAGAACATACTGAGCATTATGGTGGCCATTATGTCGGTTTGCTTTCTCATCAATTTCTTTTTACTCACCCCCCCACTGACAGAAATCGCGAAAGGGCTTATTCCTAAAATACCCGATACCGGGTCGGATGATACCGCTTTTCTGGTGATTGCCTCTATGGTGGGCACTACTGTTTTTTCAGGATTGTTCATTATTCGTACCACCCTGGTGAAGGAAGCTGGCTGGACCTTTGCCGACCTTAAAACCCAGCGTACAGATGCCCTGTTTTCCGGTTTTATGATGTTTGTGATTAGTGCCACCATTATGGCCGCCGCGGCAGGAACTTTGTACCAGGAAGGCATTACCCTGGAGAATGTGTCGGAAATGATTACTTTGCTGGAACCGGTATCCGGGTCGTTTGCTGTTGCCATTTTCGCCATCGGGCTGATAGCGGCCGGGGTTTCTTCACAGTTTCCCAATGTCATCCTTTTGCCCTGGCTGCTAAGCGACTACCACCATCAGGCTTTTGATTTGAGAAGAAAATCGTACCGGATTATGGTTTTTTTTATCTCTTTGCTGGGCTTGATCGTGCCTGTGTTTCAGGCAAGGCCGATTGCGGTGATGATCGCTTCGCAGGCTTTTGGCGCGCTTATATTACCGGCCACCGTAGGATGTATTTTTTACCTGGGCAATAAGCCCGCTGTAGTAGGCGGGCATACATTTTCAACCGCTACCAACATCATGTTATTGTTGATACTGGTTTTTTCTCTGGTGATGGGCTATATGGGTATTATGGGATTAATGGCAACCCTGACCGATATTTAAACTTCTGTATAGGTCTTATCTGCTATCAGTAACCCTTGCAGTTCCGATTTACCCACTCTCTTTGTTTACAGAGGGTTTTTGTACTTTCCTTATTTTTGATCTTTTGTGTAGCGCTATGGTTCCCGTAAGGTTTCCGTATGGTAGCCATATCAGTGGGTAAATTGTACTTTTCAAAGAATAAGGTATTCAAAATGCGAGAAATCTGACTGACAGGTGATTGGATTTTACCTTTTTTCAGGCAAAAAAAATCCGGTCTGTACGCAGACCGGATTTCCTGTTAAAGTGGGAGA
>JBGTIS010000274.1:0-11505 GCA_041745535.1 Cyclobacteriaceae bacterium | reverse complement strand
ATGAATGTGCGGTATTTTGAGATGACCAATGGCGTTAGCTGGTTTGGCGGTGGCATCGACCTTACGCCGCACTATATAGACCAGCAGGATGCCCGGTATTTTCATACTGAATTGAAAAAAGTGTGCGACCGGCACGATGCCCAGTATTATCCGGAATTCAAGAAGTGGGCCGACGATTACTTTTATATCAAACACCGTAACGAAACCCGGGGCATTGGGGGTATTTTTTTCGACCGCCTTGCTGCCAACAGCGAGTTTAATATGGAAGCCCGGTTCGCGTTTGTAAAAGACGTAGGGCTTTTATTTGCTCCCCTTTATACGCATTTTATGCAAAAGAATAAAAGCTTATCCTTTACTGAAACAGAGAAAAGCTGGCAGCAAATCCGTCGGGGACGCTATGTAGAGTTCAACCTGGTGTGGGACAAAGGCACCAAATTCGGCCTGGATACCGAAGGTCGCACCGAGTCGATTCTGATGAGCATGCCCCCACAGGCACACTGGCATTATAACCTGCAACCTGAGGCAGGCACCCCGGAAGCCGAAACCTTACAATGGCTGAAAAAAGATGTTGATTGGGTGGCAATGCCCGTGTAGGCACAATGGAATAATAAAGTGTTACCGTAGCAAAGGTTTTTGGTACGACACAACGTGTAAACTCGGGTTTGAGCCACGCAGCATCGTACCAAACAGAGTATCTTAATACAATACCCGGAACCTGATGGTATTCTCAATATTTCGCAAATCTTTCACCACTTTCTCGTCATACGCTTTGTCGATATCGGTAATCACATAACCGATGGTTTCGTTGGTTTTCAGGTACTGGCCTACCACGTTGATGTTATGTTCGGCAAAGGCATTGTTAATTTTAGCCAGAATACCCGGCACATTCCGGTGGATATGAATCAGCCGGTGCGCGTTCTGCAACATCGGCAACTGCTGATTGGGGAAGTTCACGCTGTTAGTGGTACTGCCGGTATTGATATATTCTATAATTTTACCAGGCACAAAATCGGCAATCTTCTCCTGAGCTTCCAAAGTGCTGCCACCGATGTGGGGTGTAAGAATTAAATTAGGCAATCCGCGCAGTTCGGAAGTAAATTCTTCCTGATTGCTTTTGGGCTCTTCAGGAAACACATCGATGGCGGCTCCGGCTACCTTGCCGTTTTCTATATTTTCTTTCAATGCTTTTATATCCACCACCGATCCCCGGCTGAGGTTCAGTAAAATAACACCGGGTTTCATTTTAGCGAAATGCTCAGCGGTAACAAACTTTTTATTATCAGGCCGGCCATCTACATGCAAGCTGATTACATCGGCTACGGCCAACAGTTCGTCCAGGCTGTTGCATTTGGTGGCGTTACCAAGGGCGAGCCTTTCTATAATATCATAATAATATACATCCATGCCCATGCCTTCGGCCAGTACCGAAAGCTGGGTGCCAATGTTGCCATAGCCAATAATACCGAGTTTTTTGCCTCTTATTTCAAAGCTTTTAGAAGCTGATTTCTGCCATTTTCCCTGGTGCATGGAGGCTATTTTATCAGGCAGATTGCGCATCAGCATAATGATTTCGCCAATGGCCAGCTCAACCACCGAGCGGGTATTGCTATACGGCGCGTTGAACACCGCCACACCTTTTTCCAGGCAGGCCTTCAGGTCTATCTGATTGGTACCAATACAGAACGCGCCCACTACCCACAGGCGATTGGCATGGGCCAGTACCCGCTGGGTAACCTGGGTTTTAGAGCGGATGCCTAATATAGATACATCTTTAATGGCTTCACATAGTTCGTCTTCATCCAGGCCACCCGCATGGATTTCTACCTGGTAGCCTTCTTCTTTAAGCCGTTCAACCGCGCTGGGATGGATATTTTCCAGCAATAAAACCTTAATTCTGTTTTTCGGATAAGAAATAGCGGTATTCATTTTATTTACATATAAAAATTCATCAAGCGAAGGCGCGATGTAATCGGCCTTTTCCAGCACGGCATTTCTTTCAATGTTTTCGGTAAAGGCATAAAATTTATTGGCCAGCCCGGCAGCTTTGATCTGGTAATCGCTGTAACCGTCACCAATTACATAAATATCACCACGCAAATCCAGTTTTTTAATAGTTTCTACTTTGCCATTGTTGCCTGCCAGTACGTTCTGCTGGTCAAACCCTATAATATCGCCCTGTTCGTTAAACTGAAAAGTATTGGCAAACACATGATCGGGCTTAATGCCATATTCTGATACGATGGGTACAATAAATTCTTTGAAGCCATTGGATATAATGTAAATCTGGTCGGCGTATTTCTCGAAAAACTCTTTGTTGCGTTTGAACGAAACGGAAACATTTTCTTTTAATCTGTCAATAAGTTTTCGCAGGTCGTCTCTGTTGGC
The DNA here is from genome assembly GCA_041745535.1 of Cyclobacteriaceae bacterium. Lineage (GTDB taxonomy): Bacteria > Bacteroidota > Bacteroidia > Cytophagales > Cyclobacteriaceae > JBGTIS01. The sequence continues at coordinate 9,120 of JBGTIS010000274.1, read as the reverse complement.
CAGTAGCAGTTCAAATCTTTTCGCCAGCGACTCAGCAAAAGTAATTTCGCCGTTCATACACAGGTCGGTAATTTCTTTTACTTTTTTTACAACTTCTGCCTGTTGTTTACTATCGGTTAAGGCAATTTCGCACAACAAATCCAGGGCTTCTACTTTGGTAAAGGTGCTATCGAAGTCGATGATAAAATATTTATCTGCAATTTTCATCCGTTTATATTTGTTTCTGTAGGAGTAAGATCCTGTTAGAAGGGCAAGGGGCGCTTCTTAAGAATTTTCTGCAAAGTTGTTGAAACAGAACCTAAATAACAATAGCATAACTTATTCAGCACATATTTTTAGAAGCAGCGGTACAAAGCCTTATTTATCGGAAGGGAACCCACTTTTGATATGCAGGTCGCGCTGAGGAAAGGGAATTTCAATATTATGTTCTCTGAACTTCCGGAATATTTCGTAATTCAGCTGGCTTTTCAAGTTGTTAGGCCTTTGTATATAGGTGGAGGTCCACACCATCAGTTTAAAGTTCAGTGAGCTATCGCCAAACTCGTCGAACCATACATCGGGTGGCGGATTTTGTAGTACGCCAGGATGTTTGCGGAGTACTTCCAGCAGAATTTTCTTTACACGATCCGGATCTTCCTTGTATGCCACACCCACCGGAAACCGAAAACGGACTTTCCGGTCGTTGTGGCTCCAGTTAATTACCCGCGAAGAGATAAACTCTGAATTAGGGACAATTACAGAGATATTGTCGTTGGTGAGTACCGTGGTAGCCCGGGCCGAAATTTTTATTACATCACCATTAATTTCGCCCACTTCAATGCGGTCGCCTACTTTTATGGGGCGCTCGAACAGAATAATAAGGCCGGAAATAAAATTATTGGCAATATTTTGCAGGCCAAAACCAATCCCTACACCTAGTGCACCAGCCAGAATACTAAGCGAACTGAGGTTAACTCCCGAGGCCTGTACAATAATAATCAGGCCTAAAACCATGATAATGTACCGAATGATGGTACCGATAGATTGCCGAACGCCAATATCAATATCGTAGCGGGAAAGAATATTATTAACCAGGAATTTATTAATTTTTCCGGCTATGAAAATCAATAAAATAACACTGATGAGGAAAGTAATAACGGATATTAATGTAAAGGGGGTACCTGGTATGGCAGTAGTAAAAATATATTTAATATAGCCCCACATTTCTTCTATGCGGAGTAACAAGTTTTCATCTATCTGGCTAATTTTATCCATCACTTTTTAAAATAAGAAATCATCCTATCAGGATACCAGATATCTACCTATACAAAATTAGTTTAAGCAGCTAAACGCTCTTTCATATATATAATCAATATCTGCCATTAATTTTAGAATAAACAAAAATTAACAGATTGTATTTTACAAAATTTTTGCGAATATATGCTACTATGAAAAAATATTGGGGTAAGAAGAGGAGAAAAATTATGGGGAGAAGTTCGGCATAGCGAAGTTTTGTAGAAGAACTTTACAAAACCCACTCAGGCGCTACATTATTATCTTTAATTTTGGTGCTTTCTTAAATGAAAACTAGTAAAGGGCAAAGGGAAGCTATTTGTATCTGCCAGCGTAAGGGTTGGCCTCACTACAGAGTAGCGTTATACATTCTTCTCTTATTTTCCATATGGCTTCCGCATCCCAGCTTTTAGACAACTTCTCGATTTGCAGCCAGTTTTTAATAAAATTTTTGTGGTATTTTTCCTTAAAACGGCCAATTTGTAAAGGTTCTATTTCTATCTCTGAAATAAGAGAATCGGCCAGGGTATTTTCTAGGTGCTCGTTGCAGTGCACGTCAAACAAATGGTCATTATATTTTAAATATCCCCGCGCTTCGGGTAAGGCATGTAATCCATATTTAAGCAAAATTTTTTCTGTACCATACGTATTGCAGCCATTCATATTGATGAGGCACAGGGTAAGCTTTACCGAATGGTGATTATTTTCTCTGGCAAGCTTCACCAGGGCAGCGTGTTTGGTAGTAAATGTTCCGCGGTTTTCGCTAATAACCAGAGCGAGATTTCTGACATCAGAAATTCTGCCATAGGGGAGCCGGCTCATGAAACTGACCGCTTCACAAAAACTGAAAACCCCTTTACTCCGCAAAGCTTTTGAGATTATTCCTGTTTCCTGAATTTCAAAATCTAGGATTTCTTCCATATAGTGATGAATTATCATACGCTCGTCCCACATAATCAAAAATTAAATTTTCAGATGCCTGAGCAATTACCTTAGTGGCAACTGCTTTTGCATGGTTAACTTTACAAAACTGGTAAGGTAACAGAAAAGGCTAACTTTTTTCAGTTCTTACCTGCCAGGTTTGTTTTCATGCCTATTGATTAACTTATATAACCAATCCGGGATAAAATTTCGCCCGTTTTAGTTTCCTGATCGCTTTTAATGGATATAAGTTCCAGGCTGGTTGCGGGCTCGTCTGACTTATTATTTTCCTGAATGGGCGAGGTATGCATATCTGTCGGTGGCTGATGATCGATAGTTTCATTTTTATACTGCGATTTATCAGAAGGTACATGCGTTGTGGCAATCATGTTATCAACCATAAGCCCAAAACCCAGGCCTATTATACCCATAAAGAATGCGTGAATCGGTTTTATTTTCATTGTACTCAGGTTGAAAGTTTTATAAATTACAGATGCGAAAATGCTTGAAATAGTTGCTTTCGCTTTCTAATTTCTTTTGTAAAGTTCTTCAATGCGCTTCTATTTATAAATTGCTAGTAGGTAAACTGACGAATTTTACAGGTGAATAGCGTAAACAACGATATAAACAAACACCAGTACTTATTAATGTTAGGTACAGTGTAATACAAAGTAGCTGGTTTTATTTTTAAAAGGCAAGTATTTTGTAATTTTTTTAATAATAAATGGGAAAAATAAGAAAAAGTAAGAGCAGAGAGGAAAGAACTAGTTTTTACCCAGTTCTTTTTTAACAACAAAATAATAGATCAGGAAACCAATAGCAATAAAAACAGCTTCTACACCATACGGAAAAGGGGAGTCGTGCCGATAGGGAATAAACTCTAGTAAAACTAACCCTAAACCACCGAATAAAATAATTAACCCCCATTTCAATGCCGTAAATCGACTATCCTTTTCTTCTCCCAAAATGTTCAACGAGGTTTGGTCAACTTGCCCCATATTGATGAGTTTCCTTCGTAAGAAGTAATCCTGAAAGGTTTTGATTACACTGATAATTCCACCGAACATTACTGTTATTATAATAGCAGCCGCGATTCCATCGTGCATAGTTTTCAAATTTTTAGTTTAACAATTTTCTACATATGACAGGGCCTGCTTTTGAAATGTTGCAGCGACCCGAAAAAAAAATTATCTTCCGCAACATTTTCAGAAAAGCGTGGTCTAATGTGGAAATGATCGACGATAACCTTCTTGTTAAGAAAATACTAGACGACAATACGCAGGCTTTTACAATGCTGGTAAAACAATACCAGCACCTGGTTGTGCATATGATAGGTCGACTTATTCATGACAAAGAAGATAGAGAAGATCTTTGTCAGGAAGTTTTTCTGAAAGTATATCAAAAGTTGGCAGACTTTAATTTTCAATCGAAACTTTCAACCTGGATTGCCACCATTGCTTACAGAACAGCAATTAATTATCTGCAAAAGAAAAAGATTATGATTACCGGAGATGTAGAAGACGCGGCCCTTGAAAGAAAATTTACGATTTCGCCGGAAAGCCCTGATAGCCTGTTTGCCAGAAAAGATTTGCGGCAATTCGTCCATCAACAAATAGAAAAATTGCCCGTTCAATATAAAACTGTGCTTACGCTTTATCATTTGGAAGGAATGAATTATGAAGAGATCAGGGAAGTTACCCAAATGCCGGAAGGCACAGTTAAAAATTATTTGTTCAGGGCCCGAAAACTGTTGAAAGAGCAACTGATGACGGCTTTACCAAAAGAAGAACTGTTATGAAAAAGTTAAGCGACGAGCAAATACAGAAAATGCTGGAAGAACAATTCGACTTTGATGCTTCCCCTACAGGCGATCATGAAAAACAAGCCGACCTGAAAGCTTATCAGTTGTTATTTGAAGCGCTTGACCATACTCCCCATTATCAGCTTCCCGACAACTTTGCCGATCAGGTAGCGCTTCAGGCAACACGAAAGCAAGAATCAAATGAGGTATTCCGACAGGTTATGATATTGGCTGCGTGTATTGCTGGTGGCATTATCATAAGTATAGGAGCCATGTACTGGCTTGATATGGCTTTTCTGAAAAATCTGATGCTGCTGATGGGTAAAATAAAATGGTTACTGCTATTTTGTTTAATTATCCTGGTGTTTGTGCAAACCTGCGACTGGTTCCTCATAATAAAAAAACGCTTTCAGCGACAGTAAGCAAAAACTAAAATAATTGTGGTCAAAGGAAGGGCCCCTTGTCACAGGAGATAACCTTGGTTTATGGCCCCACAAACCGAGAATGTGCAACAAGCTTTTGGAATGCATTCTGTTACTTACCTTACTCAGGAACTGGCTTTCAGGAAAATAAACCTAAAAAGTTATTTTGATTGGAAAGCACCGAATACTTATCTTCTACCTGTTTCCTGCCGGCTTTGCCCATTTCTTCTCTAAGGTCAGGTTTGGTAATCAACATTTCCAGATACCGGTACCAATCGGCATTAGTAGCACAAATGAATCCATGCTTGCCATTTTCTACTATTTCGGTATTCATCCCCACCGGCGATACCAAAGCAGGAATACCCAGCGCCATATACTGTAGGGCCTTAAATCCACACTTTCCTTTTGCCCACGGGTCATCGGTTAAAGGCATTAGTCCTACATTAAACCGTAGTAAATCCTCAATTTCAGAAGCTTTGTTCCAGGGAATAAACTCAATAAAATCAGCCCGAAAAGCAGGAGGGGCATTGGCAATTACGCCTACCTTAAAACTATATTTTTTTCTCAATGCTACCAGCAATGGAAAAATCGGGTACAGATAGTGCAGCGTGGAATGCGATCCGGTCCAGCCAATTACCAATTCTTTTTCCAGCTGATGCTTCAATGTATTGTGCTGGTTCACTGTATCGATGGTAGTAGGGTTGTGCACCACCTGAGGGTTAAACTGCCGGGCAAAATCGCACAAATAAGCATTACCGCAGCTTACTTTATAGCTCCAGCGGCAAATGCTGTTTACTTTCTGATGCCACTTAATAGTAGCCACTACCCGGTTTGAGGCTGAAGTATTGGGGAGCCAGATGGCATCATCAAAATCATAAATAATTTTCTTTCTGAATAGTTTAGCCATTATCCATTCAATAACAGGCGGCCCAATGGGTGTGGCTTCACGATGAATAAAAATAAAGTCGTACCGCTGTACGGTGAGCAATATTAAAAAGCGTTTTGCAAATCCTTTGGCTACTCCGGTTATTTTACGAAAGGTGTAACCCGACTTGTACAGAATGGCCCAAGCCTGTTGGTTCAGAAACGGAGAGAATGCATAGGTGAATCCGGCCTGGTCCAAAAATTTCAGATATTGCTCGAACCGAAACCGCTGCGAAGGTGCCTGGGCTTTGGGATAAGGAACTAAAAAGAGAATATGCATGTAGTTCGTAAATTTCTCAAAAAAGACAATACAAAAAATAAAAGCACTAAAAAAATACTAAATTTACCGCTCTTTCTGTTTCAGAATCGTTTTTATACTTACTTTATTAACCCACAAATCTACCATAAAATGTCAGTACATAAGTCCGAAGAAGGTTCAAAATCTGTTAAAAGAATTACCACCCACCAATTGCAGGCCATGAAACAGCGTGGCGAGAAAATAGCGATGCTGACTGCCTACGATTTTTCCATGGCCAGAGTACTGGACGATGCTGGTATAGATGTGCTCCTGGTTGGTGATTCGGCCTCGAATGTGATGGCAGGGCATGAAACTACGCTCCCCATTACCCTGGATCAGATGATTTACCATGCTTCTTCTGTAGTAAGAGGCGTAAAGCGCACGTTGGTAATTGTAGACATTCCCTTTGGGTCTTACCAGGGTAATTCGTCAGAGGCATTGCGCTCTGCCATTCGTATTATGAAAGAGTCAGGAGCACATGGAGTAAAACTCGAAGGTGGCAAAGAAGTTATCGAATCGGTTATACGGATTGTGAACGCAGGCGTACCGGTGATGGGGCATTTAGGTCTTACCCCACAGTCTATTTATAAATTTGGTACCTACACCGTTCGAGCCAAAGAAGAAATGGAAGCAAAAAAGCTAATGGACGATGCCAAACTGCTGGAAGAGCACGGGTGTTTTGGCGTGGTGCTGGAAAAAATACCGGCTTTACTGGCAGAAAAAGTTTCCAAAGAACTCTCCATTCCTACCATTGGTATTGGAGCTGGTAATGGCACCGACGGACAGGTTTTGGTGATGCATGATTTACTGGGAATAACACAGGATTTTAAACCCCGGTTTTTGCGCCATTATGCTAACTTACATACCGTTATTACCGATGCTGTGAACCACTTTATTACCGACGTAAAATCGTCTGATTTTCCTAATGAAAAGGAAAGTTATTGATGGTTTATTAATAAAATGCTTATTTAGTATTATTCCTTTCAATGTAGATTCATTTTATTGTGAATTGGCTATTTTTTATGGCTAACTTCAATTACTTCTTACGTGCCTATTGGAAAAATAAAATTTATATAATTATAATAAATATCAAAATAATTACATATATTTGAATATCAATTCTTAAATAATGTTGAAAAAAGTAAAAATAGAACTAAATTTCTTACATGTGAAAACGCGATAAAAACTTAAGCGGTATTTTAAGTTCAACCTGCTACCTTTGTTATACTTATTGGCTTAAAAAAAAATTGTTTACTGGTATTTAAATTTTTACTTCGGTAAACGATTTTTAAGAATAATTTTCGATTAAATTTTCCGTTGCCAAAAACTCTTTTTACAGCTTTACTACCACAAAAGATTTTACCTCAGAATTCATGTAATATTAGCCCTTGGAAATGCAACAAAACTGGCAGATTACAGTAAAGGTATTTATCAACTTGTTTACAATTTATTAATTCATTCATACAGGGTTACAGGTAGGTATAAAATTTTACCTATGCTACTCCGCGGAAATAGTATCAGCCGGTAATGCCGGCTCAGTAATATTAAATTATTTTCAAAATCAGCTTATAAATTTACAATGAGAGATGGAAACCGCGGCAGCTAATTTTTTTAAAAAGAAAATTGTTACTCCAGTGCTTACCCTGCTACAACAGGGAGTTACTCCTGAGAAATTAGCCTTATCAATAGCATTGGGCATTACGTTGGGTGTAGTTCCTATTTTAGGTATTATTACAATTTTATGCGCCTTTATCGCGATCCGTTTTCGGCTTAATGCTCCAATTATGATGGTTTGCTGCAACCTGGTATATCCGGTACAGGTAGCCCTGTTTATCCCATTTGTTCGGTTTGGTGAATATACCTTTGATATGCCTCCATTGCCTATTTCGTTAGACGATATGATAAATGTGATAAAAACAGACTGGATGGCTGCTGTGAATAAGTTCTGGATAGCGAGTTTGCTTGGCATATTCAGTTGGGCTATTATCGCTGTTCCATTAAGCTTCTGTATTTATTACTGCTTATTACTGATAATTAGAAGAAGCAAAGTCAAAAGCCTGGCACATTAATTCATCTTTACAGAAAACCTTACCTGTCTTTCTTTCACAATCGCTTATCGTTCAAATGTTTTGTTAACGATATGGTAATCAAAAAATGATAACCGAAATTATTATTGTGCAAATTTTTAAAGAATTTGTAGGAAAATTCAAAATATTGTAACAATATTGGCGTTTAATTAGTTGGAAAAAAATAAAAACAAAAGCATATTGCATCACGTTATATAACATGACCTATAATTTTAATTTTTTTGTCTTTAGCATTTTTTACCAAACTTAAAAAAAAATATCTACCAGATTTAACGATCATTTTTTACATGTTGCTGTGTAAATGACAAATTCGGGAAAAGTAAAAACAGCAATATGCATTGTCTTGGTAGTAAATAACATATTTAATGTGATTTATTATTAAGAAATGTAAAACCGTTATGATTAATGGTAAAAAAATAAAAAATATTTCTTGGAACGAAACTTATTTTGGGGTTTCTTCGTTTTTAAATTTCGTGCCTAATTTTAAAATTGACAAGAAAATTGGCATTATGTTTAAAGATTCCCCATAATTTTGGTAAAAAACAATTAAACTCTGCACTAAATTGAGTTTATTTATGTTGATGTAATAAAAATTGTTTATTCACATATATCTTTCTGCAATTATATTAAAAACAAAATGCGTCAATTAAAAATCACCCAGACCTTCACCAACAGGGATAGCCAATCCCTTGAAATGTACTTCAATGAGATAAGCAAAGTTGATTTGCTTACCACTGAGGAAGAAGTAGATTTGGCTAAAAGAATTAAAAGTGGGGACAAAACAGCTTTGGACAAACTTACAAAAGCGAACTTGCGTTTTGTGGTTTCTGTTGCCAAACAATACCAAAACCGTAGTCTGTCCCTTAACGATTTAATTAATGAAGGTAACCTGGGTTTAGTAAAAGCAGCTCAGAGATTTGACGAAACCAGAGGGTTTAAATTTATTTCGTACGCTGTTTGGTGGATCAGACAATCCATTATGCAGGCTTTAGCCGAGCAGTCACGTATTGTAAGACTTCCTTTGAACAGAACTGGTGCTTTAAACAGAATTAAAACGGTAGCTTCAGAACTGGAGCAAAAATATGAGCGTGAACCTACAGCAGAAGAATTGGCTGATATTTTAGAAATGGATTCCAAGGAAGTAACCAATACTTTACTGGCTGGTTCAAAGCAGTTGTCAGTAGATGCTCCTTTTGTGGATGGTGAAAGCAATTCATTACTGGACGTACTGGAAAATGGCGACATTGATGAAACTGACCAGGATCTGGCATATACATCTTCATTACAGATTGAAATGAGCCGTGCTTTAGCAGCCCTTACCGAGCGAGAAAGACAGGTAATTAAAATGTTTTTCGGTATTGGTACAGAAGAGCCTCTTTCTTTGGAGCAAATCGG
>JBGTIS010000273.1:0-2386 GCA_041745535.1 Cyclobacteriaceae bacterium | reverse complement strand
TGGATTTCCTGAGGTATTTGTCACGGAAATGCTGCCCGATGGTGATGCCCGACTGAAAACAAAAGCCCAGTTTGATAACTGGGATACCTATTGGCTAAAGGTAAAAAATGGCTATTACCGGCAGTTTCCCAGAAACACTTTTCAGCTTAATAATGGGTTTAATGGTAACAAAAGCCAGGTATCTTTCAGCGAAATCTCCAGGTTTTCAGGCGTAGAGGCTACCGACTGGAGTTGGGGGGTACTCGTAGCTGATCTGGACAACGACGGTTTTAAAGACATTTTCATCACCAACGGGATTTACAAAGACCTACTCGACCAGGACTTTATAGATTTCTACGCCGACCAGGACCGGCTCAGAAAAATATACCAGGAAAAAGGCGCCGTGATCAAGCAAATGATTGACGATATCCCTTCTGTACCCTTACCCAATTATCTGTATACCCAGCAGGGCGACATGAAATATACCAATGTGAGCGAAGCCTGGGGGTTAGGCACGCCCGGATTTTCCAATGGCTGTGCCTATGGTGACCTGGACAATGACGGCGACCTGGATATGGTGGTTAATAACATCAATATGCCGCCTTTTATTTACAGAAACGAAACCAGTGGGGTAACAGACCACCATTTTCTGAACCTTAGCCTGCACAGCCCTACCCAGAACAGATTTGCCGTAGGCGCACAGGTTACCTTAAAAGCCGGAGGTAAAACCTTTTTTCAGGAACAGTCGCCCGTGCGGGGTACACTGTCTACGGTAGACAACCGATTGAATTTCGGCCTTGGCCCAATCACCACCATTGATACCATTGAGATAGGCTGGCCGGAAGGAGGTAGCACACTGCTGTTCAATATCCCTGCCGATCAGTTCATTACGGTAAAAAGCGACGATCATCAGGTGGTGGCTGTCAGGACAACAGCGACTGAAGCCAGACAGCAACTTTTTAAAGAATTAGCCAATGATAGTGAAGTAGATTACCAGCATGTGGAGAATGAATTTGTAGACTTCGATCGCGATAAACTGATCTATAACATGGTATCTAGCGAAGGACCTAAAATGGGAGTAGGCGATGTGAATAATGATGGATTGGATGATTTTTACGTCGGTGGAGCGAAAGATACTCCCGGAGCCCTGTTTGTAGCCCAGGCTAATGGAAAATTTAAGAAAACCAATCAGACGCTCTTCGAAAAAGATAAAATATCAGAAGATACGGATATCCTGTTTTTTGATGCCGACAATGATGGCGATCAGGATTTGATGGTGGCCAGTGGCGGATACGAATTTCCCGGCAGTGCCTTTGCCCTGGCCGACCGGTTGTACCTCAACGATAGGAAGGGGAATTTCCAGCGTTCCCGGCAAATTATTCCCAAAAACAAGCTGGAAAGTACCTCCAGCCTTGCCGCGGCAGATTTTGACCAGGATGGTGATCTGGATCTTTTTGTAGGTGTCCGTCTGCAACCTATGCAATATGGCGTGCCTGCCAGCAGTTACCTCTTGCAAAACGATGGAAAAGGAGATTTTACGGATGTAACCGGGCAACTGGCTTCCGGACTGAATGAGATCGGCATGGTGACCGACGCGCTTTGGATGGATTATGATGGCGACAAGGACCTCGATTTGTTTGTGGTAGGCGACTGGATGCCGGTAAAAGTTTTTGAGAATAGGATCGGAAAGCTGGTGGACGTTACCAACGAAACCGGCTTTGCCCATACGAACGGACTGTGGCATGTAATAGAAAAAGCAGACCTGGATGGCGATGGCGATCAGGAACTGATTGCCGGTAACCTTGGATTAAATACCCGGTTCAAAGCTACAAAAGACAAACCAGCCAGCATGTATATCAACGATTTTGACCGGAATGGCAAAATAGAGCAGATCATCACCATTTTCGAAGGTGATAAAGCTTATCCGCTGGCCATGAAAAAAGACATTACCCGACAAATGCCTTATCTGCTCAAGAAATACCTGAAACATGATGCATACAAAGAACAAACGATGGAAGATATTTTCAGCAAAGAACAACTGGAAAACGCATTAACGTTGCGGGCCTACCAGATGGAAACTGCCCTGTTCTGGAATGAAAACGGGAAATTTATACGTCAGGCATTACCTACTGAAGCCCAACTGGCCCCTATTTACAGTATTCTGGTAGAAGATGTGGATCACAATGGCCTTCAGGATATCCTGCTGGGTGGCAATCTGTTCCGGGCCAAACCCCAAACCGGCATATATGGTGGCACTTATGGCGTGCTGATAAAGGCATTGGGGCAGCGGCAATACAAGGCCATGAAACACCAGGATTCAGGTTTTTTTGTAAGAGGTGAAATCCGGGACCTGAAAAAAGTAAATCTTGGTAGTAATGCCCTGTTGCTGGTAAGTAGAAATAATGAT
>JBGTIS010000272.1:0-3011 GCA_041745535.1 Cyclobacteriaceae bacterium | reverse complement strand
TGATCGGTGGTATCATCAGACGGATCTCCGACCATTAGCTGTTGCTTTTTATCCTTGATGACCTGGGTGAAATTATCAGAACCCATCGCTGGAGGTAGGAGGATAAAAGGTTCTCCAAACAGGATTTTGGCGACTTGCTGTAAGTACCCAAAAGCGGTATAAAAAGGAAGTTGGGCGTTGTATTTTGACAGCAAATCTTCCGCGGAAGTTATTTTTGCCACCATCGCGGCTTTCAACTTATCGGTATCGATGGAAACATGCTGTAGAAAGGCTGTTTTTGCCGATTCAAAATCCAGATTCGAGAGCAAAGCCAAAGTACTTTTTTTTGTCAGATCAGTATTGACGATTGCTTTCAAACGATTGATAAGTGGTAGTAATCGCTTGTCTTTTATCTCATCCAGGGTTTTCCTGTCATGCTGAATAGTTTCCCTTTCCAGGGTTAGATCATCCGATTTCAGATAACGGCATTTACTTAACAGTGCTTTGGCATATCGGGCTACCTCCAGGGCCTTTGTCAGTGATTGCCCATTTTCAGGGCCTGAAGCGGTGATCACATACCTGGTTTCCTCAGACAGATCATCTTCTCCCTTGACGGCATTCCTTATTCTTAATTCCAATTCGCTGGCTCCGTCAGTGATGGTATGATCGCTTGCATACAATAAGTCGAGGTAACCGATGTGCAAATCTGCCAGCGTAACCATTTTACTTTCTATCAGGCTATCGCCCTGAACATGATAAAGTTCTACCAGACAGCCTATTTTATGCATGGGCCCCAGGTTTTCTGCCAGCCAGTTTTCCAGATTTGGTTCCACGAAAGCCCGGGTATTCTCTATGTGGTATGGCGCTGTAGTTATCGGAAACACCATGACTAGTTGATGGCTGATGCCAGTTCCCGAAATTTTTGTTTTTATAGATTCTATTAACGGTGGTTCAATTTCCCCTTTCGTAGCATTGATGGCGGCGGCGGCCTGACTTAAATTACCCTGTGTAACCTGGTAACCTGCTTCATAAAACAGCGTATCCAGACTGGCATCCATTGTATCCTCCAGTTTTTCAACATGCTGCTTTACCGGTTCGGACAGACTTTCTTTATTTTTAATGGCTTTTAACCCATCAATCACACTTAAATTCACAAAACCTGTATTATTTCCGGTAGTATTCTCATACAAGGGAAATGATTTCCGCAGTTCATAGATTTCCTGATGCAGGTCATGCTCATGCAGGTATCGCTCTAACTGATAGCCCAACAAAGCTTCCAGTTGTTGCCCCTGGCGGATGCCTTCTAATAAAAACTGACTTTTTTGCAAACGATCGGAGGAGAGGTTTATCGTAAAAGGATTACTTTGTTCTTCTTGTATATGGGATAAAAAAGAGTTTTTGAAAACAGTAGAAGCCACCGTTTGTGCAGCCCCGGGGGTATGGATAATCCCTCCTTTTCCCCGATAAATATCTGAGAGCGATGTTGGGTTTACAGGGGTGGCATCCTTTTCCAGGTCCTCTATCCAGCCGTAGGCTCCAAAATAGATTCCTTTTTCACAATTGGGTTTGCTTCGCATTTCGTCCATGCGGCAAGCTGCCAGCGAGGTAATCCAGGCGTCTAATCGATAACTGTTCAAATCAATGGCCTCTCCCATTGCTTTTTTCTGAGCTTCCTGTCGTTCTTGATCATCCATAATAGCATTACTTACATCTATTATTTGCTGGCCCAGGGCAATAAAAGCGTTTTTTATTTCCTTCAGCTTCGTTTCATTCATCAAAGTGAAAAGCGGCGTACCCGGAGTGATCTTTTCATTTTCTGTGATCAGTATTTTGGCGATTTTACCATCAAAGGGAGCGAGTACGGTGGTACTTTTTGAGGCTGCATCCAGTACCGTGATCACAGTATCTCCTTTTTTAACGGTACTACCTTCCCCTTTTACAATCGTGGCACTATTAAAAATTTGGCTGCTGGATACTGCATCGGCAATCTCCAGATCGAATACGATTTCGCGGGCATACAACTGGCAGGCATTGGTATAGCTTCTTACAAAAAGATCCGTAAATACGCTGAGATCTCCCCGGTACTGAATCAATGCATGATCGTTCTGATCCTTAAGGGCATTGATAAAATCCTGAAAATTGCCCAGGTCTGTCTGAGTAAAGGAAAAATTATTATCGCCGTCACTTTCATTTGTAACAACATTGCCTTGCTGGTCGGTAATGATGGAACTTTCTTCCAGAAAACCTATGAGGTTGGTATCTCCTTCCGTCAGGCTTAACATCGGTGCCCGAAGCAGGTGATCCAATTCAGTGGACAATTCCTGGTTGTTGAATCCTAATAATTCCGTAAGTGATTTGATGTTCTCCCAAAAGCTTTCATAATCATCTCCCTGCTCTTTTATAAAATCCAATACAGATTTATTTGCAGGGCGATTTTTTAGTAATTCGTATAATTTTGCTTTAAAGGAACTGTATGCCAGGGCACGGATTTGATAAGTACTGGAATATTCCTGCATACTCAGTATTTTCAGGATTTCCTCGTAACTCTCATTTCCCTGTAATCTGGGTACAAGTTGCTGATCTCCTTTTACCATCAAACGCCACCGCTTCAGCAAATAGGCAAAAACTACCGTCATCTGGTCAAATAATTTGTCACTTTCGAGGATGTCTTTGTTCTCCGGTAAAAACACATTGCTGATACTCATGACCGGAAGTATACCATAAGGTTGATGGCCAATCTTGAGCGCTGCGTACAAACCTCTGGCTTTCACATATTTTGAATAATGCTTCCATAATAACTCATGGGTTTCACTACTCATCTGATTACCAAAAAGCATAAAAAGAGGTTGAGCGCCCAAGGCGAACCAACTGGCTTTCTGATAAAGCTCGTTCAGTAGGGATGGGGTTTGATCGGCATGCCGCACATATTTTAAATGATTAGTTTCAAATCCTAAACTTTTAGACAGGTATTTACCGGCGGTCATCGTATGGATGTCAGGAACCGTGGTGGTAGCAGCACTCTTTTCCAGATC
>JBGTIS010000271.1:0-20484 GCA_041745535.1 Cyclobacteriaceae bacterium | reverse complement strand
GATTTGCCAAACTGATCTCCATTCTTTGGATTATTAGGAGTGAGTTTGGTTATTAACTCGGGCATATCATCGGGATAATAGTAAGAAAACAAATACGCAGAACCTGCCCCATTATATTTTCCATAGTCATCATATGGCGATCCTATTATAATATAACCTCCTACCATAGCTACAGCAGCACCAAACTGGTCATTGGTAGCAGCATCAGATGCTTTGATTTTAGCCTTCTGTACCCAATTGTTGCCTTGCAGCTCAAATAAATAAACAGCTCCTGCATCCTCTCCTGCATCATCATCGAAGGGAGCCCCGACCACTGCCAAATTCCCTGAAATAGCTACGAATATATCAAACCGGTCGCCAGCCCATATACCAGAGAAAAGCTCACTTTACTAAAAAATAGTAAAAAACTGTATATAGAATTATCTATTGGAAATTGAAATAAGTGATTCCTGATAGATCAACTTACTAGTTTTTATACTAACGTACTAATATATATTTTTTTTTGCAATAATACAATAATTGCTTACATAATAATGTAAAAAATACTTAAGAAAATATAAATAATGGTTTTGTGACAGAATTTTTCAGGTAAAATTCAATAAGGAATATGGCATTGATCCTGAAAGAGGAAAAAGTTGGGACAAAAAAAATGTTATTCACCCTTACAAAGAAGAGTGAATAACATCTCATAATGTGAAGTATAAAGTAAGTTTCTCTTATTTTTTTACCAGTCGCACTACTTTGTCATAGCCCAAAGGGGTTTGTATGGTTAAGAACAGGGTACCGGCCTCGATAGATCGTTTTTCATTTAAATCGATGCCCAGAATTTCCTTACTATCCAGCACATTGACTTTTTTCTTATAAACCAGCCTGCCCAACTGGTCGAGTAATTGTATCTGTACTTCGCCGGTTACGGGCTTGTTCAGGTGAATATTTAATACTTCGGCTACCGGATTAGGAAAAATATTTACTGAAATTTCGTCCTTACTGGGGCCCATAATTTGTAAGGCAGGTTTTGGTGTTGGCTTTTCTATTTCAAAAGTATACGCAAAAGATCCGTAGGTGGAAGCGGCAATTACATTATTACCCGAAATAGCTACTTTCGAGCCAAACTGTTCGCCAAACACATACATAGTATCGGTGGGTGCGGTTACTGAAAATTCATTCATATTTTCCCATTGGTATCCATTGTATTTGAATATATATACCGCATTGTCGCGGTCAGCGCCAATTACCAGTTTATTGTCTTTTACATCCAGTGAAGTGCCAAAATAATCGCCTTCCACACCCAGATTTTCTTTCAGGGTAGTCAGGTCATTGCCTTTCGGGCTCTCAATGGTAGTGCTTTTGGCCCAATGCTTTGCCCGGTATTCATATACGTGTACTGACCCATTGATCAGTTCGTCTGAGTTACCCAAAGCATTGGCGCCTGGCTCGCCTACAAAAATGCGTTTCCCTTCTATGGCTACCGACTGCCCGAAGTAAGAATAATCGCCCTTATAACCGGTAAGTTTGGTGGTTTCCTGCCAGCTCTCGGCATCACGATTGTATTCAAACACATAGGCAGCCTGATGAACTGCCGCGCCTACTACCGCTAATCCTTTTTCAATGGCTACCGAACTGCCAAAAGCATAATAAGCACCAGCATCGGAAGCGGTTAGTTTTCCGGTTTTTACCCACTTGTTATTCAAATATTTGTATACATAAACCGCTCCGCTGCTTTCTCCATTTACTTTTTCGGCGGGCGCCCCTACAATGAGCTGATTGCCGGAAATGGCTACCGATTTTCCAAATTCATCATCCCACTGGGTATCGGTTCCGGTTAATTCGGCGTTTTTTACCCAGCTTTCGCCATTGTATTCAAATACGAGCACGCTGGTAAGGCCCGACACTACCGCCCATTTATCCTGGATGGCTACCGACCGCACTTCGAAATCTTCCCGACCGGGAGCAAGAGAGGCAGTCTGCTGCCACTCGCCGCTGTCTAATTCATAAATCAGCGCACGCATGGTTTGGTCTTCTGCCTCTACTTTAAAAATAGCACGGGTACCGGAAATATCTATAGCCTGATTTATTTTTCCATTGGCCGCGATTTTAAAAGGTTCCTGGGCAAAAGCATGCTGGCAGATAAATACCAGTACCAATATACATAAAACTTTCAAGGCTTTACTACCCAACAGCAGTAAGGCAATCCCGCTATCATAAGCATGACGAACCGGATTTAATTTGTAAAAACTGTGCATAAGTTTGAAGTTAATTCAGGAATAAAAAATTTAACAATTTGAAGGAGATATTGAAATATGAAGCATATTTTGAGAAATTCATCCAATTTTATTGTGAATTTTTAGAATAAAACAAACTGATCATTGTATTTTATCTAATAATATTGGCTGAACATTATGGAATTCTTAAACAAATTCGTGCCAAGGTAAAAATTAAATAATAATATAGCAATATTAAATTTTATACTTTATAAAAATGATGTAAGAAAATTTGGCAGACAATGCTATGATTACATAAAATAATCCTTTTTGGTACTTCCGTAACCTAATAAAACCAAAATATGAGTTGTTTTCTTAAATTATAGCGCTAATAATTTGTACTATTCAAATAATTACTAATTACAGATAAGATTTTGAATTTCCAGAAAAAACTGACAAAAATGTAATATGTAAATGCACTTCAAATGAAACTTACGAGGCAGATAGCATCATCTATACCATGATTCTTAAATCCATAAAAAAAGGCGGAGATTTTTCTCCGCCTTCCTGATGAATAACAAATAATAACTTTTTATTGTCTCAGTATTTTATTGAGCTGTACCGGCTGGTTTTCTGAAATTACCCGCAGAAACAGCAACCCTTTGTCAGCAATGGTGCTGAGGTCTATTGGTAAACTGTGGTGGGTATCAGTCAGCATATGATTTTTCTGATATACTACTACGCCCAATTGATTTACCAGTTCTATGGTTACTTTTCCACTCATTGGTTCTTTGAAGTTGATGGTAAACTGACTTTCAAATGGATTGGGGTAAGGGCCCATACCGCTTTGGTTATCGGAAGAAAGCGTTTCTTCCTCCTCCGCCATCATTGCTTTTTCATAGGCTTCATTTTCCCATCGGGCCAGGCTGTTGTCAGCTTTGCTAAGCAGATCAAAAATGTAGGCTGATCCGGCATCCTTGCCTTTGTCATCATCCAGATGAGCGCCGGCAATGATATAGTTGCCAAATATATCCACGGCTTTGCCCAGATAATCACCGGTATGCGCGTCGCCTACGATTTTGCGCTCCAACGCCCATTGGCCATTCTTAAACTCATACACATACGCCGCTCCGGCATTGATGCCCTGGCTATGGTCGGCATAAGGTACACCTACCACGGTTTTATTGCCCCAGATGGATACCGAAGAACCAAAACGATCTCTGGCAGCCGCGTCAAAAGCAGTAAGCTTGGCCGTTTGCTGCCATTGTCCTGATTTGAGTTCAAAGATATAAGCCGCTCCGGCATCGTCCGCGTCTTTGAGATTGGCGCCGGCAATAATGCGGTTGCCATGCACAGCGACGGAAATGCCAAACCGATCGCCCTTCATTCCATCGGCAGGTTTGAGTTTGGCGGTTTGTTTCCAGGTGCTGCCATCAAAGTCAAACACATAGATAGAGCCTGAATCAGAGCCATTGTCATCATCATGAGAAGAAGCAGCTACAATCCGGCGCCCATCTATTGCTACTGACCAGCCAAACTTATCTCCCGTTCGCGTGTCATCGGGGACCAGTTTGATTTGCTTTAAATTTTGATAATAATAATCGTTCAAATTAATCACATAAATAGCACAGGTATTGGTAAATCTACCATCGGCATATGGCGCTCCTACCACCACAAAACCTTCTTCACGGTAGGGTATGTCTGCATCTTTAGTGGTAAGAGGTGTCGAAATAGCCACAGCATAGCCAAACCGGTCTTTTGAAGTAGCATCTGACGCGGTTAGCTTTGTATATTCTTTCCAATAGTAGTTATAAGTATCTTCAAATTTATAGCTACCATATTTAAAAATATAAGCCGAACCTGAATCAGTCCCTTTATCATCATCTAAGGGAGCGCCTACTACCACTAAATCTTCATCATTATCTACCGAGATGCCAAACCGATCTGTAGAGTTGGCATCTGAAGCAGTTAATTTATCTATTTGTACCCAATTCAAACCATCTCTTTCATAAATGTAAGCAGAACCGGAATCATAGCCATGATCTTTATCACGATAAGCGCCTACTACAGCTCGGGTTTGCCAAATGGAGGTGGAATAGCCTAAATAGTCATCTGTTGATCCATTGGTGGCGGTAACTTTATTAAATTCTGGAATTGAAAAATTATCCAAGTTATAGATGGTCACTTTATCATAAACAGCAACGATTAAATTACTTCCCGAAATGTCCATTTTATTTATTCGCTCAGCATCCTCTATATCTGAAATATTTATCTTTTCATTCCATTTTTTTCCGTCATATTCGAAAACCGAGAACATCTCTGGTTGGTGTGATGTCACGCCAGTATAATATCTAAATGCTGCTAAGTTACCAGAAAGCGCGTTCTCATAGGCTGGGGTATACCCAGTTTTGTATTTTCCATTTTGTTTACATTTTATGTAAACTCATTTCAGGACAAGACAAAACCACATTCCTATTTTCAACCTATCATGTAGAAAGTAATTGAATCTGACCATAAAGTCTGCTTTATAATGCTGTACTTTAATTTTTAAAATAGTTAAATTACTTTCATCTATTAGAAAACCATCAATTTTATGACATAATATAGCACAAAATATAATCTGCTTAATGTTCAACTATTACGCTTTACTTCATATTCGTTACAATGTATATAGAAGAAAGATTGAAATTTTTATATTTAAAGTGTTATTAAATAACATAATATCAAGTATATTATTAAATAAATACATTTTTTTACTTTAAAAATTAAATAATTCTCTTTAGATTTGTATCAAACCTTACAGATGTAGGTTTTATTATTCAGATTAATTTTCGCGCCTATAATTTAACTGAAAAGCTATGAAGAGATTTTTTATCATAAAATTTACTTCCCTACTGGTTTGTACAAGTCTTTCTCTTTATAGCACGCCACATCAAATATTTTTTGATGATTTTGAAAACGGTTCCTTCCAGCCTGAATGGGTCATCATGCCAGGTGGCTCTCATGGCGTTATTGAAATATTTTCAGGAAATAACAACACGGGTGGACACGCGGTACGAATGGGGAAAGATACTGATGGCGATTACACCATTAATCAGCTGGATCTGCAACTGGATTTATCTTCCTTCCAACAGGTGTTGCTTTCATTTTGGATCTTTAACAACAACGATGATACACAGGAGCAGGATGGGATATTCTTTAGTGACAATGGCGGGGAAACCTTCAGAAAAGTTTACAACTTTAATTTATCGCACTGGGCTAAGCTGGTATATGGCAAGTTGCCGCCTTTGGATGTTGATGAACTGGCAAAAGCGCATGGTTTGAACCTTACCAAAAACTTTGTAATTCGCTTTCAGCAATATGGAAAAAGCGATTTTAATGGCAGTGCTGATTATAGTGATGGGATTTATCTGGATAACATCCTTGTAGAAACAGCAGAGGCAAATTATGCTACTTTACCCTTCAAAGAAGATTTTGAACCAGGGACATTAGGCCCCTCTATTAGTTGGGCGATGCCTGGTCATAGTGGAATGGATGTGCTACCCACCCCTTCGGGGCTGGTGAAGGTGATGCCCTCTCCGGAAGGAAATGGACTTGCTTTGGCGTTGGGCAGCCAAGTAGATAAAACCATTAATACCAATGCGGTTGACCTGCACCTGCACCTGGCACAACAGCAGCAGGTAGCCCTTAGCTTCCGGTTCTATTCCAATTTTGATGAACAGCACATTCAGGACGGTTTGTTTTTTAGCGATAATGGGGGCTTGTCTTTTACCAAAGTTTTTAACTTTGATTTAGATAATTGGTCTGCCAAAGTTTTTGGTCAGCTTCCCCCGCTGGATGTGGATGAACTGGCGAAAGCACATCAGCTAAGCCTGACAGAAAACTTTATTATCCGTTTTCAGCAACACGATGATGATGATTTTGAGGGAAGTCGTACCATTGCCGATGGTTTTTTTCTGGATGATATTCATGTTTTTGTGCCGCGAATTTCTTTTGCTACTTTACCCTTCAAAGAAGATTTTGAATCAGGGACTTCCAGCGATTTTATTACCCATGCAAATCCTATTCTTACTGCACCCCTGCAATACATAACTCCGTCAGGATTTGTTGAGGTTACCAACAGGCAGGTTATTAAGGGGAAATACGCATTAGCGCTTGGGAGTAGAGCCGATGGGAACCATACTGTAAACGCCATGGATTTATTTTTGAATTTGCAGGGAGAGCAGGTTATTGAATTAAGCTTCTGGATGTACGACAATTACGACGAAAAATATCCGGAAGACGGCATCTGGTTAAGTAACAATGGAGGACAATCTTTTACGAAAGTATACCAGTTTGAAAATTATGCCCAAAGAGATCTGCAATTTTTCAATTTTAGTTTAGATTCTCTGGCAGCGGCTGCCAGGCTTACGTTAACCCATCAGTTCATAATCAGATTCCAGCAATGTGGAAACCGGGCATTCGATAACGATGGCAGCTTCAGAGATGGCATTTATCTGGACGATTTGTTGGTTGCTAAAGTGCTGCCAACGCCTTCTTTAATCAATTACAATGATGGTGACATATACAGCGATCCTAACTTTACCTTTGCCTGGCAACCGGTAAAACAGGCTACTTCGTATCAGGTTCAGGTGCTAAAAGGAAAAAGTTTAGGAAGTTCTATGGTGGTAGATCAGGTGATTGAGAAAGAAGAATATACCATAGCCCATATGCATAGCAATACGTCTTACTTATGGCGGGTTAGGGCGATAAATGAGCATAAAACAAGCCCTTGGTCGGTAATGAAAGAAATAAGGACCGGAGATTTTATAAAAGCAGTTGTAGACCAGAAGACCTACGAGGATGAAGGAATAAATAATAAAGTAACTGAAAATTTTCAGGAGGAAATTCTTGTCGCACAGTAGATAAGTTTAAAATAAAAAGCTACTGATTATTACAATAGCTTTTCAATAATATTATCTAGGGTAATTCCTTCGGCTTCTGCTTTAAAATTCCGGACTATCCGATGCCGTAAAATAGGTTTTGCCAGAATTCGCACGTCCTCAATATCGGGTGAATACTTGCCGTTTAGTAAGGCATGGCATTTGGCAGCCAAAACGAGGTATTGAGAAGCTCTGGGTCCTGCGCCCCATTCCAGATAATCATTGGCTAACGCATCGGCTTTCGCTGTAAACGGCCGGGTTTTATGAACCAGACTTACGGCGTACTCCACTACGTTATCAGCAATAGGTACCCTGCGTACCAAATGCTGATACCGGATAATCTGCTCGCCATTAAGTACTTCCTGCACCACATAATTATTGTCGGTGGTCGTACTTTTTACAATCTCTACTTCCGACTCATAAGCCGGATAATCTAAAAAGATGTTAAACATGAAACGGTCAAGCTGTGCTTCGGGTAGCGGATAAGTTCCTTCCTGCTCAATCGGGTTTTGGGTAGCCAATACAAAGAAAGGACGCTCCAGTTTATAATCTGATCCGGCAATGGTTACTTTATATTCCTGCATCGCTTCCAGCAAAGCCGCCTGTGTTTTGGGTGGCGTACGGTTAATTTCATCCGCAAGAATAATATTAGCGAAGATAGGCCCCTTGATAAACTTAAAATTCCGGTCTTTATCCAGCGTTTCAGCACCCAGAATATCCGAAGGCATTAAATCGGGTGTAAACTGAATGCGATTAAAACTTAAATTTACGGCTGAGGCAATGGTATGAATAAGTAAGGTTTTGGCCAGACCCGGTACGCCCACCAATAAACTATGTCCCTGACAAAATACTGAAATAAGTAATTGTTTGACTACCTCTTCCTGCCCGACAATTACTTTACTAATTTCGTCACGTAATTTTTGATAGTCTTCCTTAAGGTTGTCGGCCAGGGTAATTTCCGATGGGTTTTGATCCATTGTGTTTGACTTATTTTTTTGCTGACTGCAAGGTTGAAAAGAGAATTATTTATGTGTTTACTATTACAAAAAGTAAGATGAGGATGGCAAAAGCCTTCCCCTTACCATAGTCTTTCAATGTATTGTGCAAACTGTAAGGCTCTCACCTCAATACATAATACTACAGTAATCGTATTCTTTATCTACATCAATAAAAACCTGTTTTTTAGCTTTATCAAACCAATCGCTCAATATCCTGGCCTTTTTCTCATTCAGGGCCGCGTTATAAATTTTCTGATAATCGTCTTTCAGGTTAGCCTGGTGTGGACGGGTACTTCCTTTATAATACAAAATACGCACTGCCTGTGTACCATCATCCATCCGGTAGTCGATGGGTTTTGAGATAGAATCCACTTTCATGGTATCAACGGTGAAAAAAACCACCGGATCCAGTTCTTCTGTAGGTACCCGATTAGAGCCGTCGCTGCCTATAAAAAATCCGCCACTGGCTGCGGTATAACTATCATCAGAATTTTCTTTCGCTGCTTTTTCAAATGAAATGCTGTCTTTTATAATCAAGGTGCGCAGGCTGTCCAGAAATCTTTCCGCCTGCTGAATATCGGAAGCAGAGGATACCGGACGCAGCAGAATATGTTTGCTGTTAAAGCGATTCCCCCGTCTTTCGATCAATTCGATCAGGTGAAAACCGAACTGCGATTCAATAGGTTGTGATAATTCGCCGGGTTTTAACTTCATGGCCGCGGCTTCAAATTCCGGCACCATGGTACCCCGATCGGTAAAACCTAAATTTCCGCCTTTTGGAGCCGATCCTGGATCTTCCGAATATTTTTTAGCCAGTTCTTCAAAACTTTCCCCATTTAAAATTCTTTCTCTGATGTCAAGCAACTGTTTACGGGTAACTTCTTTTTGCGCTTTACTGATAATGGGGCGTTTTACGATTTGTGCCACCGAAGCTTCAGCCGAATAATAAGGAAGACTATCCTGTGGCAGTCGGTTAAAAAACTTCTTAACTTCGGCGGGAGTTACTTCAATATCGGTGGTAATTTCTCTCTGCATTTTCTGAATTACCAGTTGTTCTTTGATCTGATCCTGTAATTCTTCCTGAATTTGCCCCAGCGATTTGCCGTATAACTTTTCCAGTTCCTCTTCGGAGCCACCCATTTGCCCTAGCAAATACTGCATACGACGCTGTGATTCACCATTTACTTCGTCGTCTGATACCAATACAGAATCGATCTCAGCTTTTGCCAGCATCATTTTACTGATTACCAGACTTTCCAGCACCCGGCATTTGGTAACACCGCCACTGTTTACCTGCTGAGCAGCCAACTGGTCGCGGTAAGTATTTTCCAGTTCTGACTTTAATACAATATAATTATCTACTTTCGCCAGTATTTCATCAATAACCTTTGTGTCAGTAGAGGCTACCTGCGCATGGGTGGTGTAGCTAAAACATAATAACCCTATAATTACCAGGTAAACGATAAAAAGCGGGTTAATCGGAATTGGCGGTAACTTTTGTGGTTGAGGAAGTTTCAAATATTTCAAAATCATCGTTTTTCTTAGCTTCTTTATAAATTTTCTCTTCTAGCTTATTGGTAAGCTCAATTTTTCTTTTGTTGATAATAATATTGGCAATATCATCTTTTACAAACTCTAACGGAGAAATCTGGTCCGAAATTTTATATTCGGTAACCTTTAGAAAATACATAAAATTATCGTCAGAAGTTTCAACAAACTTATTTTGTTGTAAAAACTGTACTTTATTAGGAATACTGGCTAATGGTGTATTCCGGATTATATCTTCAAAATTCAGCCAAATGGTGTCTTCCAGCGAGTAAGAAGTAGCAAAGCTATAGCAGTACGACTTGATTTGCTCATCATCTTTTTCGTCCTTTTTCTCAATAAAAAGCTTGCGAAAACTACCTATTCGGGGTGCTTCCTGAGGAATTTTAACAAAGATACCCTTAATGATATTCTGCTTCAACTGAAAGTTGTCTTTATTTTCATCGTAATAGGCCTGAATTTCATTTTCGCTTACCTCCCTAACTACTTTTTCGTTTACATAATATTTTTCGAATTTGTAGGTCATTAAAGCATAGCGATAATCTAATATCTTTCTCTCCATTTCTGCTTCATCAAAATCAATTTGTGAGGCAGCTTCAGCAATCAGCAATTGCTTCCTGATCCAGGACTCAACGTATCGGTTTACAATACTGACACTGTCAGCAGGCGAAACGTACTCTCCCACCAAGCCTTCAATATCTTCCGGATATAAAAGCACGTTATACACACGGGCAAGGGGTTCGGAAGAGAAATTCTTCTCTACAGCTTTTTCTTTGAAAGACAAAAAATCCGGATATTTGATTTGGTTACACCCTGTAAAAAAACATATTATTCCTGCCCAAACAAAAATATAATTATGTTTATCGCGGAACACCATAAATAATTTGTTGTACAACATCCTCATGCACGTTTATAGTATGAAATTGTTTTAAAGAACTAATCCATTGTTTCTCAAGGTAGTTTTGATAATCGGCAATGACCATTCCTTTTACTTCGTCGAGTTCTTTTAATGCAGGTGGTAGTACTTTGTGTATGGTAATCAGGTAATTTCTTCCGTTATAACTAAGCTGTTTATCGCCTTTTGCCCACGAAATTTTATCAATCGCGCTTTCCGATGCGGTGTTTCTGGATTGGCCTTTCTCGTAGATGCCTGTATAAATTTTAAGGTCAAGGGGCGATTCCTTATTAAAATCCTTTTCAAGCGCCTGTCGACTGGCCTCATCCAATGGTAATTTTTTTCCGGCCAGCGATTTTTTCAGTTTATTCAAAATTGTTTCGTTGGCGGCATCGTAAATGGTAGCGTCCGCACGTTCTTTCCAACGGTACTGGTCTCTGTTACTTGCGAAAAAATTCGCGAGGCCTGTGCTATCCTGAACGGCTTTGTTCCAAACCTGTTTTTCCATCATTTCAAAAAGCAGAATGCCATCGTGGTATTCCTTTAACAATAACCGAAAACTGTCGTGCTTATCGGCCAAATGGGCTTCTTCGTAATTTACAATACTTTTTGTTACAAAATCCTGATATACAGCGGCCACATCTTTATGAACATCGTTCTTATTTTCTTCCAGAAACTGGTAAAAGCTTTGGGCTGTAAAAGCAGTATCGTTCAGGGTAAAAATAACCTGGTCAGGCGCTGCGCCTTTTTTCCCGATTCCATTAACCGAAAACGAAGTTCCGGCTATCAGATTTTGCACAAGCTGTTGATCGTTTCGGAAATTATTGCTTTTTTTAAGCTTTCCAATCATATCTTTCTGCAGAATTTCCGATCGATCGCTTCTCGCTATTTTTCTTTCCAGTTCCGGGCGCAGCTCACTTAATGGCGCCACCTCTTTTTTATCTTCCAGCTTAATAATATGCCAGCCAAACCGGGAACGAACCGGTTCTGAAATGTCGCCCGCGTCCTGCAACGAAAAAGCCGCCTCCTCAAAAGCTCCCAACATGCTTCCTGTTCCGAAAAAAGGTAGCGATCCGCCCGACGATTTGGTAGACACATCATCGGAAAACCGCTCGCACATTTCATTCCAGTTGGCGCCCTGCCGCAGTTGCTCGTATATCTTTTTTGCTTTTTCCAGCGCGGTGCCTTCATCTTCCGTGCTGGCATTAGGCTCAATCCTGAACATGATGTGGGCAACCTTTACTTTTCCGCGGGCAGGTCGTTTATCATTTACCTTCACAATATGATAGCCAAACTGGCTTCTGACGGGTTTGGAAATTTTGCCAACCGGTGTGTCATAGGCCACATTCTCGAAAGGATACACCATTTGCATGGCTGTAAAATAGCCCAAACTGCCACCATTTACTTTCGCTGAAGGATCTTCAGAATTCTCTCTGGCCAGTTTGTCGAAAGGAACACCCTGTACAGCCAGGCGGTACAAACTATCTGTTTTCTGATAGGCGCTGAGTGTATCGGCCGGACTTGCGTTTTCTGCCACCTGAATCAAAATGTGAGCAGCATTTACTTCTTGCCGCAGTCTTTGATAAGCTTCCTGTACCAATTGCTCGGTAACCTGATTTTCCAGCAGATAAGGCTTTGCCAATTGTCTTCGGTACCGGGCCAGTTCTTTCTCAAAATTTTCCGTCTGGTCCAGCCCTTCCTCTTCAGCTGCCATAACTTTGAGTTTAAAATTGATGTACAGATCCAGGTAATCTTTAATCGCTTTTTCCCGGTCTTCTACCGAAAGCCCGCTGGCCGAATCAGGATTGTTTTTATTATATATGTACAAAAAATCTTTAACCTTAACCGAATCATTATCAACGGTAAACAGCACTTCATCACCCTTGGGTTTTTTGTAACTGTCGGTCGAACTGGCCGATTGCATAGTAGGAGAGGTAGTACAGTAAGAGAAGAAAAAAAAGGATAATAAAAGCCATTGGCTTATCCGCCGCACAGAAAAAAAGCGACACCGCGACAATTTTAAGTTTACAGTGATCAGGCAGGTAGGGTGGTTAATCATTATTGAAAGAAAAAATCTTTAATACCAAATTAGGATCAGCGTTCAAAAACGTGCCAAACTAAAAATTTTGCTCCTTATTATTTAAGAAGTAATGAGGATACATGCAATTTTAATGAATTTTCTACTTACCGCATATTTTCTGATCAGATAAACCACTTAATTAAACTGAAAAGCAATCAGGTTTCAATTTCGTATGCTTTGGTAGCGAACATTTTTGTAATAGTGAAAAGGGTTATTTCTCGCGAATTTTTTACTCTCGAAACCCTAAAGAGGCTGAAGATAATATTCTGATGTAATATTCACATTTCACATTTAAAGTATTATCATTAATGACTACTTTTGCGTGAAAAATTAAAAAATTATGCAATTAAGCGACCAAGAAATCAGAAGAAGAGAAGAAAGGGAAGCATTAATACAAATGGGTATCGACCCTTATCCTGCCGAAGGCTTTGAGGTGAATGTTACGATTAGAGATATCCACAAACATTATGAAATACAAAAAATCGATTATAAAAATATCAGCCTGGCTGGCAGGCTCATGAGCCGTCGTATCATGGGGTCGGCTTCTTTCGCGGAAATTCAGGACAGCACTGGCCGCATACAGATTTACATTCGTCGCGATGACATTTGCCCCGGTGAGGATAAGACACTATATAACACTGTTTTTAAAAAACTGCTTGATATTGGCGATATCATTGGGGTGAAAGGATTTGTTTTTACTACCCAAACCGGAGAAATATCTGTTCATGTAAATGAACTAAAAATCCTGACCAAATCGCTCCGTCCTTTGCCCATAGTAAAGGAAACTACCGACGAGGCTGGTAATACAACTACGTATGATGCTTTTACCGATCCGGAACAGCGTTACCGGCAGCGGTA
This sequence comes from Cyclobacteriaceae bacterium, assembly GCA_041745535.1. Classification (GTDB taxonomy): domain Bacteria; phylum Bacteroidota; class Bacteroidia; order Cytophagales; family Cyclobacteriaceae; genus JBGTIS01. Next base: position 6,985 of record JBGTIS010000271.1, on the reverse strand, counting down.
TGTTGATTTAATTGTGAATCCGGGGGTGCGGGAGGTATTTAGAAAAAGGTCGCGACTGGTAAATTCCATGCGCCAGTTTCTGCTCAATAAAGGGTATCTGGAAGTGGAAACTCCAATTTTGCAGCCGCTTTATGGTGGGGCTGCTGCCAAGCCTTTCAAAACCCACCACAATACCCTGGACATGACGCTGTATTTGCGCATTGCCAACGAGCTGTATCTGAAGCGATTAATTGTAGGCGGGTATTCCGGCGTGTATGAATTTGCTAAAGATTTCAGAAACGAAGGGATGTCGCGGTTCCATAACCCGGAATTTACCCAGATGGAGCTGTATGTGGCCTACAAAGATTACTACTGGATGATGGAACTCGTGGAAGAAATGGTGGAAAAAATAGCGATCGAGCTGCATGGCACTACTACGGTACAGGTAGGAAATAACCAGATTGACTTCCAGCGGCCCTGGAAGCGGTTTACCATGTTTGAAGCCATAGCGTATTATACCGGCATCGACATCAGCGAAATGGACGAAGCGGCCCTCAGAAGCACTGCCCAGCAGCTTAATGTGCCGGTAGACAATACCATGGGAAAAGGAAAACTGATTGACGAAATTTTTGGTGAAAAATGCGAGCCCAATCTTATCCAACCTACTTTTATTATTGATTATCCGGTGGAGATGTCGCCACTGGCAAAAAAACATCGTAGCAAAGAAGGCCTGGTAGAAAGGTTTGAGGCCATTTGCAATGGAAAAGAAATTTGTAACGCTTTTTCCGAACTGAACGATCCGCTGGACCAGCGTGCCCGTTTTGAAGAGCAGCTTCAGTTAGGGAAACGGGGCGATGAAGAAGCCATGGTGCTGGACGAAGACTTCCTGCGTGCTCTTGAGTTCGGGATGCCGCCTACGGCTGGTTTAGGCATTGGCATCGACCGGCTTTCCATGATCATGACCAACAGCAATTCTATCCAGGATGTACTGTTCTTTCCGCAAATGCGCCCTGAAAAGAAAGTACATACGGCTTCAGAACAGGAGTATCTGGATCAGGGCATCAGGCCTGAACTGATTCCGATTGTTCAGAAATTGGGTATCCTGACTATTGAGCAACTAAAAAATTCGGTGCCCAATAAACTCTTCAATGATATTTGTGGGACGCGAAAAAAGATGAAGCTGAACGATGTGAAAAATCCTACAAAAGAAGAAGTGGAAAACTGGATTCAGGGCTAGTTCCAGCTTCTGGTTTGGTAATTTTGCTTACATTATTCAAAAAATAAAAACAGCAGGCGTCCCGAATTTTTAAAATTTAGCTTGCTGTTTTTTCCCACATCCTTTTAATTTACCATTACAACTTTCCTAACCTAAAACCATCGCGATACCATGCAGCAGTACCTTGATTTGATGCGGCACATTTTGGAAAACGGAGTAAAAAAAGAAGACCGTACCGGCACCGGCACGATCAGTGTATTTGGTTATCAGATGCGTTTTGACCTGGCCAAAGGGTTCCCGGTGGTTACGACAAAAAAACTGCATTTACGTTCGATTATTCATGAACTGCTGTGGTTTCTGAAAGGCGAAACCAATATTCAGTATTTGAAAGAAAACGGAGTGCGCATCTGGGATGAATGGGCTGATGCACAGGGAGAATTAGGCCCGGTGTACGGCTACCAGTGGCGTAGCTGGCCCAGCCCAGGTGACGAACCTATCGACCAGATATCTAACCTCATCAGGCAGATCAAACGCAATCCCGATTCCCGCAGGTTAATGGTTTCTGCCTGGAATGTAGCCGATATTGAGAAAATGAAATTACCACCCTGCCATGCGCTATTTCAGTTTTATGTGGCAGAAGGCAAGCTTTCGTGCCAGTTGTACCAACGCAGTGCCGATGTTTTTCTAGGTGTTCCGTTTAACATTGCCTCTTACGCGCTGCTCACCATGATGGTGGCCCAGGTGTGTGATTTAGCGCTGGGAGAATTTGTGCATACTTTTGGTGATGCGCATTTGTATGTAAACCATTTAAACCAGGCACGTTTGCAACTTTCCCGGGCTCCCAAGCCGTTGCCGGAAATGAAAATCAATCCGGAATTGAAAGATATTTTTGCATTTACGTATGAAGATTTTGCCCTGGAAGGTTACGATCCACATCCGCATATCAAAGCGGCTGTGGCTGTGTAATACCAGTTATAATTTTCCCTGCCACAGGGTATAATCATCAGGAAAAGCAGTTTTGAGGTCATTTTCTTTTTCAAAAATACCAAATACACTGGCTCCCGAACCGGTCATGCTGCTGTATAGGGCGCCTTTTTGGTATAGAATGTCTTTTATTTTCGCAATCTGTGGATATTTACTGAAAACAGAAGTTTCAAAATCGTTTTTTACTTGTTGTGCCCACTGAGCAGGCGATTCCTGTTCCAGCACAGTTTGCAGTTGGATAGCAGGTAGATTCGGTTGGATGCCGGTAAAAGCTTCTGCCGTAGCAAAATGAACCTGGGGTGCTACCAATACCAAAAACTTTCCTGATAAATCCAGTTTAATATCGCGAAAAACATCGCCCCGTCCGGTAGCCAGTACCGGTTTGTTTTCAATAAAAAAAGGACAGTCACTACCCAGTTGGGCAGCGTAAGTAAGTAATTCCTCCTTATCCAGATTCAGTTGAAATAACTGATTCAGGCATTTTAAAGTAAAAGAAGCATCGGCTGAACCTCCGCCTAATCCGGATCCAATGGGAATTTGCTTGTGCAGATACATCTGTACGGGAGGCAAGCCAAAGTCTTTTTGCAGCAATTGGTATGCTTTTACACATAAATTTTCTTCCGCATGCCCGGGAATGGGAATACCTGAGGTGGCAAATGAAAAATTCGCGGCTTCAATAATTTCCAGAATATCCAGCCAGGGAACAGGATAAAAGCCCGACAGCAGATTATGGTAACTATCGGGTCGTTTTTCGGTAACATACAGGCCAATATTGATTTTGGCATTGGGAAACACCACCATGGGCGAGGGGTTTTAATAATCAGAATGCCGGCCCTAAGCCCGGCATTTTAATTCATCACAAACAGAAAATTGAGCTTATTTGCTTAATTCATGAATAATTTCTTCTGAAATACCCGTGGTTGAAAAACCTCCATCATGCATCAGGTTCTGCATGGTTACCATGCGGGTATAGTCAGAAAACATCATCATAACGTAATTGGCGCAATCTTCCGCGGTGGCATTGCCCAGCGGCGACATTTTATCGGCATAAGAGAAGAATACATCAAAACCCTCAATGCCGGTTCCGGCTGTGGTGCGGGTGGGAGACTGAGAAATGGTGTTTACCCTCACCTTTTTACTTTTGGCAAACCGGTAGCCATAACTGCGGGCGATAGATTCCAGTACTGCTTTGGCTTCGGCCATATCGCTGTAATCGGGAAATGTTCTTTGCGAAGCAATATAAGTTAAGGCCAAAATAGAGCCCCATTCATTCATTATTTCCATTTTTTCGGCGGTCTGCAGAATTTTATGAAATGAAAGGCCGGAAATATCCAGGGTTTTGGAATACCAGTCATAATTCAGGTTGCCATAATCGCGGCCTTTTCGAACGTTGGGGCTCATGCCTACCGAATGGAGAATAAAATCAACATTTCCACCCAATACTTCGGTAGATTGCCGGTACAGGTTTTCAATATCTTCAATAATGGTAACGTCGGCCGGTATTACTTTAGCCTCACAGGCTTCGGCCAGTTCGTTAATTTTGCCCATGCGTAAAGCAATGGGGGCATTGGTTAAAGTAAATGTGGCACCTTCTTCTTTTGCCTTAAGAGCTACTTTCCAGGCGATTGAATTTTCGTCTAACGCACCAAAAATAATTCCTTTTTTACCATTTAATAAATTACAGGTCATGATGTAAGTATTATAGTAAGTTTTTCAATTTAAAGCACAAATGTAGGCAATCCGCACTGCATTCGCACATGAAAAAAACTTCAATATTATGAGATATCAGGATAAAACAGCTCAAAATAATTTTTTAAAAAATAAAAATATTAGGTTTTTTTTTATGACAGAAAACTTTTTTGAAGGAAAATTTCTATTTGTTTTGTTGTTAATATCCCAAAAAAAAGAAAAAATTTTTTTTTAAATAGATTTTTATTAAGATTTTCTAATAGAATAGTTGATAAAATTCTAAAAAAAATCATATTATCTTTTTTAAATCAAAAATTATCGACTATTTTTGATTCTGAATAAAACCTTACATATGTATTATGTTGTACAGAGGTTGATTTTAATTAAAGCTTAGTCAGTAAAAGGCTCTTTTAGTTATAGAAATTTCAAAATAAAATTTTTCAAACGGTTGAATTATGAAGAACAGGTACAGCCTACCATTGGAATTATTCCCAAGAATTTGCCCATACACACATATACTTATAAGCGTACTGGTATTCCTGTTTACAGGAGGCCATGTATTTGCTCAGGGCTTTAACATAAAAACGCTTCAGAATGCCAACACCAAAAGTGCTACCGGTATTAGTTTTGGACCTGATGGCCGTGTATATGTTACACAGCAGGACGGTTTGATTTTAGCGTATAAAGTAAGCCGCGCGGAGGGTGCTACTCCGGAAACCGCCACGTATGAAGCTACTTCAACAGAGCTTATTAATCTGGTTAAAAACAAACCAAATCATGACGACGACGGAAAACTGAGTACAGCAACCGATGCCAACAACAAGCGGCAGGTTACCGGCATTTTAGTTACGGGTACAGCCGCCAAGCCAGTGTTGTATGTAAGCAGCAGCGACCCCCGCATAGGTGGCCCAAGCTCCGGAGATAAAAATCTGGATACCAATTCGGGAACTATCTCACGTTTAACCTGGATTCATACAGCTCCCCCTTCAGAAACCGACTTCAGTACTTTGAATGATGAAGATTTGTGGGAAAAAGTAGATATCGTAAGAGGATTGCCCCGTTCAGAAGAAAACCATGCTACGAATAATATGCGCCTTACCACTATTAATAACAGGAAGTATATATTTATCTGCGTAGGCGGGTTAACCAATGCTGGCTCACCATCACGAAACTTTGCGAAAATTACGGAATATGCCTTATCTGCGGCAGTGCTTTCCATTGACCTGACCGCCATTGAGGCGATGCCCATCCGGGGTACTGCACCTAATCAGTATGTGTATGACATTCCTACGCTGGATGACCCAACCCGCCCTAATATACCTAATCCTGACTATGACGCAGCAGTGCCGGGATCACCTCAAACGATTGATGAAAACGACCCGTTCGGGGGTAACGATGGTTTAAATCAGGCTAAAATTGTTCCAGGTGGCCCAGTACAGGTATATTCCCCAGGTTTTCGTAACGCTTATGATCTGGTAATTACCAAAGACAGACGGATGTATGTTACCGACAATGGCGCGAACCCGGGATGGGGAGGGTTTCCGGAAAATGAAGGTACTGCTAATGTAACCAATAATTACTGGAACCCGGCAGAACCCGGCACTAATGCCGATTCAACTTTAAATGGAAAATATGTAAATAATCAGGACCACCTTCATTTGGTTACTGGTGCAGGAACTATTGACGATTATACCCCTGGATCTTATTATGGCGGACATCCTAACCCTGTTCGGGCTAATCCTGCCGGGGCTGGCTTATATACTCATTTTGGTGCCAACAATAGCAATGATGGTGCTTTCAGAACCAGTAAAGATGATCCACAGTATCCTTTACCTGCCGACTGGCCGCCACTACCGGTAGGTATGGCCAATGTGGTGGAAGGTGATTACCTGGATCCTGGAGACGAAGATGGTGCGGTAACCGTGTGGCAGAAAAACTGTAATGCGATTGATGAGTATACAGCGTCTAACCTGGAGGGAGCGTATCAGGGCAACCTGCTTGCAGGAAGTTCCTCCAAAGGGGGCACACTGTTCAGGTTGCAATTGAATCCTGATGGGTCTAAGAAAGCTTTGGATCAGGAATTCGCGAAAATAACAGATGGAGGCTATATTCTGGGCATAGTATGCCAGGGCGATAGCGACCCTTATGCCGGTACCATTTGGGTGGCTTCCTATAATGGAGGTGTGCAAATTCTGGAACCGACTGATTATGATGGAACTGTAACTCCCCCCTGCAATGGTGAAGATTCACCCGATCTGGATGAAGATCAGGATGGCTATAGCAATGCTGATGAAATTGATGCTGAAACTGATCCTTGCAGTGGCGTTAGCTTTCCTAACGATTTTGATAAGGATTACATTTCTGACCTGAACGATACCGACGACGACAACGATGGAGTTGAAGATCACCTGGATGTTTTTCAACGGGGAAAAACCAATGGACTGGATGAGGCAGTTGGAACCACCTATGAGTTGTTTAACGATCAGTTCGGCTTCTACAATTTAGGTTTTACCGGTATGATGAACAATCTGAAGCCGGAAGACAATTACCTGAACTGGCTGGATGTGGAAAATCCTGACAATCCTGATCAAGATGATATTTATGGAGGTGCTGCTGGCGTTATTACCGTAAAAATGACGGCAGGCGATGCTTTAGGAACACTCAATACACAGGAAAAAGGATTTCAATTCGGATTAAATGTTGATAAAAACAGCTTTCCTTTTACGGCAGAGTCAATGATGATCGCTCCTTTTAAGACCCTTACAGGTGAAGAATCGCAGGGCGCGTTTATTGGAAACGGTGACCAGGATAATTATATTAAAGTGGTGCTGGACGCCGCTGGCATATCAGTAGTGGTCGAAAATAATGGTACTCCCACCGCAACCCCCTATCCGTTGCCTGCCAAACCCACTACAAACTTCGGAATTTTGTTCTATGTAGATCCTGCAGCAGGAACGGTACAGCCCAAATATATATTAGATGAAGGTGAAGCTACCAATTTGGGAACGCCTATTACATTAACCGGAAAACTGCTTGAGGTAGTTCAACAACCCGGAAAAGCCTTGGCATTTGGTATGATTGGCACCTCAAAAGGAAGTGCGGCGCCATTTTTCGCTA
>JBGTIS010000270.1:0-12219 GCA_041745535.1 Cyclobacteriaceae bacterium | reverse complement strand
AATACTGTAGGTCAATATGCCAGTGAGGAAGTGATCAAAAAATATATTCAAAATCAAGGAAAGTCAAAATATACGGAGTTGCACAAGAATCAGCTACGTTTGTTTTGATACCCCGACGGCTCTGCCTCGGGGTAGTTCATTTCTTCATCCTTTTTCTGTTTTTTTAAAAGTTGACGCCTATGGGTACGGCCCGGCATCCCATTATCTATGCATGGGGTCACCCAGTCGGGATGCCGCGGTTTCGCAGGGGCAATAAACGCGGCAAGTGTACTTTCACCAGCGCGTAACTCCAGTTTATATTATTCTGCCAGCTTGAAATTTACGGTAACGGTAACTGTTTTAACTACAGCCTGTCCGTTTTTGGTAGCGGCAGCCCAGGTTGGGCCACTCTTTATCAGTCGGATGGCTTCCTGATCGCAACCATAACCCATGGGTTTTTTCACCGAAAAATTAGTAAGGGAGCCATCTTCTTTTACGGTAAACTCAACTGAAACCTGGCCTTCAATTTTATTTTCTCTGGCATCAGCCGGATATTGTAAATTACCAGTCACATATTGATTAAAAGCACCATAACCACCCGAAGGGCTGGCATCAACCAGTTTTTCTTCTTCCGGATCAGCATTGGTGTTTTCAACTTTGGTTACTTCGGCAGCCACCTTTTTCACTTCGTTGGTTTCGCTGGGCTCTTTTCTCCGCGCCACCAGTACTGAATTGGAAATTTCAGTTTTACTTTTTTCTTCTACCTCAGGTTCAGGCAAAATTTCTGCTTCGGTCTGTTCTGCCTTTTTAGGTGGCGCTACCACCGGATTTTCTTTTACTTTATCTTTAGGAGACTGGGTTTCCAATTCTTTTTTGGCGGCAATTGGCTGATTGATATTTTTTTCGGACAAATCGGCTTCCGGAAGATTTTTATTAACCTCCGGCTTTTCTTCTACTTTTTCATCTTCTAAATTAACAGGCGTTTCGCGGTTAGGTTTGGTGGGTATAAAAAAGCGGCTGCCCCCTACTCCGGAATTACCATCTAATACGTATGTGTAAAATGCAAATGCGGAAAAAGCAATAAAGCCCATTCCGGCAATCATGATCATTTTTTTCTTTCCACTAAAATTAAAACTCAGCGGGTTCTTACGCACCTCAACCTTCAGTTTGTTTTTAATTTTATCAATATTTTTCTTGTAGTTCTCAGGCTCTTCGTTTTCAACAATGGCAATCATCGATAAGGAACACTGCTCGCACAACTTCAGGTGTTGTTCAACCCGGGCGGTTTCTGAAGCTGGAAGCTCACTTTTCAAATACTGCCTCATTTCTCTTCTGTAAAGATGCTGGCTAAACGTTCCGGTTTCTGGATGATCTGTCATTTCGAATAATAGTAAAAATTGTCAAATAAAAATTAACTGTTTGTGGATAAAAAATTAATAACAATGAAGAAGGACTAGTTACACAATCAGAACGTGTTCCAACTGATTTTGACTCCCACAAAAATGTATCAAAAATTTTTCTGAAATTACTATTCTTATCCATTTGGAACATCAAACATTTGTCTGAATATACACGAGTGTAAGTTTATTACGTGATTTTCATTTTTCCGCCCCTGCCATAACCTGCCTGCCTGGGCATAACTTTTCAGGATAGGTATTGGTTAATTAAAAACAGAGATTTCGAGTGCCATCTTTGTTTTGCTGATAAAATGTGTATTTTTATTAAATCATTTCCTACCAAAAATTTTACCTATGAAATCAATAAAACCTTTTATAACCAGAAGAAACTTTCATCAGAAAATGGGCCTGGGCCTGGGCGCGCTTGCCTTCAACAATTTATTATTTACGCAGGGAAAAGGGGCAGGAATCGCGCACCAGCAAAAAAAACTAGGCATCGCACTGGTAGGATTAGGCAACTACAGTTCCGGTCAGTTAGGCCCCGCCTTGCAGGAAACCAGCCATTGCCACCTGGCCGGTGTAGTTACCGGTACGCCCGCGAAAGAGAAAGAATGGGCAGAAAAGTACAATATCCCCACCACAAATATTTACAACTACAACAACTTCGACCAAATTGCCGACAATCCTGATATAGACATTGTGTATGTGGTGTTGCCCAATGCCATGCATGCTGAATACACGATCAGGGCGGCTGAGGCTGGTAAGCATGTGATTTGTGAAAAGCCGATGGCTGTAAGCGTGGCTGAGTGCCAGCAAATGATTGAAGCCTGCCGGCAAGCAGACGTAAAACTTGGTATCGGATACCGCCTGCATTCCGAACCTTTCAACCAGGAAGTGATGCGGATCGGGCAGGCAGAAATGTTTGGCAAGGTATTGTTCATCAACTCCAGTGCCGGATACAAAATGGGCGACAACTGGGACCAGTGGCGATTGAAAATGGATTTGGCCGGTGGCGGCGCCCTGATGAACATGGGTATTTATGCTATTCAGGCGGCTTTGTATACCGTTGGGACTAATCCAATTGCCGTAACCGCGCAGGAGTTTAAAACCATGCCCGAGAAGTTTAAGGAAGTGGACGAAACCATTACCATGCAATTGGAATTTCCGGAAGGCGCGATTGCGAGTTTGCATACCAGCCACAATGCCCAGATGAATCGCCTGTATGTAGCCGCAGAAGATGGCTTTGCCGAATTGCAACCCATGTCAAGCTACCGCGGCCTGACAGGCCGAACACACGAAGGAAAAATGAATTTTCCGGAAGTAAACCAACAGGCACAGCAAATGGACGATTTTGCCCTGCATGTGCTGGAAGGCAAACCCAATAAGGTGCCTGGTGAAATGGGGCTGCGCGACATGCGCATTATTGAAGCTGTGTACGAATCCATTGCTTCCGGCAAAACCATCCCGCTGAATATGGGATAACCTATTAAAAAGAGAAATGTGTTTTAAATTCTTCCATTTCTTCCTTTAAGCTGGTTTGAGGAAGAATGTGGGGCATATGCTTCTTTAATTTTAACTTGGTATCTACCGTGAGGTCGCGCAGCATCAGGTGCTGGTTTACAAAAATAAATTCCAGGTCAGGATATACCTGTTTTAATACATCCACAATATCCAGCACCTGTAAATTTTTTTCAACCAGGTTATACGTACCTGATGGCACCTGGTGCAGCAACAGGTCGGAAAGCACGTCGGCTACGGCTGCCACATGGATAAAAGCCCTGGACTGCTTGCCGTTGCCATGAATAGAAATGCGCCCTTTAAAATGCGCTTCAAACATAAACCGGTTGATAACCGCATCGAAGCGCATGCTTCGATTATAGCCGTACACATTGCCACACCGGATTACATAGGCATCAATTTTATCAAAGAGCCGTCTTACGTGCTCTTCGCCCCGCAGTTTGGAATTACCGTATAAAGTTTGCGGATCGGGATAAGAATTTTCGTCGGCATGTGAGGCACCATATACCGAAGTACTGCTCATGTAAATCAGTTTTTTTACGTTGTTTTCCTCAATGGCATACACCAGTTCGGCCGTTCCCCAATGGTTGGTTTGTTCAAACTCGTGGCCGCTGGTGGTGGCGAAGGGCGTTAGTACCTTGGCCGCCAGATGAAAAACCACATCCTTATCCTGCATGGCTTGTTTTAACTTTCGGGAATCAAGCAATTCGCCGGAAATAAAGGTAATGCGGGGATGAATTTTGTCTTCCTGTTGAAAAATATGATTTCCCAGAAACAGATTATAATTAGGGCGGGTCAGGTTATCGTACACCACAATTTCCTCTACCAAAGGATTGTTGATCAGGGTGGTGACCAGTTTGGTGCCTACATACCCGGCTCCACCTGTAATCAGCACTTTCATGTATTTATAATTTTAATATATTAAACTCTTTGGAAGAATACCCCACTGGGTGAATCAGCTTATTTAGTTACCAGTTCTGTATTGAGTCCGCATTCTACTTTATTCAGCCCATACCACCGGGCTTCCCGCTCCTGCATTTCAGGATCGAGGCGGCGTGTGCAGGGTTCGCAACCAATACTTACATACCCTTTATTTTCCAGCGGATGACGAGGTAAATCGTACTCTCTCAGATAAGCGTAAATCTCACGGGCCGTCCAGTCCAGCATCGGATGAAACCGGATAACTCCGAACGGCGCGGGCTGTTCTACTTTCATTACCTGCCGGGCAGCACTCTGTTCCCCACGCACACCGTTGATCCACACATCGTATCGCATCAGCACCTGTTCCAGCGGTTGTACTTTGTTGAGGAAGCAGCAATAATCAGGGTCGGAGGTAAACAGCAGGTTTCCTTCCGCATTGCGCTGCTTAATTTTAGGAACCAGCGATTTAACATCTACTTTTTTTAAGCCAAACTGCTCGGTAACCTGTTCAGCAAATGTAACGGTTTCGGGGAAATGATAACCGGTATTGATAAACATGACCGGAATCTCAGGATCAATACGACTGAGCATGTGTAACAATACCAGGCTATGAGATTGAAAAGAAGAAGTGGTAAATAACCTTTTACCTTCTGCCTGGTACTGATGAATCTGATTTTTTATGGCTTTAAAATCCAATTTAGAGGTATGTTTGGTGGTAGTTTCTTTTCTAAAAATATTGATACGGTTTTAACGTAAATGTAAAATGTTTTGTTTCCAATCAAAAAAAACAAAGAATAATTATCAAAATAATAATAGTATCGCATAAATAGTAACACCTGGCATATCCTGAAAAATTATTTTGAAATCTACGATAGTGAAGACTAGTTTGATAGGTATTTCGATGAAACCGGCCCATATTATTTTCTTTAAAGAAACTTGATAATTCCATAAATACCTACAGAAACAATAACAATAGCACTCATAAAAAAAGCAATGTCATACGTAAGTCCGGGCTTCAGCGCAGCGGGCAGGCGACGGTAACGAAAATGAAAACCGGCAAACACGACCAGCAGCAACAGGATAGACGTTACAAACCCACCAATGAGTACCATTAGCACTGGCAACTGAATAAATATGAATAACAAAACCCAGATCACCGGGAAAGCCCAGGCCAGCCAGGCAATAGACTTTTTGCGTACCTGCGGATCGTAGAAATTCAATAAACCAATCTGACCAAAGGCGTCAGAAAAGATGCGGGTCCAGCTGGCCAGAGCGGAAAAAACGGTAGAAAATAAAACAACTACAGCACCCAGTAGGAACACATTTTTGGCCCAGGGGCCCAAAGTCTGTGTGTACATGCTCGACAGGGTTTCTACCATTTCGTAGCCTTCCGGCACCGTACCCACCCGGTGCAACAAAGCCGCCCCCAGCAGGTAAAAGGCTGCCGTAACGGCGGTATACAAAATCATGGAAACAATGGCATCGAAGTACATGACCCTGATCCAGCCTTTGGCTCTTTTTCGCCACGATTCCGTATCGCGGAAAGGTCCGGTATAAGAGGCATACCCTTTTTCCAGGCACCAGTAATTATAATACATAATTTCGTCGCCCCCCACACCGGTGATGCCAAATGCGGCGATGGCCACGCCCACAGCGGCAGTTGGTAAATTCAGCTGCAGCCCTTCACTGATATTTTCCCAGGAAAGGGCATAGGGGGTAAACTTTAAAAAGTAAAGAGAAGCAAAAGTGAACAGGGTAAAAATACCGATCATGATCAGCGACAGCTTTTCGATAAAATGGTAATATCCCTGAAATACCAGCAAAGAGGCGGCGATAGCCGTTACACAGGCCCAAATGCCAATATTAACCTGTGGGAAAGCCATGTGCAGCGTAATGCTTACCCCACCGATAATGCCGCCCATTTGCAGCAATTTAAAAAGCTGAATAAACAGCCAACTCCAGATGCTCCAGTTGCCTTTTCCCCATTTCGGACCGGGCAGCCGGTTGAAGGCCGCCATTACTGATTCGCCGGAATAAATGGCATGTTTTCCAAATTCTAACTGAATGGCCACTTTGGAGAAACAGCTTACCAGTACCACCCAAAAAGTAACGAAGCCAGCTTCAGCTCCCAGGGTGGTGGTGGCAATAAGTTCGCCGGAACCTACAATGGCCGCGGATAGTATAAAGCCCGGCCCCAGGCATTTTAGTGTGGCGAAAAAAGAAGTAGGAGGCTCTTTGACAGACGCTTCGGATAACTGGTAAGGATTAAAATCAGGTTCGATAGTAATGTCGTTTTATTCAGGGTTCGTATTGATGCCAAAATATACGGTTTTATTTTAAAAAAACGCTATGTTTTTATTGAACAAAAACTTTGGTACCTCTGGCATAAATACATGAGGATATTATTTTACAAAAGTTAAACGACTATACCTTGCCTCCTCCCACTATCTCAATAAAATTATATACTAATGATATGGGTTTGCCAAACCAGCTGCACCAGAACAAAAAAAGTTCATTTCAAAATCTACTGTTTTCTAAAAATACTCGCGGTTTTCATATTTAACAAGCGTAAAATTTGAATTACTATGCGCCGCTTAATTGTTTAGCGTTTAGTTAATTCACTGTTTTTTACTGAGAAGGCATTTCTACCTATTCAATATTACTTTTTTTCAGAAAAAATAATTTCGACGAGGTAGGAATCAATGGTTTACGGCAACAAGCCATTTCGACGTGGTAGATGAGCGAAATGCCTAACATGGATCCTTTTTACTAAAAAATTAAGGACTGTGGTGCCACAGCCCCTGGCGTTGGGTTACGGTAAGGAAAGTTGGGCCAATTCCAGGCTGAAAGCCGGCAATATCGGATTGGCAGATAGTTTGTGCTGGAAATCTTCGCGCGCGAACTTCTCCTGCCGCGCTGGGGAAATTTGCTTCCATTTTTCTAAAGAAAGCCACGATGCATCCTGAGATTTTACCGACTGGTCGGGCGGGGTGAAGCCGGTGGATGAGTCAAAAACTAAACCTAACTTATGTTTTTTGTTCCAAACTCCCAATCGCGAGTTGAAATTTGAATTAATAAATCCTGAGGTGCAACCTGTGGGAGTTTTAATAATAATTTCACGTTGCTGACTTCTTTCAATATTGAGTTCAGGGTTGGCCTGGCAAAAAGCAAAGAATTCATCGTCGCTCATCCGCGCTTCTTTTCCCTTAAGAATGATTTTATTTAGCATGGCTTTTCAATAGTTATACTATACAAAATATATTTTTTTTTACTTTATTAGGGGTTTAAACATGCTAATGGGATCCCCTTGAATCAAAATGGTTTAAATAAAAATAATGAAAGACAGTCGTAGAAATTTTCTTAAAAAAAGCGCTTCACTTACCGCGCTTTCCGCGGCGGGAATAAGTGCTGCTCATACGGGTACACCTGATGTGGCTGCCAGAGATAAGCGCGAAAAATTCAGTGAACTGAAAGACGAGGAATTCATCAGGGACGCTGGCATGCGGTTGTGCCTGGCGTATTTCTGGGGAATTGAACCACGGAAAGTAACCCTGGCCAAACAAATGAATGTATTGGGTGCTGTGGGAGGCATTAGTCCGCATATGGTAGGCATGCAGGGAGCAAATAACTGGGAATACAAAACCATAAAAGCGGTGAAAGCGGCATGGGAAAAGGAAGGCTTGCGACTGAAGGTAATAGAAGGTCCGCCAGCGCTTTATGAAAAAACAAAACTTGGCCTGGAGGGCAGAGATGAAGAAATTGAGCACTTTATTACCTTTATGGAAAATATTTCTAAACTTGGGATCGATACGGTGTGTTATAACTGGATGCCCCTGATCAGCTGGGCACGCACCACCATGGACAGACCCAGCCGGGGTGGCGCGCTGGTAAGCGCTTTTGATATCGAAGATGTGAAAGATGAGCCACCCATTACTGAATACGGCAAATTTACCCATGAAGACATGTGGAGAAACATAGAATACTTCCTGAAGGCAGTTGTGCCGGAGGCTGAAAAGCATGGCGTGAAACTCGCGCTTCACCCCGATGATCCGCCCATTGATGGCATTCGGGGTATTCCCCGCATCATGACGTCGGTTGATGCTTTCAAACGTTTGATAGAAATTGTGCCCAGTCCGAGTAATGGCCTCACTTTTTGCCAGGGAAGTTTCGCCTCTATGGGTGGTGAAGGCCAGGGAGTAGACATACCCGCTGCCATCGAGTATTTTGGAAAAAGAAACAAGATACACTTTGTCCATTTCAGAGATGTACGGGGCAATAAAAATAACTTTGAGGAAACGTTTCATGATGATGGAAAAACCGATATGTACAAAGCCATGCAGACCTACTACGATGTTGGTTTTAAAGGTCCTATTCGTCCAGACCACGTACCCACCATGGGCGATGACAGCAATGAGCATCCTGGCTACAGTACCATAGGAACCTTATTTGCCATTGGATATATACGCGGGCTTATGGAAGGGGTTAGTAAGAACAGCATATAACAGCAGTTATGTAATGAAAAATATATGGATTCATGTAAAAGTAAAAGGTAATGCTTGTTCTTTTTCGAAAAAAGCTAACCAGTTAAAAAATGTGGTTGCCGCTTTATTGTTAGTAGGCCCTATTTGTTTTTTTTCATCAATGCTGAAAGCGCAGGACGCGGTACAGCCCGGCCAATTCATTGTGGAGCCACCCACGCTGCTGAACCTCGGGTTTGAATGGTACATTAAAGGTGATCACAATCGCGATGCTACTGTTTTAGTGGCATACCGGGCTGTGGGCACACAGCAATGGAAAGAAGGGATGCCCCTGTTGCGAATGGGCGACGAACGGGTGATTCGTGAGACAGAATATCTGGACTACACCGTACCGCATTTGTTCGCGGGAAGCATTCTAGACCTCGCTCCCGATACCGAATATGAATGTCGGTTTACCATGAAAGACCCTGATGGTGTGGAGGGAGAAGCCATAAAAACCACGAAAGTGCGCACCCGTGCCGAACCAAAGGCAGCTACAGGCGGCCGAATTTCGCACGTATATCCTGCCAAATGGGAAGGTGAGAAACAGGAACCCTCTTTTACCACCCTTCAGGGCGCCTATTATGGTTCGGGAACAGGCGACTGGTCGATTGTTCGGGAGCGTACCGTAAAACCGGGTGACATTATTGAAGTACATGCGGGCCTGTATGAGGCGAATCGTTTTCAGTATGTGAATCCGGAAGGCATTACCTTCTATGGTACTTATTCGCTGACGGCCAAAGGAACCGCTGAAAAGCCTATCGTGATTAGGGCAGCCGGTGATGGTGAAGTAATATTTGATGGCGCAGGCGCCCATAAACTGTTCGATGTTACCGCTACGCAACATCATATTTTTGAAGGCCTGACCATCCGCAATACGGATGTGGCTTTTTATGCCGGAAATAAACATATTATGGGTGCCAAAGACCTCACCATACGGAATTGCCGCATGGAAGAGGTGGGTGAGGGAATTATATCGGAGTATGCAGGCTCTACCAACTTTTATATTGCCGACAATGTGCTTATTGGCCGCGACGACCGCTATCGGCTGCTTGGTTGGGCTAACTCCCGAAGTTTGTATGGAGAAAATAAAATGTACAGTTACATTGGTATTAAGGTGTATGGTTCCGGCCATGTGATCTGTCATAATGCCATTGCCTATTTCCATGATGCCATTGCGGTATCAACCTACGGTACGCCTGAGCCACAACAGGAACTAAAGGCAGTGTCCATCGATATTTACAACAATGATATTCACCTGATGGCTGATGATTTTATAGAAGCTGACGGGGGAGTACACAATATTCGGGTAATGCGCAATCGGGGTGTAAATGCGGCCCAGTGTGGTTTAAGCGCGCAGCCTGTATTTGGCGGACCCGCTTATTTTATCCGGAATGTGGTGTATCATATACCCACAGGATGCGCGTTAAAATTTATGTCGAAACCTACCGGGTTGTATGTATCGCATAACACGTTTATCAGTGAAAATACCAATCCACAAACGTTTTCAAATGCGCATTTTCGCAACAACCTGTTCCTGGGTACCGATGCCCCCGGACGTCCTGTGGCCGTATTTCCTTTTGCGACCGCTTACTCCACATCAGATTATAACGGATATCGGCCCAATGCCAGTGAGGGTAATTACAGGTGGGTGGCACCACCCTTGGGTGAATCGCGGAATTATTCCATAACCACTTCTGAAAATGGCAAAGTATATAGTTCTCTGGAAAGTCTTGCCGCGGCAAGTGGTCTTGAAAAGCATGGCGTAGCAATAGATTATGACATATTCGAAAACCTGCGGGCGCCTGATGCTGAAAAAAGCAGTTTTATATACCATGCGGTTGATCTTAATTTTAAGCTGAAAACAGATGGAAAAGCGGTGGATGCTGGCGTTAAAATTCCAAATGTAAATGATGGTTTTAAGGGCAAAGCCCCTGACCTCGGCGCCCTGGAGGTCGGAGCGCCTGAGCCTGTGTATGGCCCGCGTGGCGAAATCTTTAACCGGCCATTTTACCGGTAATTCAGAAAGTTGGTGGGGCTTATATTGTGAATATTCATTAAAACACTTTGATCATTGTGGTGAATAGATTATAATTATCTTTAGGAATTATCCTGGCATATGGAAGGATTCAGAATGAAGAGCAGGTAGCAGGGCGATAAAATAAACCGTGGAAAACAAAATAAAAACTCAGATATTTCAATAAAAACAGACCCTAAAATTATGATTAAGAACGCTCTACTGATTTTAACTTGTGTGCTGTATGCCTGCTTCGCCCAGGCACAACAAGTAGGCTCATCACCCGAATATGTAAAAGCACTCACTGCTAACTGGAAAGGCGAACGGTTGCCCGATGGCCGTCCTAAAGTACCCGATGCGCTTTTAGAGCGCCTGCAAAATGTTACCCTGGAACAAGCCTGGGGTTATTTAATGAACAAAGGATACCACAATCAGGTAGAGGGAGACTGGATGATTTTACAACCTGACCAGGTAATGACAGGCCGCGTAGTAACCGCCCAGTTTATGCCTACACGCCCCGACCTCGACAGCCTGGTAAGGGCACAGGGCAAGGCTGAGGGCCGTTCCCAGAAAGGGGGAATCAATACCTGGCCGATTGATGTATTAACTGCCGGTGATATTTATGTGGCAGATGGATACGGGAAGGTTAAAGACGGTACCTTAATTGGCTCCAGCCTGGGTAATGCTATTTATGGCAAAACCGGCAAGGGAGTAATTTTTTATGGTTCGGTAAGAGACATGCAGGAATTAGCGGATACCAAAGGTTTCAATGTCTGGATAAAAGGACAACATCCCTCTTATATCAAAGATATGACGCCTACCTCCATCAATGCTCCCATCCGCATAGGAGCCGCTACTGTATTTCCCGGCGATGTGGTGCTGGCCAATAAATACGGCACCGTGTTTATTCCGGCGCACCTGGTAGAAGATCTGGTATCTTCTTCTGAGATGACGGCTTTGCGCGACGAATTTGAAAGACTGCGCCTTCAGGAGAATAAGTATCTGGCAGGTGAGATACACGGTGACTGGACGGACACCATCAAAGATGATTTCAGAAACTGGGTGGATAATTATCCAAAGAAGATCGCCATCACCAGAGAAGATGTAGATGCCTATTTGGCCAGACAAGATCATTGATTCCGTTTACCGATTTCCTGAAAAAGAATTTACTTCTGGTAAAGCTTATTCAGTTTGCCTGTATAACAATGCTTCATAAGCATTATATTAATTATTGAACATAAAAAAATAGATTATGAAACCACAAGCTAACACTTTTGTAGTACTGCTGGCCGGGTTGTGTATCCTGTTTACGGTGGCGTGGATGCCCCTGCCCAGGCATGCCTCAGATTCTGCTTCAGCAGTTAACGCACCCGCAGCAGGGCGATATCTGTATGTGGCCGTGCCCGGAATCCGTGATTACCTGGGCTATGGTGGACACGGTATTCTGGTGTTTGATATGGATAACAATCATCAGTTTATCAAACGAATAAAGACCCAAGGGCTTCATCCCGATAAAACGCCCTCCAATGTGAAAGGAGTGGCCGTGAGCGTACCGCTGAACAGTATTTACGTCAGTACGCTGGAATCGCTGCAGCGCATCGACCTTACCACCGAAAAAGTACTGTGGGAAATACCCTTTGAAGGAGGTTGCGACCGGATGTCGATTTCACCCGATGGCAAAACCATGTACCTGCCTTCATTGGAAAAAACCTTCTGGAATGTGGTGAATTGCGAAACGGGAGATATTATTAAAAAAATAGAAGTGGTTAAAAGAGCACATAATACCATCTATGGACCATCCGGAGATTTTGTGTATATGGCCGACATCGCATCACCGCTGTTGCATGTAGCCAGCACAAAAAATCATACG
>JBGTIS010000269.1:0-6640 GCA_041745535.1 Cyclobacteriaceae bacterium | reverse complement strand
CTTGCAGGATGGCTAAGATCCCTTCGGGATGATTTGAAAGGTTTGGTATTTTATAGAAGTTACCCAAAAAATTGAGAAAGAGTAGCGTTGCCGCATTTATTGCCGGTAAGCACAGTCGGCACCCCATAATAGAAGCACAGTAGTACTTCTTAGTATGGGATCCCGGCACAAGGCCGGGAAAAGCAATATTATGCTTTATGTAACTCCTGTTTTATTGAAATGCCCAGGCAATATTGGTTTTCTTAGCAAATTCAGCGATCAGTTCTATTTAGGCAAAAAAATGTATAGCCAGAGGCTACCCGGCCTGAGGATAAAGTTAGCGTGCAGACAGGCAAATCCATGCTGACTTTGCCTGCTTTCCACACTACTTCCACACCAAATCAGTCCGACTTAGCCTCGAAGTCGCGTTACCTGTAGGCAAAGTCAACGCTACTTCATCAAAAAACCTACGTCAACCACATCAAGTCAGCGGGAAGTGATGCCAGAGCTTACATCAACCTTACAAAGTCGGGCTGACTTCGCCTCGATGTTACGTTACTTTTACACCACTTCCAGCAGACTTTGCCCAAAAGTACTGTCGAACACGCCTCACTTCCGGTGGGTATGTACCAGAAAACGCTGTTTCCATTCAAATAATGGGTTTGGTCAAAAAAAAGATGCTAAAACCATACCTTCCTTACACCTGTTTTCTGAAAAATGATGGTATACGGTCCTCCCCGATCGGAGGCGGCTGTTGCTTGGGGTACTTATTAAGCAGGTGAGCAATAGTTTAAGGGCATTCTCCCCGTCGGGGCGCCGACCGGATTTATTCCGGCCACCGCGGCGCGGGGCCCCATGCATTTCGTGCAGTATTCCTAACAGTATCCCTGCAAACCGATATGGAGATGCCGACTGTGTGCCAACAATAAATCCGGCAAGGAGTACTTTATTACCTTTGTCCATTTACTTATTGCATCGTAAACTAAATAATTGAGCATTTGTCATGCTGACCGCATGCGAAGCATCCGCGGCGGCCGCCTAAGTATAACGAATACTTTTAAAACTCGTTCGCCGCTTAGATGCTTCGTTCCTCAGCATGACAAACAATTGAAAAATTAGTTTACAGTGTACTTATTGAGCAGGCCGCTGGTTTTATTGAATAGAAGGAAGAAATCGTAGCGCTTTACCTCGATCGTTTGATATTCAATAAAAATATACGCATGTATTAAAACAGACATACAAGCACAGTAATTTAAATGCCGCTGCCTTTATTTTGTGTGGAACTAAAAAATATAAGCATGAAGGTTAAATCCAATGTAGAAATTTTAGAAGCGGCAGCCCTGATCGTCGACAACGTTCAGAATGATCCGGAACTTCAGAAAAAGTTGGCAGCATTCGGCTTTCCTCCGAAGCACATACAGGAAGGCATTGCCCTGCGGCAACATGCCCTGATGATGCAGGAGACAAAAGATAGCCACTACAACGAAAAATGGGCCATCTCGCGGCAGATTAACCATGATGTGGAAAGCGTGATCGGTGCATTCAAAAATCATGTAAAACTAGCCCGCATCGGCTACTGGAATGAACCGGTATATTTACATGGCCTGAAAATAAAACGATTTGCCAAAGGTAACTGGCCGCTCATCCGGCAGGCCCAGCATTTTTATACCCAGCTCTTATTAAACCCGGTTCCGATGGAAGCGTTGGGCATTGTCCTGCCCGTGCTGGAGCAGGCCCAAGCCGGTGTGGATGCGCTGCTAGAGACCAAACGCAAGCGCACCCGCAAAAAAGGCGTGGCACAAGACAGTACCAGGGAAAAGCAAAAAGCCTTTCAGGAACTAAAAGCCTGGGTAGTAGAATGCCACAAAGCCATCCGTTTCGCCTTCCGCGACAAACCCCAGCTACTGGAATCGTTTGGCATCCCGGTTTCTTCTGTGAAGTAAGTACCTGTTTTGGTAAAGTCTCCCACTCAGGCGCAGGGCCTCAGCGGCCTGTGCCGACAATGAAAAGCTGAACTTCGTCTGTTAGTTGTGCAATCTGCTTTTAGATGGAATAAAAGCGACAGCAATAAGATTTACCGGGCAAAAGACGGACGGCGTCCTTTTGTATCATAGCTCGGGGATGGAAGGTAGAAAACCCATTTTTGTTCTTGAAACACCCATCGTATTGGCGAAACCTGACGCAAGACAGCCCTAATATTACATTTCAAAGGTGAAACGTGAGCAAGACTGGTTTTATATTCCCTTTCCTCCCTGCCACGAAATATTTGAAGCGCTTGCTACTCATGATTTAATGGGTGTAAGATTAATCATCAATCATTTGCAAGTTGGCTGCCAAGAAGGAGGAAAGAGACACAGGAATAAACAAACAGCATCCATCACTTTTGGTAGGTTTATATAAATTTTTTATGAAAATATAATACAACTTGAACAATATAGAAACAATCAATATATTGTGAAATAATATTTAAGCGGAACATGGATTGATACAATGACTTTGTGTACTGATTTTGAAACTAGAAATAAAAATCAGTTCAAATTTACTCAACTTCAAAAGTTGCACTTATTGATCATTTTTGTTGTATATACTCGGGGCGGCCCATGCTATTCCAGTATAGCAAAAATAACGGCTATGTGGTTATCAAGATATAAAAAAGAATTGACATCAAATGAAATTTGAGTTAACAGAACCAAATAAACAATATTCCAATTCAGAATTAATTGACGATTTGAAACAGGTTGCTCAAATGCTTGATAAGAAAAGCCTAACCCAAAGAGAATATGATGAAAATGGAAGGTTCTCATATCAAACACAAAAAAATCGTTTTGGTTCTTGGCTTAATGCAGTTAATGAAGCCGGACTAAATCAAAGCAAAAGACCTTGGGGAGGTGATTTATCAGAGACTCGGATACCAAAGGATCAGTTAATTAAGGATCTTAATAAAGTTTCAGAGCAGCTTGGGAAAAGGTCTATTACAATGTCAGATTATGACAATCATGGTGAGTTTGGCTCAGCTACAATATGTAAAAGATTTGGAGGATGGAATAATGCAAAAAAAGAGGCAGGATTAAAAATAGGTAGACTTTATAATTCTTCAGACGAAGACTACTTTGAAAATATTTTATCAGTTTGGCAAAAGCTTGGTAGACAGCCGAGGTATCAGGAAATGACAGCTCCTTTATCTAAATTAAATATTTCCTCATACGAAAGAAAGTTTGGAACTTGGAGAAAGGCTTTAGAGCAATTCATAGGCTATGTAAACTCAAAGAAGGATATAGAAGAAGAAACTATATCTGAAACCGATAATGAGCCTACTAATAATGCATCTCCACAACCAACGATTATTGAAAGTAAAAAGGAAGTAAAACCGCAGAAAAGAACGAACAGAATTGCCAATTTGAGACAGAGGTTTAAGGTTATGAAGCGGGACGGATTTAAATGTGTGCTATGTGGAACATCTCCGGTATTAAATCCTGGATGTGAGTTACATATTGACCATATAGTTCCATGGAGCAAAGGAGGAGAAACTGTTATTGAGAACCTCCAAACATTGTGTTCAAATTGTAATCAAGGAAAGAGTAACCTGTGACAAATGAAAATAAACACTGCACAATCGAGTATACTCACCTAGGCGTAGGGCCTATGTGGCCAGTGTGGCCCAGCCCTGTATCGACAATGAAAACCTGGACTTCGTCCGTGAGTTGCCCAACCTGCTTTTAAATGGAATAAAGGTAACAGCAATCAGATTTACCAGGCAGAAGACGGACGGCGTCCTTTTGTGTCATGGCTGGGCAACAGGGTCTGGAAGCCCTGCGCCTGAAAATAAATTGTGTGGTTATTTTTTATTGTAACTTCTCTCTTACTTTCCGGGCACCTGCCACCATGTTGATAAGTTTCTTTTTGGCGGCCCAACGAGCGGTTTGGCTCAGGCCACAATCGGGAGCTACCGACAATTTATCGGCTGGTACGTATTTCAGGCATAGCTTGATGCGCTCTACAATATCTTCTACCGATTCTATGTAGTAACTTTTTACATCCACTATGCCCACGGCAATATCTGTTTTCCTTGCAAATTCAGCGATCAGTTCTATTTCGGCAAATTCACGATTGGCCATTTCCACATGAAATTCATCTACCTTAAAATCCAGAAAGTCGGGGAGCATGGGCGAAATTCTTCGGTACCCTACCGGATGCCCTTTGAAATTACCAAAACACAAATGCGTAGACAGCCGACATTTGCCCACCACCGATTCTACCGTTCGATTAAAAATATCTACAAACCGTTTGGTATCTTCCTTATAGGCATAGCAACTCATAGATGGCTCATCAATGGTAATTTCCTTGCAGCCAGCGGCCACCAGGTCTGCCATTTCCTGCCTTACAAAAGGCAAAATGGCTTCGGTGATGGCATACCGGTCTTTGTACTGGTCATTCGGTAATAACCGGCCACTGAGGGTAAACGGACCGGGAATACTGGCTTTCAGCGTAGGGCCTTCTGGCGCCAGGCGCTGTAATCTTTTAAATTCTTCCACCACGCCCAAACCATTGGGCGCCGTGAGTTCTTCGGTAATGGCATGCTTTCCCCGCTGATCGTGGGCAGGCGGCCCCCATTTGCGGGGAATCTCGGCATTTTGCGCTATGCCTTTCAGAAAACCATAGAAAGACAGGTTGAAATCAAGCCGGGTTTGTTCGCCATCGGTAATCACGTCCAGTCCGGCGGTTGTCTGATCGTGAACAGCGGCAATCACGGCATCTTCTATCATTTCTTCAATATCGTTCTGTCCGAACTTATCTAAGTTTTCTGAGGCAAATTCCAACCAGGCCGGAAAGGGATAACTGCCAATAACGGTGGTGCGGATAGGTTGTTCTTTCATTCGTGTTAGGGTTGTATAATTTTAAATTCAGTAAATATTTTAAGCAAGTGGACAAAAGTAATAAAGTACTCCTTGCCGGATGAGTGATATCGGCCGACCCGGCGAATTCCGGTGGCCGGCCCACGCATCCCCTGTTCAGAATGCGGGAGACCCCGGAATTCGGCAAAGCCTCATCCGGGGAGAATGCTCTCAAACTATTGCTTACCTGTTTAAAACGAGCAAAACTGGCATCCTCGTCACAGACGAGGACGATGATATTTTTAGTTTCCAACATTTTTGTAAAGCTCGGCCATTCGGTGGGCATGTTCATCGTAGGCGCTTTCAAATAAGGAAACGGCTCTTTCCGCACCCACCACACAGGCTGCGCTCAATACTTTGGGTGGTTGGCCGGCTTCAGTAAGCAAACGGGCGGTTTCTGCCTTTATGGTGTTAATCAGCATGGCACCGCCAATGGTGGAACCGGGAGAAACCGGCGTGTCCAGTCCGGGTACCTGCACCATGGCATCGCCTGCCGGGGCGCCCGTATCCAGCATCAAATCAGCAAAATCGGTAAGCTTTTTACCATCGGCTCGCTTGCTGTTGCTTTTTTCAGCATGTTGCCGGGTAACCAGTGCCACTACTTTAATTTTCTTTTTTTGAAAGTTTTCGGCCATCTCAATAGGAACCACATTGCAGCCGCTGGAAGAAATAACCAGGGCCGTATCTTTTTCACTCAGATCAAAATTTCTCAGAATCCGGTCGGCCAGGCCGGGTACATTTTCCAGGAACATGGCCTGCCGCTGCCCGTTGGCACCCACTACCAGGTTATGAAAGGTAAGGGAAAGCTCTACAATTGGATTAAAGCCGGGAAAGGAACCATACCGGGGCCACATTTCCTCTACCATAATCCGGCTGTGGCCCGATCCGAAAACGTGTACCATGCGTCCGGCCAGAATAGAGGCGGCAAACCAGGAGGCGGCCTGTTGGATTTGTTCAGACTGTTGTTCAACCGTATCAGCAATCTTTCTGCACTGATCAATATAGGTTTGGATTACATTCATAATTAATAAAAATCTATTTTAAAATTTTTTGCTGTTGGAAAGCGAAAACGGCTGCTCCGATGGCTCCCGCGAAATCCTGATAATGCGCCAGGGCTATTTTGGTTTGTTTACCCCCCGGTCGCCATTCATAAATATCCATAAAATTGGTCAGGGGGTTCATCAAGGCTGTTTCTGCTTTAGCCATGCCACCGCCCAAAACGATCATTTCAGGCGATAAAGTATTGCACAGAGAGCTCAGGCCTACAGCCAGCTTTCGGACGGCATCAAGCCATAGATAGGTTGCGAAGGTATCGCCGGCTTTGTAAGCTTCGGCTAGTGCTTTGGTAGATAAATATTTTCCGTGAGACCTTTTGCTTACCGAAGCGTCACCAATGGCATCTTCCAGACTGCCCACCATGCCGGTGATGCCCTGGTCTTTGTCGTTGGCATCTACCGTAATGTGACCAAAATGCCCGGCCATTTGTCCAAAGCCCTGGTACAAAGTACCATTTATCATGATGCTGCCACCTACGCCAGTTCCCAGCGTAAGCATAATGAAGTTTTGAATACCTTTTCCGGCACCGAAACAGGCTTCGGCCAGCAGAGCGGCATTTGCATCGTTCAGTACGCTCACCGCTTTTTCTTCCAGAAAGGCAGACCAGATAAGATTCTCAAGGCCCTGTAGCCGGCCCGGCATAAAAGCGATACCTGTATTGGTTTCGTTGGGAATACCCGGAGCGGAAAGCCCGATGGCGGTTACCGGATAGG
>JBGTIS010000268.1:0-5104 GCA_041745535.1 Cyclobacteriaceae bacterium | reverse complement strand
TATTTTCTGTGTAACACAAACGCCTGGCCTGTATTTTTTGATCCAACCATCCTTATTTTGTGTAACAAAAATTATTTGTTTATCAGGTTTTCTATAACTCAGCTTCGGCTTATCCCTATTCTTGTATAGCCCACTTATATTTTGAACTGAACCCCGGTTCCATTTGCCTACAAGATAGCAAAATATGAATTTCTGCTTGTATATTGTAACTTTATTACTCATTATTTTTTAACAAAGGAAAGGTGTTTGGGTTACCTAAACTGAGTATTTGCCGGTTTCCCGCTGTTTTTGCGGGCAAAAAAAGGTTGGGGAGCTGGGGGCGATCGTTTGTGGGCTATAAAAACTGCCTGGGCTGCCCGTCCAAAACGCTTTTTCACCATGTCCCTACCGCTTAATGGTATCAAAAAATGGTTTGTACCGCAGGGAAATGTAATTTCCATGTACTGTAATCGATTTTCCCTTTGGGGAAATGTGTTTTTGGGTATCAAAAACCTTTTTTACCTTGCCGCGACGTTCACTTTTTTAAAGAAAAAGGTAGTAGTCTTTTTCCTTTAATGTCAATAACTAATGAAATAGTACCTAGGTACCATACGAAAGTAAGCAGCTTTACTTATCAACACATAAGGTGTTACCTTGCCACTATGTTTAATATAATAAAAATAGCATGGGAAAAGTAACTATTACACAGCAGTTGGCCGGAGCACGGATTGCCATTGAAAATGCTATGGGCCATACACGAATTCAGCAGTTGCTGAACAAAGTAGGGTATACTCAGCAGGTATTGCTGCAAGGAAAAGGGTTATACGAAGTTTGTATGGATCAGCAACAGCAGTTAAAGGGTTGGCAGGGCAAACAGCAGGGCGCTACTAACACTTTTAATCAGGACTTGAAAGCAGCCAAAACCCTGTACAGCCGCCACCGCAAGCTGGCGAAAGTTGCCTATGAAGGGAATGTGGAGAAATTTATCGTATTGCAGCTCAATACCAATCCTGCCCGGATGGAAGACTGGCTGCAACATGCGGGCACCTTCTATTCCACCCTGAATACCGACAGCAAGACCATACAAAAGTTTGGGGTTACCAAAGAAGAGCTGGCGCAGGCCCAGGCCATGATCGACTCCCTGCTGTCGGCCCGGCACCGGCAGATTAGTTGCAAAGGCGAAGCCCAGCATGCCATCCAGCAGCGCAATCAGGCACTGGATAAACTGAAAAACTGGATGGATGATTTTAAGCTGGCCACCCGTTTCGCCCTCCGAAACAACGATCAGTATCTGGAAGTGCTGGGCATTCAGGTACGTTCCCCTTCCAGAGCTTAATACCACCTCCCCCCTTGGTGGTGCTTTCACCACCAAACTTCCCGCATACCACCCTGCTTTCCTGCACCGAAAGCACTTGTTACAAACGAGCGCTAATGTGGTGATACTTACCCGTCAACAATCAATGTGGGAGTTGGTATAGATTATTTATTGCCGGGTGCTTTTATGGCTTTGAATGCCGTGTACGGACAACTGACGGTGGTCATATACAAAGCATTTTGCTGATAACCCGAGGGGTGAAAACATTCATAGGGGGCACCAAATGCCGGTCCTTTTCTGAAATCGTTCTGGCGCAAGTCATCTATATATTCCTTGGCCAGTTGCTGTGCCAGGGGGAAATCGGTTTTCGCGATGGCATCACACACCCAGCCGGTGGGCGTGCCCCAGTAAGCGCCGTTCTGATAGGTATTTTTCTCCGCCAATGAAATTTCCCATGCTGTGCTGTCATTAAAATCATCGGAGGTTAATACATGACGAATATTTCCATGGTAAGCCAGTGTGCCTTTTTTGTAAGCATCAGACAAAAACCGGCTGGCCCGGGCACTGTGTTCGGCATCCAGCGCATGCAGATACACCGCCAAAGCCGTAGCCCATACATCGCCCTGACTGCTTTTTCCGGTGGAGGCACGCAACATGCCCCGCTCATCCATAAACAAATCAGGAATGGCGCTTTTAATGGCTTCGGCGATCTTGCTGTATTGGTCTGCTTTTACCGGGTTATTGAGTTGCTCAAACAGGTCAGCCAATTGATGCGCTGCCTGAAATTTAAGAATGGAGGCATAACACAAGTCACCGGTGATGGTGATCACATCTCTGAAACCAAAATCAATACCCCGGAAGTGGTCTGTGGTATACACCACATGGTTGTCGGGATGGGACGGCGGTACATGAAAAGCAATTTCAAGCCGATCTATCAGGCGGAAGCCCTTGATTTCTTCTTTCAGCATGGCAGCATCTGTAGTGGTTCGCACATAATAATGGGCCATATGAATAAAGAAAAACTGATCGCCATAGGGCGGATATACCCCAAATACTTTATTGCCCTGTTCTATGAAATCATAGGTACCCGGGAAATAGATGGGCAGGCTGTCATCAATGCGAATATGATCGGCAATGGCCCCGAACGGAACCACACTTCCGTTTTTTGTAATCCAGGTGGCATTGGCCTGGGTGGATGCGGTAAGCAGCAGCATGTGTTTCTGTTCTTCGCTGGTTACAAATCCGGTTTCCAGCGACATGGCATAATCGCGTATCCAGAAAGCGGGATAGCTGTCTCTGCCACCCGGTTTAATAAGCACGCCCCCGGTGCGATTAGGACCGAACGCATCGGCCACCCGTTGTCCGGGGTGGATGCGGGAACTATCCATAATAATTCTGGTAAGTGTTTCCAGGAAGTCGAAATCACTTTTATTCAGGATACGTTGCTGCGGAATTTCCACCGATTGGGCGATGGCCAGGGTAATAAAAAAAGAGGATAACAACAGCATACAGGTTCTTTTCATAGGGAGGTTTTGAAATTCCATATGCAAAATATTACCTTTTAATTAATCTGACTAATATAAAATCAGTTTAACAATCGAAGTATGCCAGGTTCAATCCATGAATGGCTGTGAGGACACAGCCCTTGGAGGGTAGCTTAACTTTCCTCCCGGGTTTGTATTTCTCCCAGTCTTTTTACAGCTTACACAATATAGTATGGAAATGGTAAAACCCTGAGATTTACAGGGTTTTGTTCAGTAGAAAATCCATTACCTTTTGCCGGGGCATTTCGCGGAGTTTGAGGTGCTCATCGGTTTTTGTCAGATAATAATTGAAGCTGATAAAATCGGTGCCGCCCAGTGCCTTAGCAAATACCTTAATACTTTTTCCCTGGTTGAAGTCGGTTCGTACCACGCCGTATGTACGGTTTTGGTACCGCACCTCCGAATAGCCCAATGGAATGCGCAGTATACTTTCTCTCACTTTCAAATTACAGTTTGATTTTCTTCTTTCACCAATTTCATCGATTCAGAATTGATGCAGAAGCGCAATCCGCTGGGAGCCGGTCCGTCGGGGAATACATGACCCAGGTGGGCATCACAGGTATTGCACATTACTTCCACCCTTACCATGCCATATGAAGTGTCTTTTTCATATTTGATGGCATTTTCCTTAATCGGCTCTGTAAAACTCGGCCACCCCGATTTGGATTCAAATTTCAGGGTAGAATCAAACAGCGGGGTATCGCAGCAGATACAGGCATATTTACCTTTTTCGTAAACGTGGCACAGTTCACCCGAGAAGGGGGCTTCCGTTCCCTTTTTCCGGGTAATCTGGTATTGTTCCGGGGTTAATCGCGCTTTCCATTCTGCCTCTGTTTTTTTTACCACCCGGTCCGGGGCCGGGCTACCCTGATTGGCATATTTAATTACATCGTTCCAGTTCATGTGGCTTGATTTAAGTTTCATTGTAAGATATCATAAAATTATTCAAACGGGTATGGGGTAGGCATTGTTTGCTGAAAAGTAGGCAATATCAAATTTTTGACTTGTCTGCCCGGTAATAATGAAGGCCTGTGGGGACACCTAGAGTATATACACATTTAAGTATAAAAACTTTTAGCCAAGCTATAACCCTGAGACCTTTCATTAAATCTCTGTAGACCTGTTAGCAAATCAATAGGTACGGGCGGCCTTTGGCTTTTGTATCCGCGGCATCGGCCGTCCGCTCCAACCTGCTAGTCTTGCCATCACCCAAGCGGCAAAAGCCAGGCTATCTGGGGCATAGGGATTCTGTAGTTTTGTTGTCTTACCTACCAACTGCCTGTTTAATAAAACAATACATTGCTGTTCTTTCTCATTAAACGCGCAGTCCATCGTCTGGCTGGTTTTATGATCTCTAGCTCTTAATAGCCGCATGACCTTTACGGCTGCTATCAATGCTAAAAGCGTTATCTTTTGCGGCTTTTCATACGTTTCTACCTGGCTGGACTCCACTCTAAGCCCTTTGCTTTTTAGGGTTCTGAAAATTTGCTCAACATTCCATCGCTGCTTATACCATTCTATCACCTGTAGAGCCATCTCCGCACTATCAACTACAACACCCAATGAATAGGGTTTTCACTGTTGACTACACTCTGGGGCAGTTCTTTTACTTCTACTATCTAAGTTAAGTGATTTTTGGGCAGGGGTTTGATACTTTTACTACCTGACTTTTTCAGATATACCTGTCCATATTTTATCGCCAATGTTGCCTTGTGAGCACTATGACTGTCAGTAGCAGCTACATCTATCTGGTAACAATGCTGCCTACTCCAAAGCGCTACTTGTTCTAACATAGTCTGTCCGCCTTGCACAGGACGATCAAATTGGGCACGAATCACATAATCTACTTTCAGGTCAAGCAGTCCAGTTAACAAAGGGTAAATATCCGCCTCCCGGTCCGCTACCACTGTTTTAGTGGCTACATTCTGACATTGAGGAAGTGCTTTCGCTATGCTGCTCAACCAACGGTAGCCTTCCTTTTGCTCAAAAGGTGTTTTGCTTCTCTCAGCATTGATGGCCCGGCGGCTAAGGACTTGCTCAGGCCAAGGCCGATGGATAAACTCAACAGAAGCTATGCCATGACAGCCATAATGAGCCGCATCCATACAGACTACAGCATGAATGTAGAAGCCTTGGATGAATCCCTTATCAACCTTGCCAAGACCTGTTATGGCTCTTTCCAAACTAAAGCCAATTTTGGATGTGTCTTCAATGAGCAGGCAATAAGAAGATTGACAATGCTTGTTCATTTGTATGCGTCCGGTAA
>JBGTIS010000267.1:0-10491 GCA_041745535.1 Cyclobacteriaceae bacterium | reverse complement strand
CCGGATGCGGGAAAGTCAGCTGTATCAGACCTGAAATACCATACAAATAGTCCGGCAATTAAAAGAATAAGGACTAGCGCGGGAATAAGAATTTTTTTCATGAAATATTTTAGTTTACTAACTATTTAAACAGTTCAACCTTTTTTAACAGGCCTGTGAAGAATATAAATTAAAGTATATTTTCTAAAATTTTCAACAGTACATTGATATGAAAGGAATGGTATCCTGTTAGGTAAAAGTCTGGGTCAAACGGTAAGAAATTCTTTATTGATTACAGCATTCAGGACAAATGAAAATATTATGGTTCTGGGCTGGCCCCCCTATGAAATTGATCTGAGCAGACACCATCACAAAAGGTAAATTGCATTAGAAGAGTAAGCTCCCCTCTCCCCTGCCCCCTGCGGGGGCGTTAACTGCACAGCACATCTAAAATATCCTTGGTTTCTTCATTTACATTGTGTTGCGCCAGTAGTTTCTTCCAATGGCTTAATTGAGAGTTTAAGGTCATGCGGGCTATCTCAGTATTGAATGACATAACCAGATAATTACCTGCAGTAGTAACAGAATACATGTTTTTGACCTTTTCTATGAGTTGTTGTTTCTTTAAAATATTCAAAGAATTGTAGATAACGGGGTTGGTATAGGCAGAACGCTCTTTTATAAGGTTGATACTGATATACTGGTTATGTTCCTTCTGCAAGGTGTTAAGTATAATTAGTAGGTTTAATTGGGTAGGATTAATACCATTGTTTCCTGACACCTTTTTCAGCGCTAACTGGCTGTAGCTCTGCACTTTAGAATAAATGTTTATTGGTATCTTTCTCTTATAAATCATACTATAATTTAATCATTTTTAGTGATTTTTGGAATTATAAAACCTAGGATGTATTAACTCCAGAGGGAAATGTTTAGACAAATTTTGATTTTAATTATTAATTAAAAGGATATATACTGAATACAAACATTTTCTTAGATAAACTATTTGGTTTATACTATATAATCCTGAATTCCTTCATCAAAAATTCCTAGTTTGAACGGATCTTCAACAAAAATAGTTTTATTTTCCCTTTCGATGATTGAATTCACTTTAATAATGAGTTCACCGTTATTTTTATAATCTTTGGAAAGAAGTTCCCACTTAATTAATATTTCTTTTTCCTCAAATGAAGGTTTCAAATAAATATAATCCGATAAAAACTTATTACCACTCACAAGAACAGTGTTTTTTGGGCAAATTTCCACTCTTTCTAAATCTTCAATAATTGACACATCAGATTTTGATTGATGAATTCTTGAGAGCATTCCCAATTCGTTTGTATAATCCATCTTTTCAATCCTTCCCTTTAAGTCAAGATTTATTTGGAAATCTTCAATTGACTCCAAACCAGTATTGTGTAACTTAATTGCAAATTCTACAAAGCTTAGATTTTTTTTGATTTCATAATTTATCCCAATTTTAGAAGAGGACATTAGTTGGGATACGTAATTCGGTCGGTTGATTGGTGTAATTATTTGCCTGTATTCAGTTTTTACATCTTTGAATTTTGGCTCAGCATTAAATATGGATTCATCACTATGGAATGTTAGGGCCACACTTTTTTTGGATTTATATTTGTAATTCTTTACATACCAATCATGAGTTTCTTTGTGGTTATCAATCTTTTCAACAATATCTTCCCAAGGACAAATGTAGACCTCGAATAAACCGGCATGTATATTCTCAATATTCTTTTTCCGAACATACTCTTCTATTTTGGCATCCCTGACGGCTGTTGTAGCAAAGTATAACTTTTTAAGTGGAGGCTGAAACAATTTAGCCTTTTCAATTTCTGAATTTATTTCCTTTTCCGTAAATTGTTTATTTGTGTATTCATCCTTTCCCTTACATTGAATACCAAAGTATTGATTTTCATTCTTAGGAATACCACAAATATCTACGCCATGTTGATTTTGCCCTACACGTCCATTTTTTTGAATATCTGGACATTCCCAAATTTCACCCCAAAGTTTTTTACATAAACTTTCAAAATCTTGCCAGTTTGATGGTCTTCTCAGTGTTTTTGGTGCTTCCATATAATTAAAGATTAAAACCGTAATAAATCAATTATCAGTTCTATTTTTAAGAGCATGTTTAAATTTTGAAAAGAGCGGATCAATGAATAAACTTTGGGTTGACCGCTCCACGGGGGACAAAACTCAAAAGTTTATGCAAGTTCAATACGAGCACCTCACTGATCCGCGTTGGGAAGTTATCAAAGATCACTTACCCATCCAAAGAAAACGTAAATATGATCGCCGGGCGACCCCGTTACGAGATATTGTCAATGCTATTTTCTGGATATTACGCACAGGTAGCCAGTGGCGAAACCTACCGGATCACTATCCTAAATGGCAGTTGGTTTACTACTATTTCAGCAAATGGAAGAAAGATGGTACTTTGGTAAGGCTTAATAGTTGCTTGAATATGATGCTACGGAAACAAGATGGCAGAGAAGCCACACCCAGTGCGGTATCCATTGATAGTCAGTCTATTAAGAAAGCCCCATTTATCTATGAAGAGACCGGCATTGACGGCAATAAGAAGATCAACGGACGAAAAAGGCACATCCTTACTGATACGATAGGTTTAGTCTGGGTAGTGGTGGTTCATGCGGCTAATTTGCGCGATGGAGTGATGGCTGAGCAAGTGGTCAGTCCCATGTTAGGGTATCTTCACCGCTTGAAGAAAGTGTTTGCTGACATGGCCTATAAAGTAGAGTTGGGGGATTGGTTGACCCAGATGCACACCAGTATTGAACTGGAGATTTCCGCTCGTCCTCCATCCTCCCAAGGCTTCATACCAGTAAAAATACGATGGGTCACTGAACAAACTTTTGGCATCTTTAACCGCCCGGCGGCCCGGTTCCAAAGAAGGTTAGATAAAGATCATGAAAAAACGCCCAATAGCGCGGAAGCTTGGATATACTGGGCCAACTGCCAAAGAGTTCTCAACCGTTTGAAGGATTTACCTATATAAAAATTTTAAACATGCTCTTATCAGAGATTTAGAAATGATTCCGGAAAAATACTTTAAACATATTGTCGGCACTGATCTCTATGAAATTAGAGTTAGTTCTGGAAATAACATATTCAGGATTTTCTGTTTCTTTGATAAGGGAAAGTTAGTGATTGTGTTAAATGGATTTCAAAAGAAGGCGCGGAAAACACCAAAAAAGGAGATAGAAAAAGCCTTGAAACTTCAAAAAGCATATTATGATGAACAAAAACAAGATAGTTAGTTTTGAAGATCATTTAGATCAAGAATACGGAAAAAAAGGTTTACCAACTCGTGAAAAATACGAACAGGAATTTGAAGCCTTTAAACTTGGAGTGATGCTGCAAGAATTGAGAAAACAAAGAGGAATGACACAACAAGA
This sequence comes from Cyclobacteriaceae bacterium, assembly GCA_041745535.1. Classification (GTDB taxonomy): domain Bacteria; phylum Bacteroidota; class Bacteroidia; order Cytophagales; family Cyclobacteriaceae; genus JBGTIS01. The sequence continues at coordinate 7,075 of JBGTIS010000267.1, read as the reverse complement.
ATTAGCTGATAAGTGTGGTACAACCAAAAACTATATCTCACGAATTGAAAATGATGCTTCTTATATAAGATTGTCTACCTTGATGAGGATTATACAAGAAGGTTTAGGAGCTCATTTAAAACTGACAGTAGACCCATAAGGAATAAACACTGGGCACAACATCGCATAAGCGCTATGCTTCGGGCGAAGCCCTCGCCAGCGCCTATGCTAGTCGTTATAGTCAATAATCGCTGCGAATGGTGAGTAAAATAGAATATATAGGAGAATTTTATTTACCGAAAAGAAAAAAACGTTATTCTGGCCGTATAGTCAGCAATGAGAATAATTCTGAACTGATACTTGAAATTTTCGGGAATGAATCACTTGAAGGGAACAAAATAACTCAATGGCTTTCCAACGCATTAGAATACTACAACCCGATCATTTTGGGACACGCCAATTATCCACAGAATATGACTTTACTGGAGTGTCATTGGCACGGAACCAAACTCATTTACAAAGACCTTTACCTTATAAAATATAAAATTCAAACTATTTTAAGACATGCTCTATTCTCTTCCCGAGAACATTTACTTCTAAATTCTATTAGAGTTTGCATGCCTCATGTAGCTAGTTGGTATGATGGTTGGGAATCCCATACAAAAATTGATAAAGTAAATGAAGATTTAGAAACCATTCATTGCCTAACCGTTAAAGAAAACCTAACACTAAACTTTATTGATAGCATTACACAACGCACAATAATATTCGGAAAGACTCAAGAAACAAATTATCAAAAATACATAGAGTTCAAATACTCAGAGGATCAACATTGGGAGAAGGTAATCTCTGATATAGTTAGGTTTTCTAGATTATTAGAATTCTCTTTTTCTAAGCCGGTAAGTTTTGAGTTAATAAGCGCGACATCGAAGAGTAAAAACTTAATCAACTCAGACACACAATTTGGAAACTCAGAGGCTACCTTAATTTATTTTGATAATTTTTCATTTGTCAAAATGCAGGATGTATATAAAGATGATTTGCATCAAAATAACATGTTATTTAGCAGATGGGTGATGGAAAAAGAAATTCTCAATAAAATCATAATTCATTGGTTTAAAACGAATTCATTCAATCACATCTATGATTTATTTCTAGACTCCCATAATTGGTTCGAAGGAACTGGTGCGGTTCTCTCAAATGTAATGTACAACCATAGAGTTTTAAACCTGATTCAGGGTTTGGAAGACTATCACAGAAAATTGATGGAGAATGACGAAGTACAGAAGAATAACTATAACGAAATAAGAAGGAAAGAATTTGATGATAACAAAAGGAAGATATTAAAATTGCTATCGGGGGATTTGAAGAAATGGTTAAATGACACTCTTAAAATGAAAGTAAAGGAAAGTTCCTACTGAGTTTAGCTGGTCCGTTATCATCAAGCAAAAAATGAAACTTTAACTTTAAGATAAAAGGGATGTTGGGAGAAAACCAAAAATGATCTGGGTCTATGAGAATTGTGGTAGACACCAATATCGTATTCAGTTCGATATTAAATACCAATAGTCGTATGTTTGGAATTTTTCTTCAACCAAAAACCAGCCTTAACTTTTTTTCTACAGAAAGGCTTTTATTAGGGCTTTACATAACTCCCAAAATGTACAACCTCCACATCGGGATATTGCTGTAACTTCTGTAGGGCGAATGTGTTGGAACTGAAAGCCAGCTTCTCAAATGGGATTTTGTCCATAGAAATGAGTTCTATGGCGGCGGTTTCTATGCCACAGGCAAATTCAGGTTTTTTGAGCCTGGCCAGAAACAGTAAGTATACCTGCTGGGCATGAATAATATTATACACACAATGCAGGCGCACAATTTCTACTTCGGCCTGTGCTTCCTCCCGGGTTTCGCGCAAGGCGCCTTCTTCTACGGTTTCTCCATTTTCCAGAAAACCGGCGGGCACATTCCAGTAACCCAATCGCGGTTCAATGGCACGCTGGCAAAGCAGGATTTTATCCTCGAAAACAGGAATAGTGCCTACCACCATGTTGGGGTTCTGGTAATGGATAGTGCCACAATTGGTACAACAGTACCGGGGAAGCAGGTCGCCTGCCGGTATGGTAAAGCTGAGTGCGCTAATTCCGCAATGGCTGCAATAATTCAATGGCTATAGCTGTTTTTAAGGGTATCCGGATGATTTTCTGTTAACAAATATAAGCATCCTGATTATTGTTCCGGGATAATTCCAAAACTTCCTTCAAATTCTTAGTAAACGGGAACCAGTTATTGTACATCGTTGCGTGCAAGTCTGTTTTTGAGTTTATATTCCGACCTGAAAATTAGTACTTCCTCCGCACTAAATAGCCATAATTGAGATTCAGAAATTTCATAATAATCGGCACGTTCTATCAAATCCAGAAATCGGGCTTCTATATCGCCTAAGGGTTGAGGTAAATAATGACGGGTGGTGGTTACATCATACATTTGTATCGTTCCCAGACTGTCAAATGTATAACTTCCCCAGAATTTGTTCGCTGGTGTTTGCCCCTTTAACGAAAAGGAGTTTTCTTGAAATGGATTGTTTTCCAGCATTAAATAAAAGCGATGTACATCTAAGCATTTGTCATTACACCGCGAACCATGTTTATGGAATTGAGCATTGAATGTTGAACATTGAGTATCGAATTTTAAAGCCGCGTTAGGCTCCATTCGCTTCGGCGATCCGATTGAAAAAGATATGCGACATGATAAGCTTAATAGCATGCGACTGGTAAGAAAAAAGATCAAAATTTTTATGGCTTTTCTCAAAGTACACTTGCTTATGATTCCTTCAGGTTATTGAAATTCAATATAGAATATAGAAAAAATTATCCGACAGTTCAAATATAAATGAAAGATTTTATATAAATAGTACTACTTTATAAATGAATACCAATTTTTCTTATTGACTACAGTTTTCTATTAAAAACTTTAAATAATAAATCAGGGTATTACCCGGTATTTTAGGTTTGGAAAACAAATTTCAATATGTAACTTTAAACCCTTCAAATTTTAACCGTAACTACAGTGGAATGCCAGCATCATCATTACAAGATTTTTCAAAACTTTGCATCCATACCATTACCACCAAACCCTGGGATTTTGCTACCGCGGTTAAAAAATACAGCGCGGCAGGCGTAAAGGGCATCACTATCTGGCGCGACGCGATTGAAAAGCTGCAACCGCAGGAAGTAAAAACTCTGTTGTCCGATCATGACCTGTCGCTGATCTCCTATTGCCGGGGCGGTTTTTTTCCTCATACCTCGGCCACTGAAAGGCAAAAAGCTATTGACGATAACAAGAAAATAATTGAGGAAGCTGCCGCTATCGGCGCACCCTTGATTGTGCTGGTATGCGGTTCAAGTCCTGATCAGTCGCTCGGTACATCCAGAAAGCAAATCCGGGAAGGTATTGAAGCGATTTTACCCATGGCTGAAGAGCATGGCGTAAAGCTGGGCATTGAGCCGCTGCATCCGATGTATGCCGGCGACCGTTCGGCCATCAATACCCTGGCCCAGGCCAACGACCTGGCCGAAGTGATCGATTCTCTTTTCGTGGGCGTAGCGGTAGATGTATACCATTTGTGGTGGGACCCTGTACTGGAATCGGAAATTATGCGGTGTGGGCGGAATGAGAAATTGTTCGCGTTTCACATTTGCGACTGGAATGTGCCCACTACCGACCTGCTGCTGGATCGTGGACTGATGGGCGAAGGGTGTATTGCCGTCAATGAAATCAGATCATGGGTGGAAAAGGCAGGTTTTGACGGTTTCAACGAAGTAGAAATATTTTCCAATAAATTCTGGGCAGAAGACCAGGAGCAATTTTTAAGTAAAATTCTGAAAGCCTATATTGAACATTCTTAAACATACTTAATCAAAAAAATGAAGGAGCATAAAGTAGGAATTATTATGAATGGCGTTACCGGCCGTATGGGTACCAATCAGCACCTGATGCGTTCTATCGTAGCCATCAGAAAACAAGGCGGTGTCATGATCAGCCCGGAAGAAACCATTATGCCAGACCCTATTCTGGTAGGAAGAAACAAAGCCAAACTGGAGAAATTATGTCAGATGGCGGATGTGGATAAAATGACGACCAACCTGGATGAAGCCTTAGCCGATTCGCATAATATTATTTACTTCGATGCCCAAACCACCGGTCGTAGGGCCGAAGGAGTAAAAAAAGCTATTAAAGCCGGAAAACATATTTACTGTGAAAAACCCATTGCCGTAAGCACCGAAACCGCCCTGGAACTTTATCAGCTTTGTAAAGAAGCCGGCCTGAAAAACGGGGTGGTACAAGATAAACTCTGGCTGCCGGGGATGGTGAAACTACAGCGACTGATTCAGAACGGGTTTTTTGGAAAAATTCTTTCTGTACGGGGTGAATTCGGCTATTGGGTATTTGAAGGTACTTCTATTCCCGCGCAGCGACCTTCTTGGAACTACCGGAAAGAAGATGACGGCGGTATTATTGTAGACATGCTTTGCCACTGGCGGTATGTGCTGGATAATATTTTCGGAAAAGTAAAATCAGTATCCTGCCTGGGCGCTACGCACATTCCTGAACGCATCGACGAGCAGGGAAAACCATATAAATGTACGGCTGATGATGCGGCCTATGCTACCTTTGAACTGGAAAACGATGTTATCGCGCATTTCAACTCTTCCTGGACCGTACGGGTACGCCGCGACGATCTGCTTACCTTACAGGTAGACGGCACCAAAGGCTCAGCCGTAGCTGGCCTGCGCGATTGCTGGATTCAGCATTACGGTAATACGCCCAAACCCATCTGGAATCCGGATGTAGCGCAACCGATTCCTTATTTTGAAGGCTGGCAGAAAGTGCCCGAGCAGGAAAATTACGATAATGCTTTTAAAGTACAATGGGAACTGTTCCTGAAACACATAGTAAAAGACGAACCATTTCCCTATTCCCTGCTGGAAGGCGCCAAAGGGGTACAACTGGCCGAAAAAGGCCTGGAGAGCTGGGAAAAACGTTGCTGGGTCGATGTGCCTGAACTAAAATAATTTTCTCAAATCATCGTAGATCTATTTACTTATGACAAAAAAAACAGCCCTGATTACCGGGGGCAGCCGTGGCATCGGGCTGGGTATTGCCGAAGCATTAGCCCGAGCAGGTTTTGACGTGGCTATTAATGGCATGCGTGATGAAGCTGATGTGCAACCTGTGATCGATCAGTTAAAAAATCATCAGGTAAAGGTTATTTACTGCCAGGGCAACATCGCCTCTACCGAAGATCGGCAGGCCATGCTGGACAAGGTAAAAACCGAATTTGGTCAGCTGAATGTGCTGGTGAACAATGCCGGTGTGGCGCCCAAAGAAAGAAAAGATATTCTGGAAGCCACCGAAGAAAGCTTTGACTATGTGATGAAAACCAATCTGCAGGGACCTTATTTCCTTTCTCAGGCAGCGGCCAACTGGCTGGTAGCACAAAAGCAGGCTAATCCTGAGTTTTTTGGCTGTATCGTAAATGTGTCTTCTATTTCAGCTACTGTAGCTTCTGTAAACCGGGGTGAATACTGCCTGAGTAAAGCCGGCATTGGCATGATGACCCGCCTGTTTGCCACACGGCTGGGCGAATACAACATTCCGGTATACGAAGTAAGGCCTGGTGTTATTAAAACCGATATGACGGCCAAAGTGACCGAAAAATACGATAAGCTTATTGAAGATGGATTGTGCGTACAGCATCGCTGGGGATTTCCTGAAGATGTGGGCCGGGCCGTAACGGCCTTGGCTACCGGGTATTTCCCTTATTCTACCGGACAGGTAATTATGGTAGATGGTGGATTAACTGTTCCCAGATTATAAAAGTTGGCTGAAATAGTACTTTTGGATTTTTCCCAATTTTTGGGATAATTTCAATGTAAAAAGTATCGAAAGAAAGGGATTGAATTTTATTTCCAAAAATGGAACAAAATTTTTTATTTATTCCTTATTCTATAGGGAATATTTTGTAATTTGAATTCTCTAACATAGTTTTTTATTGGGAACACACACACAATCAGACCGCAAATTTCAGGACGCCATGAAAAAAAGCAATTTAAATCAAGAACCACCAAAATATGTATTTATGACTGATCCTGCTTTCATTATATATTTTGGTGAGCAATACGAAGCTACTGTAAAAGAACTTTCACGCAGAGATGAACCCATTATTCAAATTAATAATCTGAACGGATGCACCTCATCAATCCCCATTGACCGGGCCAAGCACCTGCTCGAAAAGTACTACAAGATGGCAGGAAAAACCGCTACAAAGAAAGAGCAGGAAACTATCCCAATCGATACCTACAATATGGATATCAAACTGCGGGTTAACTCCCAGAGCCCAATGAAAAAGGTAGTAAACTTTGCTACTTCCGAATAACTAAAAATATTTTACTTTTTTTCTTGGTTACCAAAATGTAATAATTTTTTTGCCTGGAAGGAATGTTATTGTTTTATATTTGAAATCCGCGCGAATCTTTTTAAATCGGACAGATTGAAGCAGTATCATTGTAACGAAATAGTTGTTATTTAAGCTTTCTCACTACTTTCTCGAGGGTAAGTCCTTGTACTACAATAGAAAATACAACTACCATGTAAGTAACCGGTAGCAGCAGGTCCCTGTTCATATTGCTGGCTAATGAAAGTGCCAAAGCGATAGAAATCCCTCCTCTGAGTCCACCCCAGGTCATAATGCGGGTAGTCCCTCTGGTAAATTCCAGTTTTCTTCGTAAAAACGCGATGGGAATCGCCAGAGAAACATAGCGGGAAATCAGTACTATGACAATGGCAAGTAGTCCGGCAATAATGTATTGCTTATCAAAAGTGAGTACCAGGATTTCCAATCCAATTAATACAAATAATACGGCGTTCATCAATAAATCTACCAGCTCCCAGAATTTATCAACATACAGCATCGTAGTTTCCGACATAGAAGATTCTGCTGTATTACCCACCAGCAAGCCAGCCACCACCACGGCCAGCGGACCGGAAAAGTGAAGCTGGGAAGCCAGCAAATAGCCGCCCATTACCACAGCCA
>JBGTIS010000266.1:0-9714 GCA_041745535.1 Cyclobacteriaceae bacterium | reverse complement strand
TGGTAAAGTGAATGTCGGGAAACGCTTTGCGCAATTGGATGTAAAACTGTTTAGCTTCTTCCTGACCGTGGATTTCGTCGGCGGGCTTTGAGGAATGAACAACAAAATCGCGGGAAACAAATTCCTCGATAGTATCGTATTTGCCCCGGTTCCATATTTCCTCAACGGCACGGCGTACTAAATCTTTGTTTTGGTTTTTCTTACTGGAAGTAACTTCATTTTCTGTTTTCATAACGATAGATGTTTTGATTAATATTTTCAAAATTACCGCGTTGAAATCAGAATGGATTTGCTGAAAAGTCAAAAAACTATACCAGGAAGTCAGGATGATTACGCTTGCCGATGGAGATTTTTATGGATTTTAAATTGACCGGGGGGAAGGCCATATTTACTTTTGAATACACGGATGAAATGCGACCTGTTTTCAAAACCGCTTTTATCACAAATTTCATCAATGCTATAAGCTGTAGTTTCTAACAAATAGTGGCTGTATTCCAGGCGTTTTTCCAGCAGCCATTTACCAGGTGTATTCTGAAAAATACTTTTAAATTCTTCTTTGAATGTGGTCAGACTTCTGCCACATAGTCGGGCAAATTCATCGAGCGACAGGTTAGTGAAAAAATTTGCTTCCATGATTTCTTTGACAGAAGGCTTTGTTGATCTGCAAAGCTCACTAAAAAAATATTTCAAGGTTCGATGCATATTACTGGACAAAATATTTACCATCAATTCCTCAAACTTTAATTTGAGCAGCGATTGAGGGGGAGGGTTAAGTTTTTGGAAATAGGTTAGTAATGAATGAAAATAAACCTCAAGTACATCATCAACGGCAAGTGGGATAAGGGTATCGGTTTTTTCATTGGTTCCTGCCTCTATGAATGGTATTCTATATTTCTGAAAAACCGACCTGATAAAATCATCCGGTACAAAAACCCGCAACTCACAAAAGTCTTCCTGAACCAGATGCCTGGCTGCTACAATGCTTCCTTTTTTGGCAAAAATGCAATCACCCGCTTTGAAGATATATGCTTCCCTGAGTGTTTTCAGTTCCATTTCACCGGCCATGGCATATGAAAAAAAATTATGATGCCACCATAAACCGCTCGCTGACGCGTCATCTTCAACAGGGCATATGATTTCAACAAATAGCAGTTCATCTACCACAAATTTTTTGAATACGCTAGTATTCCCAATAAAATCCTGTAGGTTAACCATAAGGCACGCATTTAAAATATAATTAAAGTTACATATTTAAATTACATTTAGGTTACTTTAAATGATTTGAATGTACTAAGAAGGAAACTACACGATTATATACCTTAACTGGTTAACCACTTAAAACTAACGGAGGTGTCAAATGAGATATTCAACAGGATGTGTTAGGGATTACATTCCCAACGGATGTTCAGGACCGGATCTGCCGGCCACTATTACGGAGGGGCAATTATTCAGAAACTGGTATAATTTAGGGGGCTTTGGGCTGTTCAGTGCCTGGAACAATGGAGATGTGTGGGGTTCAGATTTCCGTGATGGAGGCGATATGGATGCCAGTGGAGGAAGCGATGTCCCTGAAGTGTATTTGTATGCCGGGCATGGCAGTTGCCAGAATCCGCCCAATGCCAACAGTCCTGATTTTATTATTGTTTGTGGAAACTTCGGTGATCCTGATACGGTAACTGTAGGTACACAATCGCGGTGGGGCAACGGATCAGGTAGCCTTCGTTTCGCTTTTATTGACGCGAGTTGTCCGATGGATCTGGTCTCCCTTGCAAACTCATGGTTTCCCACTTTTCAGGGGCTTCACATGGCCGTGGGCCACTCGGGAACCTCCACTTCAGATGCCCTTGACAGCGATGTGCGCGGTTCTGGTTTGGGTGCCTATACTTCGGGTGCATTTTGGTTTTTTCCGCACCTGAGTGTGGGCGATGCCTGGATGACCGTAGGCATTGACGATGTGCAGAGTGGCTGTTGTGCCGTGGCACTGGCTGCCGGCAACAACCGTGATGATGCCATTAATCGGCGGGAAAATGAGAGAGTGAAAGACGAATGGTCTGATCCCACACCCAATTGGTTCGCCTGGAAGTGGATTTGTAGATAAAATGTATGTAACCCAAAGCAAAAACAAATATGACTACCAACCCTAATAAAGATTACAGCAGAGACGGAGAAATTGACCAGCTCTTACAACTGGCCAAAGCACTTAACCTGGATGCTGGTGATATAGAGAAAAGCGGCTCCGAATTAAATTTCACAGCGATTCGGTCGAAGAATTTGCTGATCAGTCAGCGGCTGGATAGCCGAACCCTGTTTATCCAGGATTTCCGTTACGGATCGGAAGAGGGTTCTGGCGTATATAAAGGTGCTGATAAGGATCTGATTAAAATGGGAAAGCAGGTATTTGAAGCACTTGACCTACCGGTTGAAGAAGCAGAAGAATGGCAGGTTTTAACCGAGCAAAACCAGGAAGCCCAGATTGATAAAAATGAAAAAGTAAAGATGGGGCGCATCACCTCCGGTGCCAAAATCCTGCGGGTTAGCCGGCGTGTGGAAGGTATTCCCATTTGGTCATCCAATATAACCTTACGACTATCCAGTGAGGGAAGCATCGTATTTTTACAGGCACATTGGCCAGAAGTGTTGAAAGCAACCCTGGAGGAAGGCTGTCGGCTTGACTATCTGGTGCGCCATGGCTGGCAGGCTCCGGCTCAGGAAGGAGCCTCACCCGAAGCTGTGGAAGCTGGCATTCGGCATTCGCCGCCCATTGCTTTTGTTATGGACGCCTATCCGGCCATCCGGGTTATTTACGAGCCCTGGAACCAGAGATTCGGGAGAAAGTTAACCCTTTATTTTGACAGGCATGGTCGTGAAATCCCAAATGTAAGGCATGTGGAACAGCTACCTGAACTGGAAAGCCAGCCCAGATCGCCGAAAAAGGACCATAAAGATTGTTAACTTTTCAATCATAGAATGCAGTCCAGTTACCCATTGTACCAGACTCTTCCGGTTGCAAAGCATAAACCAAATGTTTAATTATTAATAACCACTTACTAATAAACGCATGTCAATAAGTTATTGGACAGGAACACCCAAAGGACTGACTTTTTCAGTAGCCGTTATCCTGTTTCTTTCTGGTTGTGCGGTCACCCTAGCACCTAATTACGACAAAGCCATTGTAGATGGGCTACTAGCCACCAATATAGCATTGATGGAACATTTCGCTGCTACTGCTGCTGGTACAGAAAAAGAAACCTTTGTTGAAAGAGAGCAACGCTATAACCACCTGATCGGAAATCTGGATGCGCTTGCGATCCAGACCAAGGCCAGACCGGTACCCAGCAATAAAGTCACAGAAAAAATAAATAACTCTCTTTCTGAACGAGGGATACAGGTTACAGATGGCGATGAGGCTCCCAGTGCTACGGCATTGGATGCCATCTCTAAAACCATAACTAAAATGCGGGATACGGATAGGAAGCAGGGCGTAACGGCTGTTGAAGTAGCTGCCTTCAAAGGGCAGGTAGTGATTTTTTTAGACCAGGCTATTACTTATGAAAATTTCTTAGAACGTTAACAATTGGAGGACTGAACCATGGCTACACCCATTAATATTTCCTTATTAATCAACGACATCAAAGACGCTGCCTCTCAGGTATTGAAAAAGGATGTGACCACCCTGAGAGGTTTTTCCGAAAGACAAATTAAGGCAATCGCCCAGCAAACTGAAATGGTGGCCCAGGGCATTGCCAGTGGCATGATTACGGAAGAAACCCAGGATTTCTTTTTAGACAGTCTGGAAGCAATGGCACTCAATTTTGTAAAAACCCTGCGGGGTTTATTGGTGGTTACCATCGAGAAAGTGTGGAATGCCATAGTAGGTGTACTCTGGAAAGGACTCGAAGCCGCCACCGGCATCATTCTGCCAATCCCTTAACTATTTTGAGTTTTAATTACAGCTATTCAGAAGGTCTTGTATGGTGAAACCAATTCATGGCTTTATGATGGCTTGTACAATGGATAAATTATGCCGACATTGGTGAAAGATTGATATAAATGAATATGATCATCAATTGTGCGGCCTATGCCGAGGGCCATCGTGTGGAAGATGTAGAAATAAACAACATCAGTCAGGTGCTCAGGCAACCGGAGAAGTTTGTATGGATTGGTCTGCATGAACCCGGTACGGACCTGCTCCGGCAGGTGCAGCAGGCATTCGGGCTCCACGACCTGGCCATTGAAGATGCCCACCGTGCCCATCAGCGACCCAAACTGGAAGCCTATGGTGACTCACTTTTCATCGTATTACGTACGGCACAAATGAACAGCGGGCAGCATCGGATTGATTTCGGAGAAACGCACTTTTTCCTGGGAAGTAATTTTATGGTTACCGTGAGGCATGGGTCATCGCTGGCTTACACGGAAGTGCGCTCCCGCTGCGAAAGTACCCCGCGTTTGCTGGGCAAAGGCCCCGCGTTTGCGCTCTATGCGGTGCTGGACTCTATTGTTGATCAGTATTTCCCGGTAGTGGATGCCCTTGAGGAAGAACTTGAGGCACTGGAGGAGAAAATATTTGGTGAACAATACAAGCGGGAAACCACCGAGGAAATCTACCGGCTCAAGCGGGAACTGCTTAGCATCAAACGAGCCGTATCACCCCTTATTGACATCTGCAACCGCCTTATGCGCTTCGACCTCGAGCTGATTCCACAGGACATCCAACCCTATTTCCGGGATATCTACGACCATGCTATCCGCATTAACGAAATGGTGGATACCACTCGGGAACTGCTGACCACCGCCCTGGAAGCCAATTTCTCCCTGATTTCGCTGTCGCACAACGAAGTATCGAAGAAATTCGCGGGCTGGGCCGCCATCCTCGCGGTACCTACCATGATTGCCGGCTTTTACGGCATGAACTTCAAATATATGCCGGAGTTGGACTGGCGGTACGGGTACTTAACGGTATTAATACTGACGGTTGGCCTTTCCACCCTGCTTTATCGGCTTTTCAGGCGTTCTGGCTGGCTATAGTTCATCCTTTTCAGGATGTAAAAGAAGATAAATTTCGCAACCCAAAAGCGCTTTTTACCATTGCATTTGTTTATAAAAAGCAATGTCAGTGGCGACTCTGGTTGCCGGGATCTTGTCTTGCTATTGACACCGGATATGTGTATATTCAAAGAGCAATTGGGCGGCATGTAAAACGTCAATCTTTTACCTCATCAATAAGGTTGCCCTATGGAAATCAAACCCATATTTCTGGTAATCGCTGATATCAGCGGGTATACCAAATTCATCAAACAACACAAATACAGCCTGATCCACGCCGAACGGATCATCAGTGAACTACTGGAAACGGTGATCAAAACTTCGGATTCTCCCCTGGTTGTACACGAACTGGAAGGAGATGCTGTTGTATTTTATGCCGTATCAGATGGCAGCCGGGCCATGGCACGGGTGGTTTGTAATCAGGTGCGGCAATTCTTTGAAGAATTCCGCAAAAGGGAGAGAGAACTGGTAAGCGATTGCAGTACCTGTGAATGTGATGCCTGCACCAATGTAGGACAACTGAAACTGAAAGTGATTCAGCATCATGGGGAGGCCGTTTTTACCAAGGTGCGGCAATTCAATAAGGTAGCAGGGGAGGACGTAATCCTGACCCACAGGCTGCTCAAAAATTCCATACAAAGCAATGAGTATCTGCTGATGACAGACGCTTATTATAAATTGCTGGGCGGTATACAGGGCCAGCATCCCGAGCGCCGGAGGGAATATTGCGAGGGACTGGGCACCGTAGACGTTCGGGTAAGCTATTTCTCATCGCCTGAGCTGCCGCCCATCAACCGATCATTCTGGCACAAGCTGGTAATGGCCATAAAACGTGACGTGTACGTTTACAAACGAAAGCTGGTAAAACCAAAGCGGTACCGGAACCTGGAGGCAGCACAGCAACTGGGTGAAACAGATTTTGAACCCGCCTGACCACATCAAGATGCTACCAGTTTATGCCGGCCGATGAATTCGGGATCAATGGTAACACCAAGTCCCGGACCGGTGGGCACTTGTACGATGCCCTCTTTGCTGGTAAGTGTGGAAGTGGGAGATTCCAGTGGTAGCTCATTGTTAAACCCTTTGAATTCATGATAAGGCCCAGCATTGGGTACGGCCGACACGAAATGCATCATATACAGATAACCCAGTCCGGAACCGGAAATATGCGGGGTGCATGCCTTTCCCCGGGCCGCGGCCATCCGGGCCACCTTCATTGATCGGATCATACCCCCGAAATAAAAAATATCGGGTTGTACAATATCCAGGGCATTGTGGTGGATCAGCCAGCGGAAATTATGCATGCTGGGTTCCTGTTCACCACCGGCAATGGGTACGCTCAGTACATCGGCCACCTGCAGGGTTTCCTCATACCAGTCGAAAGGTACCGGCTCCTCGTAAAAATCATATTGGTATTCCTCCATGAGCCTGCCAATCCGGATGGCTTCATCGGGCGTATAAGAACCGTTGGAATCGGCATAAATGGTCATGGCATCGCCGAAAGTTTCGCGCACCAGCGGGATCAGTTTTTCGGTTCTGCCCGGCGGATAATCGGCATTATGGCTCATGCGGCCACCCACCTTGAATTTCAGTGCTTTGGCCTGCGATTCGCCGACTTCCTTTTGAATGAGCGCAATGGATTCTTCCGCGGATTTCCCCCGGTAATTATTGGCCTGATATACCGCAATCTCAGGGTGATGAATGTCGCCAATCAGGGCGCCCATGGATTTATCGGCGATTTTGCCCAGCATATCCAGCACGGCAAACTCAATGGTAGCCAGCGGTACCCATAGGGCCAGGTTCTGTAGCTTGTAATTACTCTGATACACATATACTTCTTCCAGTAAGGCTTCCCAGTCGCGGGCATCTTTACCAATAAAAAAGGGTTGCAGGCGCAGGGTGAAAATGGGGTACAGCGAAATCATCTGCATGTTGTTGCTTACTGAAATGCCCTCAGCACCGTCGGTGGCCACTACCCGGCAGAGGAAGTTATCATCCAGGCGCAGCAATTCCAGCCGGTCGATAATCACCGGACTGTGGAAGAGTTCCTTTTTCAGTACGGGCCGGGCAAGTATTTGGTCGAGGTCGGCATAGTCCGACAGGGGCGCACCAGTGGAGGTTGAACTTGTACTGAGTGCGGCAACGCTGCCCAGGGTGCTGAGGGCAGCCGATTGCAGAAAGTGACGACGGGTGAGGTGCATAGGGGGTAATGATGGTGAATGAATTTTTCCTTAAATAAAGCATTTTTTAGAAAGTAACCCTATGCTTTGTTGAATTTATCATTCAAAAAGGTTTTAAGTAGGTGAGCAATAGTTTTAGGGTATTCTCCCCGTCGGGGCGCCGACCGGATTTATGCCGACTACCGGAATTCGGCAAAGCCTCATCTGGTCGGCATCCCGACTGCAAGGAATACTTTATTACTTTTCCTCATCTGCTTAATATATCTTATTCATACAGCATTGACTTGGTTAAATAGCGTAGTCAGCCCATAGGAACATGATGTGAAGAAAGTTTGGCAGTGAAAACAATACCAGGGAGGAGGTGACTACCTGTGGACAGTAAGCACCTTGAGTTATACTATTGGTATTTGTACTTTTATTAGAATTGCCCTGTTTTCTGGCTCATAGGTTTTCGTATGCTTCCCATAAGGAAGACGTATTTTCAATAAATAGTACTTTTCTAACAAAAGTACTCTCTTATAGGGGAATGAATAATTGCAGGTCAGGGTGTTTTTAGGTTCCCTGCCACAGGTGGGTGTTACCAAAAAATATCGGAGTACCTTTCAGCAGGCGGGTACTCCGATATGGTTGGAGGTATATGCCTCTACTTTGCTGTACACAACTGGTCGTAGGCAAACACATGGGTGGGCAGGTCATCCCAGTCAGGTTTCCTGCTGCTGAAAGCCTGGATTACTTCCGGACAATCGCCAAAGAGTTCAGCGAACTGCTCTTTGTAATTTTTCTTTTCTACTCGCACGGCTATATCCGACCCCTGTTTTACCAGATAATACGACTTTTCTATCCCACTATTTAAACTGACACCGCCAATAGACAACTGTCCGGTTTCCTGCGCAGAAGGATCGCGGTATACTTTTATTTGGGTGTCGAAGCCAGGATTTACCAGCTCAGGATTTCTCTTTTGCCTTTTTTAGGAGTAATGGCATGTTCCCAGATAAAGTGCTCGGCCCTGAAAATTTGCCTGAAATCGGTATTCACAATAGCTTTGATACTGGCTGCAGCTTCGCTGGCGGCAGACAGCTTATCCATGTCATTAAATTCAAAAAACACTTTGTCGATCTGGTCTTCAGTGATTTTATGTTTGGTATCCGAATCGTCTTTCAGGGTGATGGATTTAATGTTTTCAGTATTAATAATAGATTGGAAGGTGCCTTCCACGGTAAGGCAGTCTGGAATGAAAAGGTGGGGTAGAAGCCCAGCCAATTGCGTTCCTCATCCTAGGCCATGCCTGTGGTATACAGACAGGAGCAGCACACGAGCAAAGTAAACATTTGTTTGTACATAGTATGCGTGGTTATCAAATGGTTAAAACAAAACTGCTGCCTGTAAATATACCTATTGATGATGGAAGAAAAGCATAATTTCCTTTTTCACCGATATCACAAATCCTGATATTCGTTGTCCGCTTATTATGAAATCAAAGCTAGGAAATAGCCTGGATCGGTAAAATAGGGGCTACCCTTCAAATTGAAAGGGGTTACCACTAAGTTGGCACCTTACCTGGAATTACAATAACAGATCACAGCGTAAACAGATTAGGCCCGGAAACGGCCATATGTTCAGCACGGCCAGGGCATGCCGTGCTGAATAATGTTGCATGCATCAATCAGGTTTGATATTCTGGTTCACCCTGAATAAGTTATGCGGGTCATATTTTTTCTTTATTTGCATCAGGCGGTCATAATTGTCGCCATAGGTAGCCTGTACCCGTTCCTGCCCTTCGTCCATCATAAAGTTGACATAGGCGCCACCTGCCGAAAACGGATGCAGGGCATTCCAGTAATTCTTAGTCCAGTTGGTGATGGCATTGTTGTTAGCCGGATCCGGATCTACCCCAACCATTACCTGCGCATAATTCGCTGTTCGGAAATTAAAAGCTGTCGAGTTTTTATATATCTGATGAACTGCTCCACTGATAGGATACAAATGCATGCCAGAAAGCATGGTAGGCATTTGTTCGGCATATTTCTTATGGATGGCGATGGCCGCATCGCTCAAATGATTGACAAAATCGGCCCGCCAGTACCATTGCAGGCCCGGAGGATACAAGGCATCGAACATACTTTGTAAGGCCGGATGGGGCATGCTGCCTACCATGTCCAGCGCCGGAGCTTTGAATTTGCGGAAGGGTTCCAGCGCTTTGTCAGCTTCCTCTTGTGAGCCTGTAAATGCCCATACCACACCACACATTTTTTTCATGTGCAGATTTTCCGGGAATATAGGTGCGGGAGGCACGGTAAGAAAAGCGAAAAATCCGTTAAGCTCTTCCCTGGCTTTGGTAATAAATTTCTCAAAGAATTTCATCACTGCCTGGGTGTCTTCCAGTTCCCAAAGCATGGGGCCTGCCACAATCATATCCAATGGATGCAGCCTGAATTTAAATGAGGTTACCACACCAAAATTGCCGCCTCCCCCTCTGATGGCCCAGAAG
>JBGTIS010000265.1:0-10688 GCA_041745535.1 Cyclobacteriaceae bacterium | reverse complement strand
ATAAAAAGTATAGAAGAAACCTATCATAAAGATCAACTGCACGGCGAAGTGGTATATTATGATTTTTCAGGTAAACTGATGGCTGTTGAAAACTGGGAAAATGGCGTGGAACAGGATTCTGCCTGGTATTATTATACCGATAGGCAATTAGAAAAGAAAGGTGTTTACAAAGCCGGATTATATGCCGGAACCTGGTATTTTTTCTATGAAAATGGAAATTTGAACAGAAAAGGTAATTACCAGGATGGTCTGCCGGAAGGAAAATGGATATTTTACCGGGAAGATGGTATGCCGTTACAGGAAGGCGAATTTCATATGGGCATGGAAAATGGTAACTGGGAATTTTATAACGAAAATGGCCAACTGGAATATACCGGCCAGTATGAAAGTGGTAACAGAACCGGCGACTGGTACTACATCAACAAAAAGGGTAAAAAGAAAAAGGTGAAATACTAAGCAATCATTTTTTACTGATTGTTGATATAAAACATGAAGGCAAAAAAAAGATTCAGGCAAAGGGCCGAAATCATATTGAGCCGCATGGTATGATGGAAATCAGCCTGCCTTTTGTCTTTTAACACCAGCAACAACCAGTAAATAAAGTAAAAAAGTACCGGCAACAGAAACGCCACATACAGCAACGCGTAGTCAAATGAATGATACAAAGTGTAATATACCATAAATCCTGCTACCGATAGCAGAAATATCAAAGCCGTAAAATAAAAAGTACCGCTGATGCCCAGTTTGATGCTTAATGTAATATCGCCCCTGCGGGTGTCTTCTTCGTGTTGGTATATCTGCGTCATGGGGTACGAGCCCCACAACATCACAGAGGTTAGTAAAGCGGGAAATAAGATTGCGAAATCGGCCAATTGAATGATTTTCAGGTTATTGATACCCAGATAGGCCATTAAAAAAGTGAAGAACCCCTGAAAAAGGCCTGCGATAAACCAACTAACGAACGGATATTTTTTTAAGCGGATTGCCGGATGGCTGTACGCTTTTGATACCAGGCCATAAATAAAAACCATTACCGCAAATTCCCAACTAATTAACAGACCCAGTGAAATGGCGATTACATCCAGTCCGATGGCTACATAATACAGGTCGGGGGTAACAGTGGGTGGTTTTTCCAGCCCGCCAATGCTGTCTTCATCTTTGTCGAAATAACTGTTATATCCATTACTGGCCGGATACAGAAAAAAATGCAGGATAACAAAAACAAGGAATACTGAACCAACCTGTACATCAGCAGATGCGCTAAGGGCAAATAAAAAAACGGGCAGCAGAAAAAAGGAAAACGCGACGCGGAGGTGCAGCCATGTGGACCTACTTATCATAAAAAGCAAACCAGTTACCTGATAAAGGAAACAAGGTATTCTTTTTTGATGACATATGCTGAGATCGGAGTGGTTAAAATTTTTTGTACAGGCCCGGAAGTTTAATGCTGGCCATAGCTGACTTCACCTTCCGGATAGCCCTGGGCTACTTCCCGCATACTTTTATAGGCATCATTCAGAATATTGTTTTCTTCATCAGGAAGCCATTGTACAATTCCTCTTTCATCGCCAACTTCATCAATTACCACACGGCCACTCAGGTTAAGCTGGGTTTGTTCCTGGTCATTTTCTTTCAGGGTTACACTTACATGATTGGTAGTTTGGTTATCTAACTTTTTTGTTACGATAAAGAGCATGTTCGCGTCATCTCGGGTTTCCAGCCTGTATCCATGATTTATGAAAATATCCATCAGGTTTTCATAAGCGGTGCTGGATTCATCAGGGGTATCCACTATAATTAAATTACTGTGGGCAAAGGGCTTGTCTTTTACCTGAGAAAAAAGAAGTCCGGGTATAAGCAAAATGCCCATCAAAAAATAAAATTTCATAATATTTAAAATTAAATATGGGTTCTGAAAAGTATCAGAAAAAATATAATTAAGTGTATTCTTTAAACTTTATACGTTCTAAAAAGTTTTAAGAAAAAGCAATTCAGACTAGGACGAATAAGGGTATATTTTTCAATCTGAATAATTGGTGTATTGAACTAACCTGACTATTTAACCCGGATTAAACCAAAGCGTTACAACAGGAAAACAGGTCAACCTAATTCTTTTTTATCTGTATTTTCCTTTAAAACAATTGCATGAATGCATCAATTATATCTATTGGAACCGCGGTTCCAAGGTACCGGATCAGGCAATCGGAGGTAGCCGAATTTATGGCTCGCACGCTGCAGATGAATGAACGGGAAAAGCAACGGTTGCTGGCACTGTACCGGGCTTCCGGCATCAGTTACCGCTATTCCGTTTTACCCGATTACGCTACCGATGAAGCCGCTGACAGTGATAAATTTTTTCCGGAAAATATCAATCTGGAACCCTTTCCCAGCATTAGCCAGCGCATGGAAGTATATCAGGAAAAGGCTTTGGCGCTTAGTATGGCTGCAGTAGAAGATTGTTTATCACAAATACACCAGTTTGATAAACAATTAATTACCCATCTGATCACCGTAAGTTGTACGGGTATGTACGCGCCCGGTTTGGATATTGAACTCATTCATCAGTTAAGACTCAACCATCAGGTACAACGCACAGCTATTAATTTTATGGGCTGTTATGCCGCGTTTAACGCGCTAAAAGTGGCTGATAGCATTATCAGGTCCGACCCGGAAGCGCAGGTACTGTTGGTTTGCACTGAACTTTGCAGTATTCATTTTCAAACAATAAAAGACGAAGATAATATGCTGGCCAATGCCCTTTTTGGAGACGGATCGGCTGCGGCGTTACTTTCAGGCAGTTATTATGCAGGTTTAAGGCTGGATGTTGAAAACTTTTATTGCGATCTGGTGCCGGAAGGGAAAAAAGATATGGCCTGGAAAATTGGCGATTTTGGGTTTGAAATGCGGCTTTCCGCCTATGTTCCTGAAATTATAAAAAGCGGAATAACCCGGCTCACTGCCAACCTGATGAGTAAACTTGCTATGCCTGCCGATGATGATTTTGAAGTGCCTTCTGAAACTGGAAAAGCCGATTTTTATGCCATTCATCCTGGAGGCAAACGAATTATACAGTCTATAGAAGAAGTTTTGAATCTGGAAAAAGATCAGAATTACTTTTCTTATCAGGTGCTTAAAAAATATGGCAATATGTCGTCGCCTACTATTTTGTTTGTGTTAAAAGCCATGCTTGCTAATTTTACTGCCTTAGATGCTGATAAAACCGTACTGGCCTTAGCGTTTGGCCCCGGTCTTACCCTGGAAAGCATGTTACTGAAAATAGCTTCGGGATAGGGAAAAAGATGGAAGTCAGAAGTTCGGAGACGGAAGTGGGAAGTTTTTTTATTCAACTTCGGTCTTCCCGCTTCAAACTTATAATTTTTAAAATTTCTAGTAAAATTATCCGAACGCTACCAAAATGCCAGTTTTTACACATCGCTCGTACGAAAAGGAACTGATGGACGATTTTGAAGGGAGCGGCACCGCGATGGACCAAACCCTGCGGGAACTGGAGGTGATTAATCACCGCCTGGGCGGGAATTATGTAACCATCAATGGCCTGAAAAAAATTATCAAACAGCAGGGCAGGCCAAACCAACCGGTAAAAATTGCCGACCTGGGTTGTGGTGGCGGCGATATGCTGATGCTGATGGCCAAATGGGGCAGAAAGCATAACATTCCTTTGCGATTAACCGGCATCGATGCCAATCCGAATATTGTTGAATATGCCAGGAATAATACCAGCGCTTTTCCGGAAATTAATTATCAGTCGGTTAATATTTTCTCAGAAGCATTTCAAACGCTGGAGTTCGATATTATGCAATGTAGTTTATTTACCCATCATTTTACGGATGAAGAACTGGTAAGACTGTTCAGTATTATGAAAAGCAAAAGCAGGCTGGGTTTTATTATCAACGACATTCATCGCCACTGGCTGGCCTATTATTCTATTAAATTGCTCACTTCCTGGTTTTCGCGATCGGTAATGGTACGCAACGATGCCCCGGTTTCGGTGCTGCGTGCTTTTACCCGACAGGAATTGGAAAGTTTGTTACAACAGGCCGGCGTAAGCCGCTTCAGCATTCGCTGGATGTGGGCGTTTCGCTGGCAGGTTATTGCCAGTACCTGAATATCAGTTTATCTTATGAGAAACCACAATAATGCTTTAATTTCCCGGCTTATTGGCTGACCCTACTTTTTGATGAACCAAAAATTAACCCCTACCCAGGAAGAACCTTTACGCTTTGAACCCTGGATGCGCGGATTGTTACTTATTGCCGGTATTTATAACCTGGCCTGGGGCTTTTTTATCTATAATTTCCCCAATGCATTCTACCAGTGGGTAACGCGGTTGGAAAGCCCGGCTGTTTCTATCATTATCTGGCAAGGGCTGGGCGTAATGATTTTCGGCGTGCTGTATGTGCTGATTGCCATATATCCTAAAAAACTCTGGTATCTGATTGTATTGGGCATGCTGTCCAAGGCGGTGGGAGCCGTGTGGTTTTATGCTTACATTATGGACATGCGGGTCACCAAACAATTCTACTTTCACCTGATTATGAACGATTTGATCTGGATATTGCCTTTTATTGTAATGGTAATCAGGGCTGCCCGGGTATATGGATTCATTAAAAAGTAACAGTACTGAAAAGGTTTTTAAGGCTTCAGTGTACTTTTATAACACCATCAGATAAATTAATCCAGATACACATCCAGTAAACCTTCAGGCAGGTTCACCTGTAATTCTTGCTTTTCCATATCTGCCGACAGCACAATGTCATCACTCATCGGAATAAGGATTTCTTTTGCTTGGTATTGCATGGCGATCATGTCCTGCGCGGGTAAGGCATACACATCGGTTACTGCTCCTAAAGTTCCCAGATTTTGATCTATTACCGTAAAGCCAATGATATCGTGAAAGTAAAACTGGCCTTTGGGCAACTTCGGCAGCAAGGCAAGCGGCAAATACAACTGGGCCTCTTTAAATCTTTCGGCTGCTTCCAGCGAATCCACATCCTCAAATTTAACAATAGCCCGGTTGCCGGAAAGGGAAAAAGCTTCTATAAAAAAAGGAATCAGCGTTTGCGGCGATTCTTTGAATGCCACAAATACTGATTCCAGATTCTGATAATTTTCAGGGAAATCAACATCCAGATAGATATTGACTTCTCCTTGTAACCCGTGGGTTTTACTGATATAACCTAGTTGATAGCCATCATCAACTCTCATTTGAAAATCAGCTTATTTTTTTTCTTTTTTGTCAGAAGCACTTTCTTCTTTATCTTCTTTGGCAGGCTTTTCGGCTTCTGCTTTCTCCTCGGCTTTTCCTTCCGCTTTCGTTTCCGCTTCCGCCTGCTTTCCTGTTTCCGCTACAGTTTCTTCGCCAGCGGCAGCTTTCGCTACAGCTTCAGAGGCTGCTTTGATATCTTCCTGGCTTGCGGCTGTCTTTGGCGCCTGCTCTTCCTTAGCCGGAGCGGCTTCAGTTTCCTGTTTAGTTTCTGCTTTTGCCTCTTCTTTAGCCGGAGCAGTTTCCTCTACCTCCGTGGATACGGCTTTGGCCTCTGCCTTTTCTTCCGCAGCCGGAGCCGCTTCCTGCTTAGTTTCTGCCTTAGGCTCTTCTTTAGCCGGAGCGGCTTCCTGTTTGGTTTCTGCTTCTGGCGTAGTCGCTGCTTCCGCGGTTTCTTCTTCCGCTTCTTCGCCGGCGGCTTCTCTGGCTGCTGCTATGGCACTGCCTTCCAGTTCTTTTTGTTTTTCTAGACGAGCCTGCGTTCTGGCTTCCTTAATTTTAGTCTCTGCTGCTTTTCTTTCCCGTTTCAGGTCAGCTTTCGATTTTTCCAGCGTTTCTACTTTCTGGGTAACTTTTTCTTCTTTGTTTTTCACCCAATCGTCGAAGCGTTTGTCGGCTTCTTCCTGGGTAATAGCGCCTTTGTTCACCCCAATCTGAAGGTGTTTTTTCAGCATAATACCCCGGTACGAAAGCATGGCCCTTACCGTATCGGTAGGCTGTGCTCCGTTCATTACCCAATGAAAGGCCCGGTCGTCATTTAACTTAATAGTGGCCGGATTGGTGTTGGGATTGTACGTCCCGAGTTTTTCAATAAAGCGACCATCTCGTGGTGCTCTGGCGTCGGCTATGATTACATCAAACAATGCCAGTTTTTTGCGTCCTCGACGCGCTAATCTGATTTTTACTGCCATAATAATTTTTAGTTAAACATACATGCATGGAACACGTCCATCTTTGCTTCCTGAACGGGTTTTCCGTAAAGGACTGCAAAAATAGATGTTTTAATTGACAATTCATCATTTTTCTACAACGATTTAGAGAAATGAGAACCTGCTCAAAAATTTTCTGTTAGGGTTATGAATGAGGGGCTGGATAAAACAGATGATTAAAAAATTCGGAAAGAATATTAACGGGTTAAAGTTCTTTCCGGACATGTCGCGTTTAGATAATACTGGAAAATTTATTTTTTCAGATAGTTTTTAACATTTCTTGCCTCGCTTTTTACTTCAAACTCATCGAGTTTTGGAAACATAGAATATTCTTCAGCTTCTTCGTCTACCGCTTTGATAAAGGTAGAATCGTTGTTATCAAAAATCCATACCCCTATTTTCTCATCTCCATCCTGCAACTTCAGGCTGGCGCCCACCAGGGTATAATTACTTTCATATTTCTGGGCAGCCATGTTGGTGGTTCTGATGCCTTTGGTTACGCCCAGATTTATGGCTTTGATCTGGTAATCGGAGGGCTCCGAAATTTTAGATTCGTCTACCGGGTTGCAGGCCAGCAAACTGATCAGGCAAAAAATTGCGATAACATTAGCGAAATTGGACTTGATTTTCATAGTGTTTCGTTTTAGGTTGGTTTATCTTTAGAACAGAATTCTATAGGCAGATGTTTAATTCCCTTTTATTTATATATGAAAGTAAAAAATTTTACTGTGGGATTTATAAATTCTTAACTTATTTTTGAATTATCGCGAACTTAAAAATTTAATTAAATAACCCATACAACTACTTAATTCTATTTCCATGCAGCATTTATTGGACCGAAGAAAATTTATCAAAACAACCACAGCAGCCAGTGTGGCTTATTCTGCTTTGCCTATTATTGGGCTTTCTCAAACTAAAAAATATACTACCGCCCTGATCGGAAGCGGCTGGTGGGGCATGAACATTCTTACCACCGCCCTGCAGGCAGGCGAATCTAAACTGGTGGCTATTTGCGATGTAGACAAGCGACAGATTGCCGATGCCAAACAAAAGCTGAGTAAACTCACCAGCGATGAGCCTAAAGTGTATGAAGATTTTCGGGAATTGATTAGCCAGGAAAAACCCGAAATCGTGATTGTAGCCACACCCGACCACTGGCATCCGCTCATTGCGATTGCCGCTGCCGAAGCAGGCGCCCACGTGTATGTGGAAAAACCCATTAGCCATACTATTAACGAAGGAAAAGCCATGGTAAGCGCTGCCCGCCGGAACGATCGGGTTATGCAGGTGGGTACCCATCGCCGGGTTTCTCCGCATAACATTTCAGGTATGGAGTTTCTGAAATCGGGAAAAGCCGGAGATATCGGCATGGTCCGGGCTTTTGTACACTATGGCGGTGGCGCCGGTGAGGTTACGCCCGACTCAGAACCACCGAAGGAGCTTAACTGGGATATGTGGTGCGGACCAGCCCCATTAGTGCCTTTTAATGAGAAAATTCATCCGAAAGGATTCCGGCAGTTTTTAAACTTTGCCAATGGACAAATCGGCGACTGGGGCATTCACTGGCTGGATCAGATCCTGTGGTGGACGGAAGAAAAAGCGCCTAAAAGTGTGCATTCCTTTGCCGCCCGGCATATCAGAAAAGACAATACCACCGCACCCGATACGCAGGTGGTGAACTATGAGTTTGATTCCTTTACAGCGGTTTGGGAACACCGGTTTTACGCGGCCAACAATGCGGAGAAGCATAATATTGGTTGTTATTTTTATGGCACCAAAGGTACTTTCCACATGGGTTGGCTGGATGGCTGGACGTTTTATCCGACAAATGAAAAAGAGCAGATCATTCATCAGGACCCCACCCTGCATGAACCCGACCAGCAGAATATCAAGGAATTGTGGGCCGATTTTCTGGCTTCTATCAAAGCTGGCAAAAAGTCGGTTTGCGATATCGAGATCGGTTATCATTCTACCAATATGAGTTTACTGGCCATGTTGTCGCATCAGCTTGGCAGAAGCGTGAACTGGGATGCCGATAAAGGCATGATTCCCGGTGATAGCGAAGCCAATGCCTTGCTGGAAAGAGCATACCGGCAACCCTGGGAATATCCTTCAATTAACGTTTAAAAAAATAACATTAGGGAACATTTGTAAAATTATAATTATTTTTTCTACATTTACGTAATACCTATTTGTAGAAATAATAACCTCTGTATGAAAGGGACTTATCTGGGAGAGTTTGAAGAAATTGTAATGCTTTCGGTAGCTATTTTACAGGAAGAAGCATACGGGTATGCCATCGCAAAAGAAATTGAAGACCGCTCCGGAAGAAAAGCTAGTTTAAGCGCGTTGCACACCGCTTTACATCGGTTAGAAAAAAAGGGGGTTCTGGCATCCCAACTGGCCGGTGCTACTACCAAAAGAGGCGGCAAAAGAAGACGATTTTTTATAATTACAATTGAAGGAAAACTGGTTTTACAGGAATCGATGCGGTTACGAAAACAGATGTGGGAAGCGATCCCGAAAATAGCCTGGAATAATATTTAAACATCGTTCAGCAATTTCATTATCTCGATCATGACAAAACCGCCGGAAAAAATTCCACAACCGCCTCGCTGGGCTACTTTCTTATTGCGAAAATATACCAATCCTGAACTGGCCGAAGAAATTGAAGGCGACCTGGCAGAAGCTTTTCAGGATGTAGCGGCACAAAAAAGTGTAAGTTCGGCCAAACTGAGTTATGTGGTAAATGTGCTTCGGTTTATCTGTCCCTTTTCATCTGAACATCCCCGCGAACATTATCCGAAAGCCAGCGTAATCGATATGCTTACCAGTTACCTGAAGTTATCTTCCCGCTATTTGTTCAAACACAAAGCATTTACCCTGATGAACATCATGGGTTTGGCGGTTGGCCTGGCTGCCTGTATGGCAATTTTCTTTTATGTGCGGTTTGAGCTCAATTACGATACCTTTCATCAGCATGCCGACCGGATTTTCAGGGTAAGCGCTCAAATTAATTCTGGCGAATCAGAAGACCAGATAGCGCCTACAGCTAATGGAGTAGCGATAACTTTAAAGGAACAATACCCTGAAGTAGAGGAAGCAGCACGGTTTATTCCTACTATGGCTATTATAAAAACAGCTGTAGGAGAAGTGTTTTCAGAAGGATATTTTTTCAAGGCTGATCCGGAAGTTTTTAAAATATTTTCTTACCCGATGCTGGCCGGAAATCCGGAAGAAGCGCTAAAAAATCCTCATTCGGTAGTATTAACAAAAGCAATGGCTAATAAATATTTCGCTAATATCGATTATCAGCAGCTGTTGGGTAAATCACTTACCATCAATAGCCAGCCTTACCAGGTAACGGGTGTGGTGAAAAACCTGCCTGAAAATTCGGATCTGCTGTTCGATGCTTTGCTTTCCTGGCAATTTAATTCAGCGGATAACGAGCAATGGATGGACTTCGGAAGCTATACCTATTTGCTGCTTCACGACCAGGAAAGTTCGAAAACGCTGGCACAAAAGCTTTCTGCTTTCGATAAAGAATTTGATGATCGTATCGTGAAGGAGTGGGGAATTTCATATTTAACCGTACATCATTATCTGCATCCGCTCACCAGCCTGCATTACAACAACACCCTGATGGGCGATACGGAACACAAGGGAAATCGTTCTTATATCTATATTTTCTCCTGCATCGCGGTTTTTATCCTGATGATCGCCTGTATCAATTATATTAATTTTGCGGTAGCACAAGCTTCCGGCAGAGCTGTGGAGGCAGGCGTGCGGAAAACGGCAGGTGCCCGCCAAAAGCAGCTCTGGCTCCAATATATGAGCGAATCGTTTATAGTAACAGGGGTAGCCTTACTAACTGCCATCGTGTTGGTACAATTGGCTGGCAAACATTTTACCCATCTGACCGGACCCGGTATTTCTTCAGATTCCTTTTTTCAGTCTGAAAACCTGGTTTTACTAGAATAAAATATTACAAAATTCCAGTGTTACAGGGGTTTCCATGAGCGCCCGACCCGATGTTTTATTAATGATCAATACCTTTTCAATAGAAAATAAAGGAGAAACCCATGAAATTTCAGCTTATGGTCTTAATGCGGATGAAAATTATTTAAAAGTGCCGCATATTCCTTTAAGCGATGGGGTTGATTTTAATCCGGAAATACAGGGTGGTCAGGTATTGGTGAACGAAGCTTTTGTAAAAAAGTGGGCTGGGAACAACCTGTTGGACAGGAAATTCATTTTTCAGAAACGGAAAGCAGTAAAGTAGTGGGGGTAGTGCGCGATTTTCATTATGCTTCTTTACACAAGAAAATAGAACCTTTGCTATTACTTTACAATACGGAACATCCGGTGAATGTATTGATCAGTGTAAAACCCGATCAGGTAGATAAAATAAAGGAAACCTGGCAAACAGTGCTGCCGGATTTCCCTTTTGAATATGAGTTTTTAGATCAGGCTTT
>JBGTIS010000264.1:0-12523 GCA_041745535.1 Cyclobacteriaceae bacterium | reverse complement strand
GTAAACTGGCTTTCTGAACTTAAAATAAGAGGCAGTTGGGGCAAACTGGGCAATCAGGAGATCGGAAATTTCCCTTTCGCCACCATTTATAGCACCTCCAGGGGTGTGCTTGAAAAAGTTAAAACGGGAAACGAAAATGTGAAATGGGAAACAACCACCCAAACGGATATAGGTGTTGATGCTGCTGTCTTTAGTGACAGGTTGCTATTTTCTTTTGATTATTATATTAAAAAAACCGAGGATATCCTCATTCAGTTGCCTGTTTCTTATACCAGCGGAAGCGCCGAACCACCGTTTGTAAACGGAGCCTCCATTGAAAATAAAGGGTTCGACATCGCGGCTACCTACCGCGGTACAAATATGGGGAACTTTGGTTACGATGTCTCTGTAAACGTGTCGGCCTTTAACAATAAGGTAACCTCCCTGGCAGAAGCCAAAGAAAGAATCATAAATGTAAACAGCGCCCAGGTGCTATTAAGGGAAAATGAGCCATTAAGCTCCTTCTTTGGCTATAAAACCAATGGCATTCTGCAGAACGCGCAAGATTTGGATACTTATCCGAATCCCGATGCCCAACCCGGCGATATTCGGTTTGTGGATATAAATAATGATGGAACCATCAACGACGATGACCGGACCATTATTGGAAACCCCTTTCCTGACTTCACCTACAGCCTGATTTCAAATTTCAGTTATAAAAATTTTGATCTTTCCCTGTTTTTTAATGGCGTACAAGGCAACGATATTTATGCTGAAGTGGACCATATCATTAATAGCTTCGATGCCCGTGGGTTTAACTCAAAGGTTGACCTGTATGAAAATCGGTGGCATGGCGAAGGCACCAGTAACCGCGTACCCCGGGTAACTGCTGCTGATCCTAATAATAATAGAAGGCCTTCTGACAGATATGTGGAAGATGGGTCATTTTTAAGGTTGAAAAATGTATCGCTGGGATATAACCTGCCAGCCGAGCTCATCGAAAAGGCAGGGATGCAGCGCGCCAGACTTTACCTTAATATCCAAAACCTGTTCACTATTACAAACTATTCCGGATTAGATCCCGAAATATACGGTAATGAAAACTCGTTGAATGAAGGCGATAAAGCCATTGGAATTGACTTGGGTACCTATCCGAAATCCCGTACCGTAACGTTAGGCGTTAACTTAAACTTTTAAAACTATGAAACCGAAGATAATTTCAATAATAGGCATCATTATCTTATTTGCCTGTAATAACCAATTAGAAATCACGCCGAAAGGAGTTCTGACCGATGCCAATGTATTTACCAATGCATCGGATATTAAACTGGCCATTGACGCGGCCTATTTGCCATTAACTGACCGTTTCCGTGGCCAATGGGATTGGGGAGATGGGGGAGCTATTCCCCGCGATTGGGTTATCGGCGATGTGATGTCTGATGATGCCGTAAAAGCCGGAGGAAGTTTAGGCGACCAGGAAGATATGAGAAAGCTACAAACATTCCAGATATTCCCGGACAACGACAATGTGTTGGCAACCTGGCGGTATAACTATCAGGGAATTGCCGCGGCGAATACGGTCATTACCATGCCGGAGGTACCTGGGGCAGATCCACAATTGGTGAAGAATGCCCAGGGAGAAGCCCATTTCCTCCGAGGTTATTATTACTTCCGGTTAGTAATGAATTTTGGAGGTGTTCCCTTGTTAATTCCTGAAGAAAATAAAATGAATCCTGACCAAAGAAATACGGTAGATGAAGTATATGCCCAGATAGCAAGTGACCTTATGAAATCTGTTGATTTATTACCGGAGAGTTGGGATGCGGAGAATTACCAACGTGCTACCCAGGGCGCTGCCTACGCCCTAATGGCAAAAACATTTATTTTCCAGAAAAAATGGACGGAAGCATTGGATGCCATCGCTAAAGTGGAAGCTTTAGGCTATGGCCTGTTACCCAATTACGCGGATAATTTTAACGGTCAGGGTGAGATGGGCAGTGAAATAATTTTTGCGGCACGCCACGATGCCGGTCGGAATCCTATGGCAGGTTCCATACTCAACGTGGTATTTGCTCCCAGGGGAGAACCGGGAGGTTGGGGATTTAATGAGCCAACAGCAGATTTTGTCGCCGAATTTGAGCCTGATGACGCAAGGCTACATACTACTGTGGCATTAGATGGGGAGGAATTGTGGCCTGGCTTAATCTATAAATCTACCTTTTCTATTTTTACCGGATACAATCTTAAAAAAACGCTCGTAAACGTAAGCCCTCAGGATGATGGATATGTTGATTTTCCCTTAATACGTTTTGCTGATGTCCTCCTTTGGAAAGCGGAAGCCAATGCCGAACTTGGCAATGCCAATGAAGCGCTGGCAACCCTGGAAAAGGTAAGAACCAGGGCCCGGGCACTAGCTAATGATCCAGCTACAGCCTTACCCATGGTGAATACCACCGTGAAGGAAGAACTTTTAAACGCGATCAGACACGAAAGGCGTGTGGAACTGGGTTTTGAAGGACATCGCTATTATGATTTGGTTCGGTGGGGGCTGGCACAGCAAGTCTTACAACCTACTGCTCAAACAGACCCACTGAAAGGAATAGGTGATTATGGCCTGGGATGGAAAGAAAATGATAAACTGTTGCCCATACCTCAAAGAGAAATCGACCTGTTGGGATTGGAACAAAATGTGGGATATTAAGGCAGGAAAGAACTGAATGCCATAACCCATTGGTCAATTGCAAACTAAAGCATTATTAATTTCAATAGAGAAAAGTTGATTGAATTTTAGATATTTTGATATTACGCGATTTATTTTCAAATTGTGATAGGAATATTTATTACTTTTAAAAATGGCCGCAGTATTTTATATAGATGAAGAGGATGATTTAACCTTGTTCCAAAAAATAAAAGAGGACAAGGAAGGAGCCTTTAAAATACTTTTTTTACGATATTATGAAAAACTTTATCATTTTATAGTTCTATTACATCATGATACATTGCTGGCAGAAGAAGTAGTACAGGAAGTATTTGCCAGAATCTGGGAAAAAAGACATGAAATAGTCATAAAAACTTCAGTAAAGTATTATTTGTATCAGGCCTGCCGTAATCAGGCTTATAATCTCGTTTCCAAAGAAGCCAGGCAACCCCGCATTTTGCCGGAAGAACTGGAAAATATGGTTACGGACGATCAGAATCCTGAAAAGATTTTCATTTTTAACGCATTGCATAAAGACTTCCATGTCGCCCTCAATACTTTGCCCACCCAATCAAAAAAGGTATTCATGATGAAATATTTCGAGAAAGCCCGACACAGGGAAATTGCCCAATGCATGAATATTTCTGAAAGCATGGTGGAAAAACATATGGCCAATGCGCTTCGGCATTTGAGAAAAAAACTAGCGACTCATACCAAAAGTATATTTTTTGCATTGCTGGTGCAGTCTCTAATCCTTATCGTTCTGCTACCGTAAATCGTACCTTCAAAAAAATTTAAGGCTTCGACCTGTGGATTTTTCTTTCCGGTTTGTCTTATAGATAGATTATGGAAAAGAAACATTACTATACCGACCTTATTCTGAAGTATCTCGCGGGTGAAATTCATCCGGATGAACAACAAGCTCTGGATGCCTGGCTTGCTAAGCATGCAGACCATCGCCAATTATTACAATCCAT
The DNA here is from genome assembly GCA_041745535.1 of Cyclobacteriaceae bacterium. Taxonomy (GTDB): domain Bacteria; phylum Bacteroidota; class Bacteroidia; order Cytophagales; family Cyclobacteriaceae; genus JBGTIS01. Next base: position 8,869 of record JBGTIS010000264.1, on the reverse strand, counting down.
GCAATCGAATTGGCATTTGACAACTTCTGAAACACAAAAAGCAGAAACTGCCTACCATCATCTTGCCCGTAGGCTTAACCTACATGAGGAAGTTATTGATTCAGGTAATTGGAAATCCAGCAAGTTCAATTCTTATTCGTTGAGGATAGCAGCCTCTTTTACTGCATTAATGATGCTCGCTGCTATTACTTATTACTTTTTCTTCCGAGGTGAAACAACGCGCTATACGACGGCTTTTGGTGAAACAGCCACTTTTATGTTGCCTGATAGTTCAGAAGTAACTTTAAATGCCAATTCTTCCCTGGAGTATGCCGCTAACTGGAAGAAACAACCCTTACGGGAAGTATGGCTCAATGGAGAAGCCTTTTTTCATATTAGGAAAATAAATCATAATCAGGCATCAAAACTACCGACCCAGTTTGTAGTACATACCTCACAGGTAAATGTGGAGGTGTTAGGTACCCAGTTTAATGTGAATGAACGACGGGGTAAGACCACGGTAGTACTGAATAGTGGTAAGGTAAAACTGAATTCCAGGCTTAGCCAGGATGAAGAACTATTCATGGAACCGGGAGAATATGTAGAACTATCAGCAGCCCATCAGCAATTCGTTAAGAAGATAGTAGATCCTGAACTTTTTTCTTCCTGGACTGAGAAAAAACTGATAATGGATAATACTTCCCTTCGAGAAATAGCCCAGATTGTTGAAGATTACTACGGAATAAAAGTGAAGTTTAAAGATGCGGGATTGGCCGAAAAAACCCTGACCGGTTCTATTCCAACCAACGACCTACATACTTTTTTAACAGTATTATCGGCATCTTTAGATGTACAACTCCATCAGGAGGGAAATATACTTATTCTCAGAAATAAAGATGCTCCGTAAAGTTTAATAAAAAAACCTGCCCGGACTTTCGCAAAAAGATAAGGCAGGTTTATACTATTTGTTTAACCCAAATATAATACATCTATGAAACACTTTACTCAAGTTTTTAGAAAAATGAGCATTCCGATATTTTTAGGGATGGGTTATTGTATGCTATCTATTTTTTTGCCATTCAGGATGAATGCACAAGAATTGGCAACAGTTGGTACAGCGGCAATAAGTCAGGGCACAACCTTGAACCTTCCCCCGCAAGTTCTGAAAGAAATGAAATCTTTGAAAGAGGTTCTTAATGAACTGGAGACACAGTATCAGGTAAGCATTGTAGGTGAAAGCTATCTTTTGCAAAATAAATTAATTAAGAAAGATCAACTGAAAAGAAGCGATGATACTGACCTGGCACATCTTGAAGAAATTTTAAATCACATACTTCAACCGTTAAGCCTGGAGCACCGCCGTTATGGAAACGCATTCGTAATACAATCAGCCAATGAGCAAAAACAACCTATCAAAAAGATAGAAGGAAAACGAATAGATACCCTAAGTGGTTGGCTTCATGCAGTTGATCAACAAAAAGAATATCAGGTACCTTCATTAAGTCCGCTATTGATATCCATGCTGGAAAAAAACATTACCGGTAAAGTTACCGATGAAAACAAGGAGGCATTACCTGGTGTAAACATTCTGGTAAAAAATACCAGTATTGGCACCGTAACGGACATTGATGGCAATTACCACCTCACGGTGCCTGATGAAGCTACAGCCTTGGTTTTTTCTTCGGTAGGCTATACAAGCGAAGAAGTTATCATTGCGGGTCGTTCCATAATCAATATTCAATTGGCATCTGATCTGCAGGCATTACAAGAGGTGGTAGTAATTGGTTATGGTTCGGTGAAAAAGTCCGATCTTACAGGTTCAGTATCTTCGGTAAGTGCAGAGAATATTACCCAGGTGCCGGTAACCAGCATTGACCGTGCACTCCAGGGACAAATGGCTGGAGTTCAGGTAAACCAGAAATCGGGTCAGCCCGGTCAGGATGTAGTGATTAGAGTTCGGGGAGGGAATTCTATTTCTGGTGGAAATGATCCTTTATATGTGATAGACGGATTGCCCATTGATGGACTAGGATCTGAAATAAACCCTGAAGACATCGCATCCATCGAAATATTAAAGGATGCTTCTGCCACAGCAATTTATGGTTCAAGAGGTGCCAATGGCGTGGTGCTTATCACCACAAAAAGAGGCAAACAAGGTCAAGTTGATGTGAATTACCACGGATATTATGGAGTGCAAAAATTAAGAAAAAAGCTGGATATGCTTGGCCGTGAACAATATGTTGACATGGTCAATGAAGTGGCCGCTAATGACGGACAGCCGCCTGTTTATTCACCAAGTGAGATTTCCAATCTTCCTGATAATGACTGGCACGACCTGGTTTACAGAGAAGCTCCCATGCAAAGCCATCAGATATCCGTTGCCGGAGGGAATGAAACGTCCAGAATCTATACTTCGCTTAACTACCTGAATCAGGAAGGGATTATCAGAAATTCAGGATTCAACCGCCTAAGCCTCAGACTGAACGGCGACCAGCAGATCAACCCTAAGATGAATGTTGGAGTGAATATCTCTTTGTCCAGAGGGGAAACAAAAAACTCAAATGACGGAGCTGCTGATGGTCCTGGGGCCGTTCCCTTTACGGCCATCGTAATGCCTCCGATTACTCCGGTAAAAGACCAGAATGGTAATTACACATTATTCACAGGCACACCCTGGGGAGGTACCAATCCGGTTGGGTCGTCAGAAATGGAAATGAACAAAACGCTGACCACCCGGGTGATTTCAAATCTTAAATTTAAATATGAGATTATGCCCGATTTAAATTTCCAGGTCAATGTAGGGGTAGATGCCGCTAATGCAACCAATGATTTTTATCGTATGATTGGATTGGTAAGTGGTGGACCACAGGATGGCCAAGCCTCCAAGAATGTTAGAAAGTCCAATACACTGGTGAATGAAAACTTTCTGAGCTATAATAAATCATTTGCCAATATCCACCACATCGATGCGGTTGCCGGTTTAACTTATCAGGAAACCCGGTCTGATTTTTTGTTAGGCAGGTCTACTGGTTTTGTGACTGATATTTTTGGAAATAATTTACTGCAATCGGGGAATTCCCCTTCACCTCCTCAGTCAGGCCTGACCGAGTTTCGCCTGGTTTCATATCTGGGCCGTATTAACTACTCCCTGCTCGATAAGTATTTATTTACATTAACTGGAAGGTATGATGGTTCATCGAAATTTGGAGCTAATAATAAATATGCCTTTTTTCCTTCCGGAGCGGTGGCCTGGCGGTTATCTGATGAGGAGTTTATGAGTAACACGGACTGGATCAGTGATTTAAAAATCAGGTTAAGTTACGGGCAGTCTGGAAATCAGGCCATTGCTCCTTATCAGACACTGGCCAGAATGACGACCAATGTCCCGGTTTTTGGAAATGGCCCGGATGTCGGATTCGTTTTGTCATCATTTTCCAATCAATCGTTACGATGGGAAACGACGACACAGCTTGATTTTGGAGTAGATTTGGGATTGTTCGCGAACAGAATCCTCTTTACAGCCGATTATTACAAAAAAAATACTACCGACTTATTGTATAACGCGACACTTCCGCCATCTTCAGGTTTTCAGTCATCTACCCGGAACGTTGGAGAAATTGAAAATAAAGGGTTCGAGTTTCAATTGAACACCAGAAACCTGACCGGCGAATTAAATTGGAATACAACCCTGAATATGTCGTTTAACCGATCAAAGGTGGTGGATCTGGGTACCGATGGATTGGGCAATCTGATTACCAGGGTGGATGGCCCTATCGCCGGAGGAAACTGGTTCCCCTTATTCCTCAATAAAGCTCCTTTTCAGCTTTATGGTTTCGAAACAGAAGGTATTTATCAGACTGATGCGGAAGCAGTTGAAAATGGCGAACCGAACAAAACCGCAGGCGAATATAGGTTCAAAGACCGGAATAATGATGGTGTGATCAATACGGATGATCAGACCATTCTCACGGACCTGCAACCGAATTTTATTTTTGGCTTTAACAATGAGTTTGCTTATAAAAACATTGAACTCACTTTTCTGATCGTTGGGAGTGTGGGAAATGATATAGTTAATGAGTTTAACAAATATTACACAGCGCTTACCGGCCATTGGAATGCCAGAAGAGATGTTTGGGAAAACAGGTGGACCGGGCCCAATTCCGGTGGCACTTTCGCGAAAGCATCCTCTTCAGCCGATGATAATATTACCTTTGCGCCACCCAACTCCCTTTGGGTGGAAGATGGTTCTTACCTGAGATTCCGTGACATCAAAATTGCCTATAATTTGCCCGGAGCGCTTTTAGAGCCTGTTGGGATCAGCAAAGTGAATATTTATCTGAGTGGTCAGAATCTGATCACCATCACCGATTATTCGCATTATGACCCGGAAGCGTTCTGGGAAAGTTCTGGGGTAAACGGTTGGGACAGGGGTGTATACCCTTCCTTCAAATCAGTTACCGTTGGCCTAAAAGCTACCTTCTAAAACCTTAAAAGACATGATGATGAAACTGTTAAAAATAATTTTAGGAATCTGCCTGTTGTTAACCACGGACAGCTGCAAAGATGTGCTGGATGAGAATCCCCAGACATTTGTGTCACCGGCAAACTTTTTCAAAAGCGAAAAAGATTTCGATGCAGCCTTAAAAGGGGTATATGTCTCTGTAAGAAATATGTATGCTGATTTCAGAGAAGTTGAATTAAAAGAAACTTTCGCGGAATACATTGGCGAACCGGAATCGGCTGAACAAACAGGTGATATGTGGCGCAATAATCCGGGACCCAACTTCTGGTCTATCCGGTACGGCTGGCAGTTTCCGTATCAGGTAATCAGTAATACCAACCTTATTTTAAATCAGTTGGAAGGAGTGGATTTTTTACCAAATACAATGGATGAGATTGAAGGTGAAGCGAGGTTTTTGAGAGCATTTGCCTATTTTGACCTGGTGCAATTGTATGGTGATGTGCCTTTAAGAACTGAACCTGTAAATACCCTGAATGAAGTACAGATTGAAAGAGCTCCACAGGCTGATGTTTATACTTTGATCATGGAAGATCTGAAAATTGCCGAGGAAAAATTGCCGGTTGAACCTAAACAACTGGGTAGGGTGTATCAGTTGGCGGCAACCGCTATGCTCGCCAGGGTCTATCTGGTAACTGCTGGAAATCCCATGAATATGACGGAAAATTACGCCAAAGCCAAAGATAAAGCGGTGTCAGTCATTAATTCTGGTAAATTTAATTTGCTGGCCGACTATGCCAGTGTTTTCCATAACCCATCTTATACTTCCGAATCGATATGGGAAATATTAGTATCACCGCCAATCGTGACGAATTCCTGGCATTCCATGTCGGCACCTACTGGCAATCAGACGGCTATATTCATACCTACCACAGATTTTATGAATAGTTTTCCCAACGGCGACCGTCGACGGGAGTGGGGCATTAAAAGTTCCTATACTAATTCGGTCGGAGATGTAGTTATAGCAAGGCCTTATTTTAATAAGTATATCAATGAAAGTTTTCTTGAGCAGGGATTGGCACCTTCTTCCGCCAACAGTCTTTTAGATTATACTATCCCTATTATCCGGCTGGCCGAAATGTATCTGATCGCTGCCGAGGCAGAAAATGAAATGAATGGACCTGCAGGTGCCTATCAGTACATCAACGAGATTAGGAGACGTGCCAGAATAGATAAAAATGATCCTACCCAGGTGCCGGATCTGTCTGTTCTTACAAAAGAAAAATTTCGTGAAGCTGTGTTCAATGAACGAAGATGGGAACTTCATGGAGAATATTTTGGCTGGTTTGATCTGAAACGTACCAACAACTTTCAGAAAGTAGAGCAAGCCAGAGGTAATGCACTTGTAAATCCGATTGGCTCCTATAACCAAACATGGATTCTCCCCGATTTTGAATTATTGAACAACCAGATCGATGATAATCCAGCTTACAATTAGGCACAAGCCACTTTGGCTGCTGAAAAAGACGGTTTTCATAGCTTTTGTTTTATTGTTGCTCATTCCTGCTATTCATGCACAGCCAGGTAAGAATGAGAAAAATGGATTTAGTTCAAAAGCGTTAATCTACCCAGGCCCCACCAAATATGCAACAACGCTGTATATTTCCAGTGCGACGATGGTAGAGGGAAATATGGAAAGGTTTGCCGACCATTATCAGGTAACCGGATCGGGGCAATTTCAATGGCAACAAGAGGTTACTGAAGCAGGTGAATATGAAGTGGCATTAAATTATGCTACCCACCAAAATGGTGCTTCCGTACTGGTTATGGGCGGAGAGGACACGATCCGTACCACCCTGCCAGTTACCCAAGGTGTTTATGCTGACCATAAGGAATGGTATCAGTTTAACTGTGAAAGAAAGTTGTTAAAAGGTAAGTTAAAGCTTTCTTCAGGATTAAATAAGATCCTTTTACAGGTGAATGCTCAGGCAGATGATTTTGAAACCGTGGTTTATGGCCTGGATCTTTTGCCATTGCCAAGAAAAGATGATGCTATTGCTGAAGTGAAAAAAGCGCAACAGGTACGTCCTGCCATGGATTGGTTTTCATCAATGAAATATGGCGTAATGTTTCACTGGACTTCGCAAACAGCACCTCGTTCAGGGAATTTAAAAGCATATAAGGAAGCTGTGCAAAGCTTTGATGTGCAGCGATTTGCAAAAATGGTTCAGGAAACCGGGGCTGATTATGTGGTTTTTACGGCCAATCACGCTGATCCCCATTTTCCGGCTCCTTTAACCGCTTGGGAAAAAGTACATCCTGGCTGGACCACCGAGCGTGACTTAATCGCGGAGATTGCCGATGAACTGAAAAAATATAATATTCGATTGTTCCTGTACCTGGCCACCCATACATACGCGAATTATGACAAAGTTAATTCCACGGAATTTGAGGAGATCAATCAATCGTTACTTTCAGAAATTGGGGAACATTATCAGGATAAAATTGCGGGTTATTGGTTTGATGGCTGGTATCAGAGCTACCAAAAGCATCCTTTTTTTGATTTTGAGCGTTTTTACCAAACCTGCAAGGCTGGCAACCCGGAACGTGTAATTGCCTTAAATTCCTGGCTTTATCCCACCGTTACTGTATGGCAAGATTACTGGGCAGGTGAAGTATTTACGCCGGGAGTGCCGCCTCATGATCAGATTCTTACCGCTGGTCCTGGTAAAGGTTTGGACTATCATGGGTTACTTGCGCTGGAGGGTGGATGGGTACATACCGAAAAAAATACAGCTATTGCATTACCGAAGATAAATACCAAGGATTTAATCAATTATGTGGCTGGATGTATAGGAAAAGGCCCGGTTACCATCAATGTATTGATTTATCAGGATGGTACCATCAGTGAAAAAGCTATGGAAGCACTGCACAGTCTGAACCAACAAATCAGCAACTTCAAATAAGTATTCCATAAGATTGATTGAAAATGAAATATATATTTTTTGTGTTTGTAACCCAATTTACCCTGTTTTTGGTTGGCTGTTCTCAGAATAATACACTTTACGTTTCACTCCAGGGCAGTGATGATAATCCCGGTACAGAAGAAGCACCGTTTGCTACCCTCGCCAAAGCCCAGGCCGAAGCCAGAAATATCAAAGGAAAACCGGTTATTTACCTGCGGGAAGGTACTTTTTACCTAAATGAACCGCTTGTATTCTCGCCACAAGATTCCCGCAATGGAAAAGATCAATTAACTATTAAAGCTTTTTCCGGTGAAAAAGTAATTGTAAGCGGAGCAAAGTTGTTGGATCTGAAGTGGGAGGATTATCAGAATGGCATCCAACAGGCAAAATTAAGCCAGGAGGTAGTTTTCGATCAGTTGTTTGTAGATGGAAAGCTGCAACATATGGCACGTTACCCGAATTATAATCCGGAGAGCAGTCATTTTGGCGGCACATCAGCCGATGCGATCAGTGCGGAAAGGACAGCGAACTGGACAAATCCTAAAGGAGGCTTTGTCCATGCCCTGCATCGTCACGAATGGGGCGATTTTCATTATTTGATTACGGGAAAAGATGGTAAGGGTGAACTTCAATTAGAAGGAGGATGGCAAAATAATCGGAAAATGGGCATGCATCCGGAGTACCGTTTTGTAGAAAATATTTTTGAGGAGTTAGACACGGTGAACGAATGGTTTTACGATCAGCAAAAGAAAATATTATATTTTTATCCACCCGCAGGTCTTGATCTTGCCCATGCCCGCATAGAAACACCTCAGATCAAACATTTGTTTGAGTTCAGGGGAAGCGAGGAAAAACCTGTTACGGGAATTACCATCGAAGGCATTGAACTGACCCACACCCCGCGAACTTTTATGGAAACCAAAGAGCCGCTTTTGCGCAGCGACTGGACTACCTACCGAGGAGGTGCCGTGTTGCTGGAAGGAGCAGAAAACTGCTGCATTCGAGATTGTTTTTTCAATACCGTGGGAGGGAATGCCATTTATTTCAGCAATTATAACAGGAATAATGAAGTATCCGGGTGCCTCATCGCCAACGCTGGTGCCAGTGGTGTGAGTTTTGTGGGCGATCCGGCCGCGGTACGTTCACCAAGTTTCGAATACAATGAGTTTGTGCCGCTTGATGAATTGGACAGGACACCCGGCCCTAAAACCAATAATTTTCCTGCTCAAAATATGGTATACGACAATCTGATGCATGATCTGGGACAGGTGGAGAAACAAATAGCCGGCGTGCAGGTATCCATGTCGCAGGAGATTACCATTAGCCATAATACCATCTACAATGTACCCAGAGCTGGTATTAATATTGGTGAAGGTACCTGGGGTGGTCATATGATTGCGTACAATGATGTATTTAATACAGTATTGGAAACGGGCGACCATGGTGCTTTTAATTCCTGGGGGCG
>JBGTIS010000263.1:0-2445 GCA_041745535.1 Cyclobacteriaceae bacterium | reverse complement strand
GCCCAATATATTGATTTGTTCCTCAGAGATTTTATTATCAAAAGCATGCCTTACCCGGCAACAAAGGGCGCGGAATCTATATGGAGGGGTTTGGAAGTAGCAGCCAGGGCAAAAACCTGGACCCGCGTTTTTTATGGCCTGATCAACAGTGAATATCTGTCGCCTGCCACACAACTTCTGCTATTAAGCAGCTTACCCAATCATGCGCATTATAATAGAAATTTTCATGGCAGCAACAATTGGTTAACCATGGAAATTTCAGCACTGGCCACTATCGCGGCTTATTTTCCTGAATACAAACAGTCGGACGAATGGCTGGCATATGCTATTGAAACCATGACAGCCAGCATGAAAGACCAGGTGTATGCCGATGGCGTACAAACTGAACTTACCTCGCATTACCACAATGTTTCGTTGTACAACTTTGAACTCTTTAAAGACATTTGTGACAAGGCCAATAAACCGCTCCCCGATTTTTATAACCAAACCATTGAGGCCATGTACAGTTACATCGCCCATGCAGTGCGCCCCAGTGGTTTTCGTATTTTAAACAACGATGGTGATAAAGGCAGCGACCGCGAGCTTATTGTAGCCGGTTCGGAAAAATTCAATAAGCCGGAATGGGAATACATCGCTACCAATGGCAAGGCAGGTACCGAACCTGCTGAAGGGCCTTCCTATTTTTATCCGTGGGCCGGCCAACTCATATCAAGAAGTGGATACGATGCCGATGCCCATTGGTCGTTCTTTGATATGGGCCCCTGGGGCAGCGGCCACCAGCACAACGACAAGCTCCATATTTCCATAACCGCTTACGGCAAAGATTTGCTGGTAGATGCCGGACGATTTGCCTATACAGGTGAAGTAGCCGAAAAATTCAGACCCTATGCCAAAAGCAGTGCCGGACATAACCTGATTCTGATAGACGATAAAGGTCAGCATGACGGGCCCACCCATGCCGAAGAACCATTAGGTAACCGCTACTTTAAAATAACCGATGACTTTGATTACGCTTCCAATTCATTTGATAGTTTTATGGAGGTAGATGGAACGGCCAAACATATCCGATCTGTTTTTTATGTGCGTGGTGAGTTCTGGGTGGTGGTAGATAGAATCATCACCGACAGGCCGAGGAAAATTGATGCCCTGTGGCACTGGCATCCCACCTCTGTGGTGGAACAGGATAAAACGATTGTTAAAACCAGTAATAAGCGCGGCAACCTGGCTGTGATTCCGGTAAGCAAACAGAAGTTTGACATAGAAATTATCAAAGGGCAGGAAGAACCTGAAATACAGGGATGGTACAGCCCAGAGTACAATCTGTTTGAACCAAATGTCGCAAGTGTATACAGCACCACCATCAGCGAAAACGCCACTTTGGTATGGTTACTTTTTCCCTCAGAAAAAGATACCCCAAAGGTTAAGGCCAAAGTGATTCATGAAAACGATAATGAAGTGAACATAGAAGTGAAATCCAATAAGAAGATTTGGGAGCTGAATATTCCTTTTATGAATAGTGATGGGGCAGAACTGATAAAGAAATAATTTTAACAAGGAAGAGGGCTGTATATGCTGCCTGTTAGCGGGAACCCGGCAAACCATAAACTGTACAGCCAAACTAAGCAGGTAAGCAATAGTTTTAGTGCGTTCTCCCCGTCGGGGCGCCGACCGGATTTATTCCGGCCACCGCGGCGCGGGGTCTCCCGCATTCTAGACAGGAGCTGTCGGAATAAATCTGGCAAGGAGTACTTTATTATTTTTGCTTACCTGCTTATTTCTGACATGCCCCCTATACCAGGTATGATTGGGATGTAAGGTAGAAAACCCTTTTTTTGCGCTTTAAATACCCAATGCCACCGCGCAACGCGATGAAAGGGAGGTCTTCTATTCCATTTCCAATCTGATAGGGAACTAAAAGGCCCCTTGTATACCCTGATTCATTCGATAGGGGGCTGCCCTGACTAATGATTTTACAATATGGCTGATATATGCCGGAAAAGGGCTTAGATACGGCAACCGGTAAGCAGTAAACTTTGTATATTCAGTAGCTTTTCAAAATTTACCAGGAAAATATTATAAGTATTGCCTGATATGAGAACATTCGATATATTGTGTGCTAATACTTAATTAAAAGGCTTTCTATTAAACATTTACCGATGCGTACTAATAAAAATAGCAGGAAAACCAACTGTAAGCTCATTGTATTCCGATAAGTTGCAGCAGATGCCTGTTGGTTATCGCCGTTTTGGTACGATAACCGCAATTCTGATATATTAAAAATAACCGCAATAGCGGTTATTAAGACGTTAGCGGCAACCGCCGTATCACTGACTCTGCAACTCTTCAAAAGAGACTTACCGGGGGGAGATCGAGACCAATAATTGTCCATTTAAAAGCCTGATTTATCCATTCTTAATTGTTTCCCAATAGTTCATTTTTGTTCTG
>JBGTIS010000262.1:0-21533 GCA_041745535.1 Cyclobacteriaceae bacterium | reverse complement strand
CAAAAGCGGTTCTACGGCTGCCCATAAGCTTTCACTGGGTAAAATTTCCGCGTTTATTGTATCTTGGTAACAAGTTGTGACCGCGTCGGCAGTCCGATTGAGTTTGCATGAAATTATTGGTTTAGTCACCTCAAATTTCTTGTTTCTCTGTCACAACTTTTATTTTATTTTTATTTCCGGATAGGCTCTAAGTGCCGGGTATGATACCGCAAATATTTAAATAAAAATACACCTTAAAAGAATCAAAAATATATTCAGATGAAAAGGTGAATTTTTCATGCGTATCAGCAATCCTACAAGGCAAAACAAACATATCATTTTATTTACTTTCATAAACTATTGAATGTTGAGAAAGCAGGGCTGAAATCTTATGAGTGTTTCTTAGGTGCTTCTCTTTAGAAATTATGCCCAGTACCGTTACTATCTGCCTGTTTTTATTGGTATACACTAGAAAAAAATCTAATTTTGAATGTTTGTTGGTATAACTAATGAGCGGAAAACTTGTGCGGCTAACTATTATTTTTAATATAAAACTACTATGATAACCAAAAGTGCTGAGGCCAAAGCAGGCACGGACGATGGTAAGTCTGATTATTTTTCCCGAATGTCTGAATTGGACCACGAGCAACTGGTTTTTTGTCAGGATAATGAAACGGGGTTAAAGGCTATAATTGCTATTCATTCTACTGTACTTGGCCCAGCCATGGGCGGATCGCGGATGTGGAATTACGCTACCACAGAAGCGGCGGTAACCGATGCATTGCGACTTGCCAGAGGTATGACTTACAAATCGGCTATGGCAGGATTGAATGTAGGAGGTGGAAAAGCCGTACTCATTGGTGATCCTGATGTGCTGAAATCAGAAACTTATTTCAGAAGATTCGGTAAATTTATCGAAAGCCTGAATGGAAAATACGTTACGGCAGGAGACGTAAATATTACGGTAAAAGATCTTTCCTACATTCATGCGGAAACCAGACATGTAACGGGATTACCCGAAAATGTAGGAGGGTCTGGGTCTTCTTCTGTTATAACTGCCTATGGTACATACATGGGGATTAAATCCGCCGCGAAATATGCGTATGGCCAGGATTCGCTTGAAGGAAAAAAAATAGCCGTACAGGGTGTGGGTTCGGTAGGCATAAATTTGCTGCCTTACCTGAAAAAAGAAAACGCGAAAATTTATATTTCCGATGTGGATACTGCCCGTTTGCAATTTGCCGCACGGGAATATGGCGCCCATATAGTTAGTCAGGAAGATATTTATCAGATAGAAATGGATATATTTGCACCCTGTGCTTTAGGCGCTGTTATTAATGATGTAACCATTAATAAACTTAAATGTAATGTGATTGCAGGCGCCGCCAATAATCAGCTCGAGCATGAAGAAAAACATGGTGAGGCACTAAGGCAGAAAGCCATAGTATATGTGCCCGACTTTGTGGTTAATGCAGGAGGCATAATGGCTGTAGCTGCCGAATATTTCAAAGAGTATAACAAAGCGTTTATTTATCAGAAGGTAGAAAATATTTATACTGCCTGTACTGATATTTTACAGTATGCCGAAACCAATAATATTATTGCGCAGAAAGCAGCTATATTGTTGGCCGAACAAAGAATACACAGCATAGGAAATCTTAAAAAAAGCATGTAATAAGTATCTTTGCCAGCCATATTATCGTTGCTTTTAATAAAAGAGATTAAAATCTGATTTTTACAGATATATTAAATGTTAACCAAATCTTCACTAAACTTTAGTGAAAAACGTTCTTTAATTTTTGCTGATGCTAAACAGAAGACTTTTAAGAGGTAAAGCAATGCAGTACATTTATGCATTCAAGCAGTGTAAACGTGCAAATTTGTATATGGGTATTGAATACATTGATGATGTATTTAAGCCAGACCTGAACGCTATGGAACAGCCAGATCCTGAGAAGGCGGCGGCTGATCATACTGTTGCCATTCAATTGTTCAAAAGCTACTTTCAGGAGCAACAATTGTTAGCAGACACGACTACCGATTCTGAGATAAAAGATATCGTATTGAAAGCAGTAGAGATATACCATAAAATGTGTAGTAAAGATAAGCAGGTATTAGGGAAAGAATTGGTGAAAGCTACTGAAAAAATATATGAAAGTTATCTGCTGTCATTGTTGTTGTTACCTGCGCTGGCAAAAGAATCGGAACAAAGGAAAAAAAAGTCAATTGATATCGGAATAAGGCATGAAACTTATGAACCTGCCGAACTTAATTTTGCCAATAACCAAATAATAAAGGCCCTGCGATCAAGCGAAAAGCTACATGCCTTAGCAAGTGAGAAAAAATTGAATTGGAGCGAAAACCGGGCAGAAGTGAGGCAATGGTTCAGAAACCTTATTTCAAAGGACAATGAGTTTCAGAATTACCAGAAACTAGCTAGCACTAAATTTGAAGACGATAAAGAAATTGTTAAGCACATAGTTAATTTGCTCTTCGAAGATCAAATTGTTTCAGAATATTTAGAAGAAAAAGACCTGAACTGGACTGAAAATAAAAAAATAATTAAAGGAATGCTTAAAAAAAGTGTGAAATCAGTTACAGAAGATCATCCGGAAATTATAGAAATTTCTGATTTGAGTAATAACTGGGAAGAAGATAAAATATTTTTAGAAGAACTTTACAAAATAACGGTTGATAACGACGAAGAATACGAAACCATTATTGGCAGTAAAATTCGCAATTGGACCCTCGACCGGTTAACTATGGTAGACCATACTATTCTGAAAATGGCTATTGCCGAAATGCTAAACTTTTCAAGTATTCCTGTCAAAGTAACAATAAATGAATATATTGATATATCTAAAAATTATAGTACGCCAAAAAGCAAGCAATTTGTAAATGGTTTGCTGGATGTAATTGCAAGTGATTTGCAAGGTCAGGGAAAAATTCAGAAAAGTGGGCGAGGCCTGATTGATAACCAATAGTTTAACACAGAGTTAGTAAAAGGAATAGCTAATTATTTAATATAAGGGGATAAAATTTTAAAATATGAGCAAGACAGGAAATAGTTTACTGGCGTTATTTGCCGGGATAATGGTTGGTGCAGTGGCAGGCGTTCTTTATGCGCCCGACAAAGGAGCTAACACAAGAGACAGGTTCGCGTATAGGTTGGAAAGATTCAAATCACGATTAGAAGATCTTTTAGTTGAAATTACGAAAACCAAAGATTCGCTTCCTGATAGCGTAGCTAAATCTGATGGCGAAAAAGTAATTAGCGATGCCAGAGAAAAAGCCAGGCAACTGTTGAACGATGTGGATACACTTTTAGAGCAAATTAAACACGAAAATAAAGATTAATGACCCTGGTAACCCTTATTGAAGGTGATGGAATTGGCCCGGAAATCACCTTTGCAGTCAAAAAAGTATTTGAAGCGGCACATGTGCCCGTTACTTGGGAAGAGGAAAACGCAGGGCAAACCACAATAGACCAAAAGGGTGAATTGATTCCGCAATCGCTGATCGATTCTGTAAACAAAAACAAAGTTGCTTTAAAAGGACCCATTACTACGCCGGTAGGTAAAGGCTTTAAAAGTGTAAATGTTCAGCTAAGGCAGCATTTTGATCTATATCAGAATGTAAGGCCCTGTAAATCAACACCTGGTATCAATTCAAAATTCGACAATGTAGATATCGTATTATTTCGCGAAAATACCGAAGGCCTTTACTCGGGACTTGAATTTTACGACGAACGATTAAAAATTGCCGATAGCATAAGCCGTATTACCCAAAAAGGATGTTATCGGATTGTAAAAGCAGCATTTGAATTTGCACATATAAACAAAAAGAAAAAGGTAACGCTGGTACATAAAGCTAATATTTTGAAAAGTGGCGGAAAACTTTTTCTGGATGCTGGCGCCGAGGTATCATCCGAATATCCGGATATTATTTTTGACGATAAAATTATTGACAATATGTGTATGCAACTGGTAATAAAACCTGAGGCATATGAGGTAATTGTTACCACCAATCTTTTTGGAGACATTATATCAGATTTATGCGCAGGTTTAGTAGGAGGTTTAGGTTTGGTAGCAGGTGCCAATATTGGCGACAATATTGCTATTTTTGAAGCCGTACATGGAACGGCCCCCGATATTGCGGGTAAAGGAATCGCGAACCCTACAGCGCTACTACGCTCAGGTATTATGATGTTGAATCATTTGGGGTTAAACGAGTATGGTAACAAAATAGCGCGCGCCCTGGATGCTACCCTTGCTGAAAAAAAGTCGCGTACTGCTGATTTGGGCGGAACCGCGAATACAGCCGCTTTCACGCAAAATATTATCGAAAAGTTAGCCTAATTGCTCTCTTTACTTTAAGTTTGAAACTTAAATGCTACTTGAGGAGTATAGTTCTAATAGTTTTGTTTAGTTAAATGTAAAAAAAATGAAAATAAATTCATTACAAACCATATGCTTCCTATTGGTAATTGTAGCTTTAGGAAGCTGTTCCAATAGTAATATGGAAGAAAGAATTGCTACTTTAGAACAAAAAGTGGCAAAATTAGAAGGAAATCCATCTGCGACCAATCAGCCTGTATCGGTGCAGAATGTAAATCAGGCTGAAACCGCGTCAACTTCTTCAGGTGCTGTTCCCGCATTTGAATTTAAAGAAACGGATCACGATTTTGGTACCATTACTGAAGGTGATGTAGTTGAACACATTTTTTCCTTTACTAATACCGGAGAAGCTCCGCTGGTTATCCAAAGTGCTTCAGCATCATGTGGATGTACCGTGCCACAGTGGCCTAAAGAGCCTGTTGCAGTAGGAGGAACTGGAGAAATAAAAGTGCAGTTTAATAGCGCGAATAAGCCTGGAATACAAAATAAAACAGTAACGATAGTTGCCAATACTTCGCCTTCTACTACTACTTTGAGAATAAAAAGTAATGTAACCGCGAAAGGAGAAGAAACCGCGGGGCCTGTTCGTAAATAACCTTATAAACTGATAAAAAATGCTCACGTTTGTGTTGTTACAAGCCACACAAGGCCAGAATGGATGGATTAGTAATTTCATTCTTATTGGAGGAATTGCTATCATTTTCTATTTCTTCATGATTAGACCCCAACAAAAAAAACAGAAACAACAAAAAACGTTTATTGATTCGGTTAAGCGGGGTGATATGGTAGTTACTATAGGAGGTATGCATGGAAAAATAGTAGGCATTGAAGATGATGGATTTATTCTGGAAGTTGACAAAGGGGCCAGAGTGAAGTTTGATAAAACTTCCATCTCTTCTGAAGCGAGTAAAAGGTACGAAAAGACAAATTAAACTGTTTTTTAACCTCATTACAACAGGCCTAGTAATACTATTCATTTTATATAGAAATTAATATTATTTTAGTAATAAGATTCCCTACATTAATTTTTTCGTATGAAAATCTACTTTCGCGGAATATAAAATGAATGTGATTGTACGCTTGCCTTTTTTCTGTTTATGCTAATGGCAGAGGCTGGTTGCGGTTTGTGGGAGCTTTGCATCAATCCATTAACCCCTTAGATGTTTTATTTAAGTTTCATCCGAAGTAGTATAACTCACGGGTACTTTATTTGCTATTGAAAAAGGTGAAAAAAATGTCATTCTGGGAGGTTGTTAGTCAAATTGGTAAAATTCTGCCTTTTAAAAAGCAGGCTGATTTAAGAGTGATAAGCTTGTGCCTGATAGCAGCTACTACTTTCTGGTTTTTTAGTGCACTGAACAAAAACGATTACAATACTAAAATTGAATATCCGATAAAATTTGCTTACAAAGCAGACAGTACCATTTTGTTGAGCAAGTTGCCCGAAACAATTACCCTGGATGTGTCAGGGGGAGGCTGGAGCCTGCTTCGAAAAACTTTTTTATTTAATTCAGAACCAGTGCTTGTTAATCTGGAAGAACCTACTAAAACAAAATCTATTTTAGGGCGTGATCTGGCACCTGCTGTAAGCGAACAACTAGGCGACCTGAAACTGAATGCGGTTGATACTGATTCGATTCTTATTAATATTGAATCGCTTACTAAAAAAATTGTGCGGCTTGCTGTGAATCCTTCACAAATAAAACTTGAGCAAAATCACAGGATTACTTCACCCATTAGTATTGTGCCAGATACGGCCAGTATTTCCGGGCCTGAAACCTATATCAACGCGGCATCCGATACCATAAGGGTGGCGCTTCCTAATGAAGTTATTTCTGAAAATTTTAATGAAGAACTTCCTTTAACACTAAAAGCCCCTGATTATGTAGAAATAAATCCTACAGAGGTGGAAGTGAATTTTACAGTTGAACATTTTTCGTTGCAAACAGCAAAGGTAAAAGCTGATCTTATTAATTTTCCTGAAGATTCATCATTATCTGTCAGCAATAATGAGGTAACAGTTTCTTTCTGGATTGCTGATCAGTATCTGACTGAAAATGATAGTGTACAACTGAATCTAATCGCAGACCTTGATAAAATGAATACCAGAGACAGTACTATTGTGCCTGATTTGATATTTTATCCTGAGCACGCAACAGACATAATATTAAAGCCGGCTGAATTAAGAGTGGTGCATGCGAAAAAAGAATAAATCGATAAAAGTTGGAATAACCGGTGGCATTGGCGCAGGCAAAAGCCTGGTGTGTAAAATTTTCTCGGCATTAGGAATTCCGGTTTACAGTGCGGACGAACGGGCAAAATGGATCACAAATCATGATAAAGGTATTGTTAAAAAGATAAAAGATTATTTTGGAGAAGAGGCTTATTTTCCAGGTGGAGAATTAAATCGCGCCTTTCTGGCCAAAAATGTATTTAATAAAGAAGATCAGCTAAATTGGCTGAACAAACAGGTGCATCCGAAAGTAAAAGAAGATTATGATGTTTGGGAAAGCAAACAAAATAGCCCCTACACTATAAAAGAGGCCGCTTTATTATTTGAGTCAGGTTCCTACAAACAACTAGATTTTGTTATTACCATCAATGCGCCACAACCGATACGTGTGAAGCGGGTTTTACATCGCGATATCAATCGTTCGGAAAATCAGGTCAATAGTATTATTGCCAAACAACTTACCGATGAAGAAAGGAGCCAATTAGCCAATTATGTCATTCAAAATGATAATAGTATGCTTATTGTTCCTGAAGTATTGAAAATCCATAACCAATTTCTGAAAAAAAGTATCAACTAAATAAATAATGTTTCAAAAAAGCTTTATTAAATCATCAACTGTTTACACTACTAAACTTACATTTTAATAAAATTTACAACTATGAACTTAGACAGATATCGGAATGAAGTCTGGAAAGAAATAGAATTCGAAACGGATTTACCACATCCCAAGTATGAAATATCCAGTTTAGGTCGCGTAAAAAGCTATGCGGTAGACAAAGCGAACGGCCGGGTTATGAAAGGGTCTTTCGTAAATGGGTATCTTTCTGTAATGGTAAGGCTAGGTGGTAAGGTATCGCAAACCCACTATGTACATCGTTTGGTAGCCAAGGCATTTCTGGATACTGAAAGTGACGACCATAGCTATGTTACGCATCTGGACTACGACAAAACCAACAACAGCCGTTACAACTTAAAATGGATGACCGAGAAAGAACTGATCGATCATAATAATAAAAATCCTGCTATTTTAAAAAGTCGTACTACCGGCTACAAACTTACTGAAGCTGATGTGCGGGTAATAAAAAGATTGTTGAAGAATAATAAAACTAGATTGAGCATGATTGCCAAACGCTTCAACATTACACATACACAGCTTAATAGAATACGATCAGGGGAAAACTGGGGGCATGTAACCATTTAGAGGTTGTTCTGCCTTTTTAATCTTAGTTTAATAAATTTTCCAGAGAGATCTGGTCGGTATAAAATTTCAGGCGGGTGTGCGACAAATCGAGAAGCTCTATTTTCTCAATTCTGTCAAGCTTATGGTTATAAAAAACCTCTACATAATAATTATTGAATAGGTAGAGATTTACTTTGTAGCCATAGTATCTGATAGCCACAATAAAAGTTCCTTCCCGATACAAAAGATGTATCTTGTCCTTCAAAGGCAGTATAACAAACTCAGAAGAAGGCATTGTGGAAATTTTATTACGCATTCATTTTAAAATAAAAACCGCCAACAGGCGGTTTGGGTGAAAGACCGGGCTCGAACCGGCGGCCTCCAGAGCCACAATCTGGCGCTCTAACCAACTGAGCTACAATCACCGTATTTGTTATGACTGCAAAATTAGGCATACGCATACATATAACAAAAGCAAAAGGTGAATTTATTGTTACTTAAACAAATAGCTGGTACGAATAGGGAAATGATCGGAATAAGGAATTTCTTTGTGGGTAACAAAATTACTGGCCTCTAATCCTTTGCTATAAAACTGATTATCGATTCGAAGAAAAAACAATTTACCATTGTAACTAAAGCCAAAACCATTTGCCGCTTTTTCAAAAGCGTTGTCCAAATCGGTTTTCAAGGAAAAATATGTATAACTGTAGGGTACATCATTAAAGTCGCCACAAATAATCTGCTGATAGGGGCATTCCCTGATGTGCTCAAGCAAATGGTTCACCTGCCGGGCACGGCTAACAAATCCAAGTTTTAATTTACCGGCCACACTCAGTACCTGGTCTGTTGCCTCGCCAAAACTTAAACTTTCTTCTTCTATTTTCATCGATTGTAAATGTACATTGTATATCCGAACCGTATCTTTTTTGATTTTTATGTCGGCGAAAATAGCATACATTTCCGGTACTTTCGGATCAACGATGTCACCTGAATGGATAATAGGATATTTACTAAAAATTGCCAGGCCAAATTCTCCGCCAGATTTATTAGTAGCGGCTGCCTTCCCAAAATACTGATACGCACCAGAGTTTCTGATTTTCATTACGGTATTAAATATTTTGGATTTCTTATCATTGTAAAATTCCTGTAAACATTTAATATCCGAGGGGTCATTTCTAACCCAGTCAATCATCAGCTTAGATGATTCAAAGTTTTTATTCAGATGGCTGTAAGTATTAAACACCCGCACATTATAATTCAGTACCGTAAAACTGGGTTCAGAATTAGTATTATCACTGCCTGAATAACTAACTACAATAAACTTATAGCCTAAAATTAAAATCAAAATATGAAACAGGGCCAAAGCTTTGAGGCGAAAAATAAAGAAAACTACCATCAGAAAATTCAGAATCAGTAGTAGGGGAATAGACAGAGAAAAGAAGCCTGCGATCCAGAAAAATTCCGGAGAAACATACACGCTCAGATAAGCCAGAACGGTTATAACGCACAGGGTAAGGCTGAAAAATCTGCTCAAGGAACTTGTAAATTTTTCTTGAATAACGTAAAAATTTAAAAAGTCTATATTCAATTACCATTAAAAGTAAGCCGTTTGCCCTGCTTACTCTCATCAAATTTGCCATTGGCATAAGCCAGGTGCCCCGATACAAAAGTATGAGTAATTCGCGACCGAAAGGTTTGTCCTTCAAAAGGTGACCAGCCACATTTAGCCAGTGTATTTTCTTTGGTAACCGTCCATGGGCTTTGCGAATCTACCAACACCAAATCAGCGAAATACCCTTCTCTGATATATCCTCGGTTTTTAATGCGAAATAATATAGCCGGATTGTGGCACATTTTCTCTACAATTTTTTCAAGTGAAATTTTTCCTTGATGATAAAATTCCAGCATAACCGGTAGGCTGTGTTGCACCAAGGGTCCGCCCGAAGGAGCCTTGAAGTAGGTTTGCTGCTTTTCGTCCCAGGTATGTGGTGCATGGTCAGTAGCGATTACATCAATCCGATCGTCTAATACAGCCTTAAAAATAGTTTCTTTATCATATTGTGTTTTAACCGCCGGATTCCATTTTATCAGCGTTTGCTTGGTTTCATAATCACGGTCGTCGAACCAAAGGTGATGTACACAGGCTTCTGCGGTAATACGTTTTTCAGACAAAGGAACAGTGTTGGAAAACAGCGTAGTTTCTTTGCCAGTAGAAATGTGAAGCACATGCAAACGGGTATTAAATTCTTTAGCTAATGACACGGCCATTGAAGAGGATTTGTAACAGGCTTCGGCACTTCGGATTTCCGGATGGTATTTAACCGGAACATTTTCACCATATTTTTCTTTGAAAATTGCTGTGTTTTCTCTGATGGTAGCTTCATCTTCACAGTGGGTAGCGATCAATAAAGAAGCTTCCGCAAAAATGCCGCGTAATGTTTGTTCATTGTCAACCAGCATATTGCCTGTAGATGAACCCATAAAAACTTTCAGGCCACACACATTTTCCGGATTGGTTTTCAGTGCTTCTTCCAGGTTATCATTAGAAACGCCCATATAAAACGAGTAATTGGCCAGCGAGATACGGGAAGCTAGGTCATACTTATCCTGTAGTAACTTTTGAGTAAGTGTTTGTGGTATGGTGTTGGGCATTTCCATAAAAGAAGTAATGCCTCCGGCTACCGCAGCTTTTGCTTCTGTATAAATGGTAGCTTTGTGGGTAAGGCCTGGTTCCCGGAAGTGTACCTGGTCGTCAATAACACCGGGAAGCAGATATTGCCCTTTTGCATTTATGATAATATCGGTAGAAACTCCCGATAAATCTGATCCAATGCGGCTAATCCGTTCGTTTTCTATTAGAACATCAGTTTGTATAACTTTGCCTTCATTAACCACGTTGGCATTTATGATTTTGGCAGACTTCATCGTAATGGGTTAGTACTTCAATATTTTTGATTATGGCTAAATTAACGTTTAATTCCTATTATCATAACTTCACATACTAATTTTGATTTGAAATGACGGAGAAACAGATTGATTTTGATCAGTTTAATCTGAACAAGCAACTGCTGCGGGCAATTAAAGATGCAGGTTATGAAACGCCTACTCCCATTCAGCAAAAAGCTATTCCGCTGGTTACTGCCGGCCACGATGTGGTGGGTATTGCCCAAACCGGTACCGGAAAAACAGCCGCTTATGTATTGCCCCTGCTCATGAAAATTAAATATGCGCAGGGCATGCATCCGCGGGCACTTATTCTGGCCCCTACCCGGGAACTGGTAATGCAAATCGATGAAAGCATCAGGCAATTTAATACATATTGCGATATCAGGCACACCTGTTTGTATGGTGGAGTTGGTCCGAAAGGGCAAATAGAACTCATCAATGCCGGAACTGATATTGTAGTGGCTACCCCTGGCCGGTTACTGGACTTATACAGCAAGGGAATCCTTTTGTTAAAAGAAGTGATAACACTGGTACTGGACGAAGCCGATAAAATGATGGACATGGGATTTATGCCTCAAATCCGTCGTATTCTGGAAGTTATTCCAGTAAAAAGACAGAACCTTTTGTTTTCCGCGACCATGCCCCCCAAAGTAGAAAAACTTTCGGAAGAATTTCTTGAATTTCCTGAAGTGGCAGCTATTACGCCACAGGCTACAGCGGTAGAAACTGTATCACAGAAAATGTTTCTGGTTCCCAATATTAAAACCAAAATTAATTTATTACTGTATTTGCTGACTGATACGATAAATTTTAAAAGGGTAATTGTTTTTGTGAAAACAAAAGATACAGCCAATAATGTTTATAAGTATCTGGACCGTAAACTAGAAGATGAAATTAGGATAATTCATGCCAATAAAGGGCAAAGCAGTAGGATTAATGCGGTAGAAGCTTTTCGGGAAGGCGGCGTCCGGATTTTAGTAACCACAGATGTTACGGCCCGGGGCATCGATATTCAGGAGGTTAGCCATGTGGTTAATTTTGACGTGCCATTAATTTACGAAGATTATGTACACAGGATTGGTCGTACCGGCCGGGCTTATAGAACAGGCGAAGCTATTACTTTTGTGAACAAGGCCGAGGAATTCCATATTAAAAAAATAGAAGAGATTATTCGGGAAAAAATTCCAGTATGCCCTTTGCCACAGGAAGTAGAAATAGCGAAAACAGATTTCGTAGAGCAACAGAAAATAGCCAGAGAAATTGACAGTCAAAAAAGAAGTGAAAACCCAGACTTTAAAGGCGCCTTTCATGAGAAAAAAAGAGATTTTAACAGTCAAAAGAAAAATAAAAAATTTGGTAAAAAGCCTGGAAGCAAAGCTGGTGGCAGAAGAAAAAAATAAAATGGCAATTATTAAAAATGGGTACATTGATGAATAAAAACCAAAGCACAGATGTATATGGGAAGGCTTTGTTTGATTATCATAAAAAAGGATATGCCGATACGCTTTTTTTACATACCAGTTATGAAACTACTGAAGAGATGCCGGTTGACTGGCTCTTCAGAAATGAAAAAGAATTTCCCGATCTTGAGTATTATGCCCTGGAACTCTGCGAAGGCAAAACACTCGATATAGGAGCCGGTGTTGGTAGTCATGCTCTTTTTTTGCAAAACCAGAACCTACCCACTACCGCACTGGAATTTTCTTCTTATTGTGAGGTAATTATGCAAGAAAGGGGCGTGAAAAACATCATTTGTGCCGATTACCAAACCTATCCTACAAGCGGCTATGATACTATTTTGATGTTAATGAATGGAATTGGTATTGTAGGTACTTTAACTGGACTGGTTAATTTTTTGAAAGAAGCTAAAAGGCTTCTAAATCCTGGCGGACAATTGATTTTTGATTCCAGCGATATTTCATACCTGTACGAAAACAAGCCTTTACCCAAAACTCAATATTATGGGGAAATAGCCTTTCAGTATGAGTACCATAATAAAAAAGGCAAATGGTTTGACTGGTTGTATGTAGATCAGGCTACCTTGGCGAAAACAGCCCGTATGCTCGGATGGAGTGTACAACTCATATATGAAGACCCTATGGGGCAATACGTCGTAAGACTTTTTTTAGATAATAACAAATCCGAAGAAAATTACAATATTTTTCATGTTGAATCCGTCTTTTAAAAAGAAATAGAAAATTGACTTGTAGTCGACATTAAGTGTCATAATTTATCGCTTTCTTAGTAGTAGAGATTTGCTTTTTCAGCCTGTTAATCTTAGGGTTCAACTTGATTTGATTTTATTTTTTATAAGTAAGCCCTAAATTGAACAGAGATTCGTAAAATAATGGAAAGCAGATTCAAATAGTAGTTTTCAGTGCTAAAACTAATTATTTATGAAATATCCTTTAAATATTCGGTTTATTGAAACGCAACGCTTCCGGCAAACGTGGATTTGGATATTATTGGCAGTAATTTCGGGGGCTTATATGATTATGGTTGGCAAGCAGGCTCTGGCCAGAGGCATATTTGCCGATAATTTAATTTCGGATGCCTCATTGGCATTACTTGGAGGAATCTTGTTTTTGTTTCTGTTAATTTTGTATACAGCAAGTCTGAAAGTAAAAATTAATAATAATGGTATATTTTATCGTTATATTCCCTTTCATTGGAGGTTTCAGAGTATCAAGTGGGATGATGTAGAAAGAGTATATGTAAGAAAGTATGATGCTATATCTGAATATGGAGGATGGGCTGGCGTCAAATACGGAAGTTCCGGAAAAGGATATATTATGCCTGGGAAATTCGGTCTTCAGCTTGAGTTGCGGGATGAGAGAAGAATTTTGCTAAGTACACAAAAGCCTGACGAACTGGAAAAATTATTTTCAAAGTTAGATTTCTCTTCTCACCTCCCACCTGTTTTACAAGAAATGTAATTTGATTTTTTAAAATTAAGGTAAGCACTTTTTTTCTTGTATCAGTTAGTTATTAGATCTTCGTAATTGTATCAGAATTTTTAATGTCGAAATCAATAGAAAAGGTTTAAAAATCCAATTTGACTTTCCAGGTTAAAGCTACTCATTATACTTTTATCATTTTGGTAAACCAATTTAAATGAATAATACTATAAACATAAAATTTATAACGAAGTAAAGTTTTTCGGATTTTATATAAACCTGAGCATTTTAATAAATATAAATGTAATCAAAAGTATAGTTCTGGTATATTTCTTGGTCAATTTTAAATGCATTTTATGATTGACTCGATAATAATTTTAAAGGATAGATTTTATTAATAATGTTTAAATTTTTTAATGTAAAATCTAATTTTAAGATTAAAAAATTGATTTTGGTGAAATTTATATTTGAAATTATTATCATTTTCGTAATATTAGGGTAAATCTATAAACTTTACATAAATTGCTTTATAGCTTTAAAAGCCAGCCCTAAATTTTTTATCATTCATTTTTTATTACTTCTGATACGCAATCAATTGTTTAACATTTCTAAACTATGAATCTTAACCAGCGGCAAATACAGCACCTATATTTACGGACAGGTTTCGGTATGCCCTATCCTTATATTATGGATAGAGTGGGTAAATCGGCTGAAACATTGGTAGACGAACTTTTTAGCCAGTCCGACAAATTTGAATATTTGAAAGTGATAGAAAGGAAAAGATTCACCTATTTAAATCATTCCGATTTACCAAAAGAATACCGTGCGACGCTTTCAAGAGACTCTCTGATATATAGAGATGTATTACGAAATGCATGGGTCAGAAAACTTGCCAAAACCGATACTCCTCTCAGAGAAAGAATGACATTATTCTGGCATGGGCACTTTGCCAGCCGGGATTTGAATCCGCTCACTATGGAGGATCAGAATAATATGCTGCGGGAGAAAGGTTTGGGCAACTTTAGAGATCTTTTATTTGCAATTTCCAAAGATCCCTGCATGTTACGTTACCTGGGCAATACTCTGAATAGGGAAAAGTCGCCGAATGAGAATTTTGCCCGTGAACTTATGGAACTTTTTACACTAGGCAGGGGGCATTATACAGAACAGGACGTAAAAAATGCTGCCAAAGCTTTTACCGGATGGACTTTTAACAGCAAACTGGAGTTTGAAATTAATTCCTATGTGCATGATGATAGTGAAAAGACGTTTATGGGCGTAACAGGTAATTTGGGAGGTGAAGATATTTTAAATATCATTCTGGAAAAGAAACAGACTGCTAATTTTATTACCCGCAAAGTTTATAAATATTTTGTAAATCCTGAGACAATTGACGAGAATGTAATTTCCTCGTTAAGCGACTCTTTTTATAAATCGGGGTATGATATCGGGAAATTAATAAAGCAAATTTTTACATCGCCTTGGTTTTACGACGAAAAAATTATAGGTCAGCAAATTAAATCGCCTATCCAGTTTCTTACTGGTATGCATAATTTGTTTTTAATAGATATGCCTGATGATAAAACCCTGATGGGTGTACAGAAGGATTTAGGCCAAATTCTTTTCGCGCCGCCCAATGTGTCGGGCTGGCCAGAAGGAAGAGAGTGGATTGATAGTTCTACTTTGGCTTATCGGGCCAAATTACCAACTCAGTTATTTAGTGGGATGGATTGGAACAATTTTGCAAGTAGGTTCAGAAATGTGGAAAAAGCGGATTTACCTGCTGTGATCGCAGGTTATTTGCTTCAAAGTCCTATTAATGTAAGTCTCTTATCTGAAGATTTGAACTTTAAGGCGAGCACCACTGATTTGATAAGAGAGATTGCTATTAAACTTACCCAATTTCCCGATTTTCAACTTTGCTAAGAAATAGTATTCACTGAATTTAAAAATATTTATATATGAATCGTTCAAGAAGAGATTTTCTTAAACATTCCGTTTTCGCTTCCACTGGTACATTAATGGTACCTAATTTTTTGAAAGCTTTTTCAGCACTGGAAAGCTTTGAATCTCCTAAAAGAATTGTAATTGTACAGCTTTCTGGAGGTAATGATGGATTAAATACGGTTGTGCCTTTTCGAAATGATCTGTATTACAATTTAAGGCCTAAAATTGGACTTCCCAAATCGAAGATTCTGGGCTTAAATGATGAAATGGGTTTGAATCCGGGCTTATTAGGGCTCAAAAGATTATACGATGATGGGATGCTCTCTATTATTAATAATGTGGGATATCCTAATCCTGAACGGTCTCACTTCAGAGCCATGGATATATGGCAAACAGCCAGCGATTCCGACGAATATCTAACTACTGGCTGGGTTGGCCGCTTTCTGGATGCTACTTGCGAAGGTGTTCCGGCAGTGCCTCATTACGCCATGGAAATTGATTATGTATTGGATATGGCTTTAAAAGGCCAGGATACTAAAGGTATTGCTGCCCTTGTTCCGCACAAGTTGTTCTTAACATTGAGAGATGGATATATTGGTAAAATAATAGAAGATTACAAGAAAAACGGGAAGAAAGATGCTTCTAATGTAAGCTATCTTTATAAAACTATGGTAGAAACTTACTCTTCTGCCGAATATCTGTATCGTCTTTCAAAAATTTATAAGTCAAATTTTCCTTATCCGGCTACCAGTTTTGGTCGTCAGCTAAGAACAATTTCTGAACTGATTAATTCAGGATCAGTAACCAAAGTATATTATGTTCCGCTACAAGGATTTGATACACATAACGGACAGCAACCCCGGCAGGAAAAACTGTTAAAAACCCTGGGCGATGGATTAAAAGTTTTTGTTGACGACCTCAAAAAGAATGGCACTTTGGACGATACCCTGGTGATGACTTTCTCAGAATTTGGACGAAGGGTAAAAGAAAATGCCAGTGCAGGTACAGACCATGGCACAGCCAACAATATATTTGTGGTAGGAGGGAAACTTAGAAAGCCTGGTTTCTATAATGCTGGTCCTGACCTGGCAAATCTGGAAAACGGAGACTTGAAATTTTCCGTAGATTTTCGTGAGGTGTATGCCACCATGCTGAACAAATGGTTGGGTATGGATGAGGAAGTAGTACTGGGAAAAAGTTTTACAAATCTTTCTTTCATATAAACTTGAAATCCTCCTGGCTAAACCGGTAGTTTTTAGTTAAAAATAAAGAGGTTTTATGTCAGGTGAACAGATTAGCGTTTTTGATATTCTGAAAATAGGAATTGGCCCGTCCAGTTCCCATACTTTAGGACCCTGGCGGGCTGCTCAAAAGTTTCTGAAAGAAATTCAGGTAACTTTTGACCCGCAAGAGCTTACCTCTATTCAAATCAGTCTGTATGGTTCGCTGGCAAAAACAGGTAAAGGCCACGGCACCGATATTGCCGTTATGCTTAGTCTTTGCGGGGAGGATCCTGAAACTATAGATACCCATACTATTTCTGTAAAAATTGAATCTATCAGGTCAAGCAAAACACTTTGCCTGCCTGGTGGATTTGTGCTTTCTTTTGATCCTGAACAGGATATTATTTTTAACAAGGAAAATTTACCATTTCACCCAAACGGTATTCGTTTTTCAGTAGAATCAACAGATGGAAAAACTTTAGAGGAGACCTACTATTCAGTAGGCGGGGGATTTGTGGTCCAGGAAAACGAAAAACCAGACGCTAAAGCACCTGTATGTCTGCCTTACCCAAGTGCTAATGCGCATGAGCTGCTTTCACATTGTAGCCGGCAAGATAAGTCTATTTTTGGTTTGATTTGGGAAAACGAAAAAGTGTGGAAAGAGCCAGACGTTATAAAAAGCGATTTATTGAAGATATGGCAGGTAATGAAAGCATGTGTTTATAAAGGATGCCATACCGAAGGACATTTACCCGGGCATTTGAAAGTAACCCGGCGTGCTTATCAAATAAACAAAAAACTGATTGGTACTGATCAATATACTAATTCTGATGAATGGCTAGCGGTAATAAAAAGTAAACAGTATAGCTTTCCGGAAATATTAAAGTGGATTAGCTGCTTTGCTATCGCGGTAAATGAGGAAAACGCCAGTTTTGGCAGAGTGGTTACAGCACCCACCAATGGAGCATCAGGCGTAATTCCGGCTGTGTTATTCTATTACTTATGCTTTTGTGTGCGGCAGATTGAGGAAGAAGACATTATAAGATTCTTGGTAGTTGCGGCAGAAATAGGATCTTATTTTAAAAAAGGAGCTACCATTTCCGCTGCTATGGGAGGTTGCCAGGCTGAAATAGGTGTTTCTTCGTCCATGGCTGCTGCCGCGTTAACCGAATGTATGGGAGGCACAGTAGAACAAACCCTTATGGCTGCCGAAATTGCCATGGAGCATCATCTGGGCCTTACCTGCGATCCGGTAGGTGGATTGGTCCAGATACCCTGTATAGAAAGAAACTCTATGGGAGCCATTAAAGCTATTACAGCCAGTAATATCGCATTTGAGAGTGACCCGAAGCAAGCCAAAGTTTCTCTGGATAATGTTATTAAAACCATGTGGGAAACAGCCCAGGATATGAATGAAAAATATAAAGAAACCTCTGAAGGAGGTCTGGCACTCAACATTCCGGTTATTGTACCAGAATGTTGAAATTTGCTTTTATAACCCTTCGCTTTCGGCAATCAATTCAGCTAAATCTTTTACTTTCACTTCCTGCTCTTTCTCTTTGTTCTTTACACCATCGGATAGCATGGTCATGCAAAAAGGACATGCGGCAGCAATAATGTGAGCACCTGTATCCAGGGCTTCTTCTGTTCTCTCAATATTCACCTCTTTTCTACCTGGCTCGGCATCTTTGAACATCTGGGCGCCTCCTGCTCCGCAACATAACCCCTTGGTTCGACATCGTTTCATTTCCACAAGTTCTGCATCCAAGGCTGCTAATACCTGTCTGGGTGCCTCATAAATATTATTAACCCTGCCCAGGTAACAGGAATCGTGATAAGTGATTTTTTTCCCCTTAAAACTTCCACCACCTTTTAAGGTTATTTTTCCTTCATTAATTAAATGTTGCAGATAGGTTGCATGGTGCAATACCTCGTAGCTTCCTCCAAATTCAGGATATTCATTTTTGATTGTATTAAAGCAATGTGGGCAAGCCGTTACAATTTTTTTTATGTTATATCCATTTAGTATCTGAATATTAGCTACTGCCTGCATTTGAAATAAAAATTCATTCCCCGCGCGCCGGGCCGGATCGCCCGTACAGGTTTCTTCCTGCCCCAAAACCGCGAACTTAATTCCCATATGCGCTAATATTTTGGTAAATGCTTTGGTTACATTTTTATAACGATCGTCATACGAACCAGCACAACCTACCCAAAATAAAACCTCTGGCGTTTCACCACTGGTCGCCATATCTGCCATGGTAGGTATTTTAATTTCTTCACTCATCGTTTAGTATTTTAATTAGTTGGGTTTACCTATAATTCATTGCTTTTCTTTTTCTCCTTCAGTTTTAGCTCATTGGCCCAGTTAAAACGGTCGGAGGGAGAGAATTTCCAGGGGGAAAAACTGGTTTCTATATTAGAAAAGATATTATTCCAGGAGGTAGGTGAGGCAGCTTCTTCCATCGCAATGTATCTTCTCATTTGTAAAATGATAGAAACCGGATCAATATTTACCGGGCAGGCTTCTGTGCAGGCATTACAGGTGGTACAGGCATTTAACTCTTCGCGGGTAATGTAGTTGTCCAGCAATGTTTTCTCCTCCTCAATTTCTTTGTTTCCCTTGCCCTGATAATTTCCTATCTCTTCAACTCTGTCGCGTACGTCCATCATTATTTTTCGTGGCGAAAGTTTTTTGCCTGTTATGTGAGCTGGACATTCAGAAGTACACCGGCCACATTCTGTACAGGTATACGCACTCATTAAATCCTTCCAGGTTAAGTCTGTTACATCTTTTGCGCCAAACCGGGCTATTTCCTGAGGTGGGTTATCACCCCCTTCGGTTGGTAATCCGAGCATAATTTGTACTTCCTTAGTAACTTCCGGCATATTCATCATCTGTCCTCTGGGCTCCAGTTTTGAATAGTAAGTATTTGGAAAAGCCATAAAAATGTGCAGGTGTTTGGAGTAGGTAATATAAACCGCAAAACCCAGTATGCCAATAATATGAAACCACCAGGCTGTTCTTTCAATAATTATCAGTGTATTGGTATCTAAATTTTGAAAGAGTGGTAAAAACGGGGCACTAAAGATAAAAGCGCCTGCCTGCGTATATCCGGTGGCTTCTCTGCTTTGTAATATATGGTCGGTAGCGTTCATAGTCAAGATGGCCAGCATCAATACGATTTCTACTAATAAAATAATATTAGCATCCAATTTAGGCCATGATGTCATCTCCTCGCCGGAAAATCTTTTCAACTTACCTATATTTCTTCTTATTAAGAAAACGATGCAGGCTATAATTACACTCACAGCCAGGAATTCAAAAATATTGATGGCTACGGTATATAACCCGCCTAAATAAGGGGCAAATATCCTATGAGAGCCAAATAGTCCATCAATTATAAATTCTAAAACCTCCAGGTTAATTACGATAAACCCGATATAAATCAACAAATGCATAAAAGCCGGAAAAGGTCGTTTAAACATTTTTTTCTGCCCAAAAGCAACCAATAGCATGGTTTTCCATCGTTCAGAAGGGCGATCACTTCTGTGAATGTCTTTTCCTAAAGAAATGTTTTCCTTAATCCGTTTAATTCTGTTAATTAAAAAATAAGTGGCTATTCCTAAAACCACTATAAACATGACCTGCGAAATGTACTCCATATTCCTGACTGAATTAAAAAGATGTATTTTTTCAATGATTTTGTAACGAAAAATTTTGCGGACAACAAAAATTATCTACTTTTGTACCCTCATTTTAAGGTGATGTAGCTCAGCTGGTAGAGCATCGGACTGAAAATCCGTGAGTCGGTGGTTCGAGCCCACTCATCACCACAGCCTTTCCATAATTGGGAAGGCTTTTTATTTCTTCTCAGTCTAAAGCCTTAAATATTAGTTAAACCGCTACTACTTTATTTAATTAACTGTTAGCTGTAAAGATAGCAAATAATTAATCTAGTATGCAAGCAGACTATTTTTGAATAAAAAAGGTAATTTCAGTCTTTCAAAATTTCTCAAAGTTCATTTATTATTTACAAAAATTACATACGTACGGTAATTCCTTAACCACATCAGCTTAATATTTTATTAGCATCTATTTTTGATACATCGGTTTGATCAGTCAGAATAAATTGTATGTAGTATGTATCACAATAGACAAATTAGAATAAAGCTTACTCCAAGTATCGTATTAAAGCGAATTATTTTATTAGTAGGAATTTTCTTTTTCCTGTTTATTCTAGAAAGTAGTGCTCAGATTTCCACTCGAAAACTGGAAGCTATTTATATGTACAACTTCACTAAATATATAAACTGGCAGGATAAAGACGGAAGTTTTGTTATTGGAGTGTTGGGCGAAAGGGCCATTGCCAATGAATTAAGTGAGAACCTGAAGGGTAAATTAGTAAATAACAATCCAATAGAAATTAAAAATATTAGCATTGTGGCCGAAGTTGGCCAATGCCACATCTTATATCTTCCCAAATCAAAATCCAGAGATTTGGAAAATGTGATCAGTACAATTAATAACGGTAATGTGCTGATCGTATCAGAAGACGATTTGGCATCGGAAGGCGCAACAGTGAGTTTTTTTATTGATGGATCGAAATTAAGATTTAAGATTAATCAGGATGCCCTAAATAAAGCAGGACTGCAGGCAAGTAGTAGTTTGTTAAGTTTAGCGGTAATTATTTAAATAGTATAAATGTAAATTCTGATGTGACAAAGCTT
>JBGTIS010000261.1:0-120167 GCA_041745535.1 Cyclobacteriaceae bacterium | reverse complement strand
TTGTTTATATGCAGTTTAAATTCATATTTTTCAATATCTTGAAATCCATAGTTTGTATTTAATAGCTCATAAAATTCAGAAAATCCTCCAATTTCTACTAATTCACTTTCTATCCTATTAATTAGTATCAGAAGTTGAAGCTGAACTGGTTTAAGTTCAATTGTATAACCTAGATATATTGTTTCTAAATCTGATTCAAAATCGATCTCACGATTAATTGAATTCACATAAATTCTAGATAGTATTTGATGTTTTTGTTTGCACTTTGTCTTAATTACTTTATCAATTAAATTATAAGTTAGATCATAAAAATCCTCTGATTTAAAATATTCATGACCTGAATCAAGTTTTAATTGATTTATGCTATTTTTAAGTTCCTCTACAAACGATTCCAATCTCATCATTTTAACTCTACCAGGCATATCGAACATTATCTCATTGAGAATTGTACCCAAAACTGGTACTTGAGAGAAAATAGCAGAAATAAATATCTTTAGTGTTGCTTCATTAAATATTTCATTTGAGTGATCCAATTTCTTATTCATAATTATCCATAAATTAGAAATATATCAGTTATAATCTTTGTCACTTTTATCTTTTTGTTTTTAAATATTCAAAGAATTTTTTTCGCCATTCTGTTCGATTGGCAATTTCTGTACCTTCATAATTTTGAATTGGATTCTGTTTTTCAAATTCAATAGCTAACAAATTAATTCCTTTTATTCGTGAAACAGCTATAAAAGTATCAGCGAGAATATCGTCTTTCAAATCAGGTTTATAATTATGAATTAACCTTAGTAACTCAATAAGGATTTCTTCAGTTGCCCATGAATAAGATGCCGCCAGCCGAATTACTCGCAATAGAACATCTCCAATAATTTCACTATCTGGGGTTACTTTATAATTAGTTTCAATTCCTAATATTTGTCGGAAAGGAATAAAGTATAATTCCTCATTATTATCTCCGGTAAAAGAAATTCCGTTTTCACCAAGGGTATTTTCTGATACAGAAATCTCTACCTTCATATTTGCATAAATTTTTAATGTCCTTAAAAAATATTCATTTAATTATTCAGGCCCTTATTATTGATTCAACTTAATGCCATAAAATTTTTAGAAAAGTAAATTAGCATTAATTTTAAAAGATTATCAATAAATACGTCAAGTTTTTTACATAAGTTAAAACCAGTTTAACTTATAGAATGTAAGTAAATATTCCTGTTCTAAGAATGTTCCATTAAAAACTTTTGGTAAAAAAGGGAGCAATAATATAGGAGTTTGTGACTTGAAGGTCTTTGATAAAAAAATAGTCCAATTTTAGGAAATCTAAGATAAGTGTCCCCTATGGTGTCCCCTAGAAATGAAAAAACCTCACAAATTGCTGGATATCAACAACTTATGAGGTTTGGTAGTAGCGGGGACAGGACTCGAACCTGTGACCTCCGGGTTATGAGCCCGACGAGCTACCAACTGCTCTACCCCGCGATTTATTGTTCCGCAAAACTATGGGCTTGATTTTAATTTATCAAGTATATCTGAAGTATAATTAAAAAAAAGTGGGAAGGGGGAGTCGGGAGTTGGTCTTTCCTCTTCGGACTCCAGGCTTCGGTCTTCGAACTTCAATCTTCCACATTAATTTCTTCGCAACCCTTTTAATATTAACTTTTCTTCTGAGATGGGTTTTCTGAAATCGAAAAAGTAATCGGTATTGCCAATGGGTATTACCAGGCGGTAATAGGGTTTGTTCTCTTTTTTTCGGAAAAAAACCTTTCCTCTGAAAGAATTCCCCGGGGCCAGGGTAGTTTGCGGAAACAGCTCATCGGGTAGAAATCGCGACTCCATATCATCTTTGTAAGCGGCAGCGGCCAGACTTTCATTGGCCACATCAATAGCGGTCAGGCTCGAGGCGGTTAACACATCTCTTTTGTATGCTTTTTTCGCGTCTGCTGCTGTCCATTCGGTTTTACCGGCATCCTCCACATCTTTCGCCACATCATGAATCACCAGTCCGGCACCTACCAGCAATAAAGCAATACCCACACCTTGTTTGGCATTAAACCGGTCTTTAAAAAAGGCGGCTACCTCTTTGGGCCGCATCGCGTTTTCTTTGTAATTGAATTCGTTCTGATAATACAGCGTAGCCGCATATACGTCTTCTGTACTGTCTACCGTACGGAATTCAGCCGGAGAGGCATAATAACACATGTGTTCGGGAATTACTTCGATGGGTTGGTCAGACCGGTTGTTGACTTCCACATCAAAAACCAGGTAGCCTCCTTTCATTTCAATATTCTGGGCTATCACGGTTACGCTGTCGTATTCACTGAGTAAAGAGGTATTGTTGTCGTTTTGGAAGTTGTAGGTGAGTGGCACCAGGAAGGAGGAACATGCCCCACAACACAACATTGAGATCAAAAAAATGCTGCTTTTCATAGTTTTACTGAAGGTGGTATAACAAAGGTAATAATTTAACATTTATTCCGCTAAAAAGAAATGGCGGACGGGTTGTTCGCCCAAATAAATTATTCCAGCAGACACCACCATTGTGGCCTTTCTGATCGTAAGAAGAAATTCGCTTTCCAGTACCCATAGTGTAAACTGCCAGGATCTCCGTTAGTACCTGCTTGTACATATTATAAAATTTAAAGTACCTTTGCGGAAATTATTCATTATGCAAACTGCCCCAACACATAAAGCCGGATTTATTAGCATTGTCGGTAAACCCAACGTGGGGAAATCTACCCTGATGAATGCCCTGGTTGGGCAAAAGCTTTCTATTATTACCTCAAAAGCGCAAACAACCCGGCACCGCATTTTTGGTATCCTGAGTGGTGAGCACTTCCAGCTTGTTTATTCCGATACCCCGGGCATTATCAAACCCAAATACGATTTGCACGCTTCTATGATGGGTTATGTACAGGCTGCGCTGGAAGATGCCGATGTCATTCTGTTTGTAACCGACCTGGCAGAGAAATATGAAGAGGATGATTTTATTGAAAAACTCAATCGTTCATCCGTACCGGTAATTCTGGTAATGAATAAAACAGACCTGGCAAAAGGCTCGCAGGCAACCGATAAAATGGCGTACTGGAAGGAAATTGTTAAGGCTGACCAATATATTATGGTTTCCGCCCTGGAAGAGTTGAACATCAATGTGCTTTTTGAAACTATCATGCGTTTTATTCCGGAACATCCGCCTTTTTATCCGAAAGAAGATATTACCGACCGGCCTGAAAAGTTCTTCGCTTCAGAAATTATCAGGGAAAAGATTTTTCTGAACTATAAACAGGAAATTCCGTACAGTAGTGAGGTTGTGATCACCGATTTTGTGGAAGAGGAAAAACTGATTCGGGTGCGTTGTGAAATATATGTGGAACGCCACCCCCAGACAGGCATCCTGATTGGCAAAGGGGGAAGCGCCCTGAAGAAGGTGGGGATACAGGCCAGGGCAGATCTGGAAGCGTTTTTTGGCAAACAGGTGTTTCTGGAACAATTTGTAAAAGTGGCTCTCGACTGGCGCAAAAAAAGAACACAACTCAACCGTTTTGGTTATTAAATTATTACAAGCAAACAATTAAATTTTATCTGGTAAGTAATGGCAAACATTGTAGCAATAGTGGGAAGGCCTAATGTAGGAAAATCTACCTTATTCAACCGGTTGGTAGAACAGAGGCAGGCGATTATGGATGATGTGAGCGGCGTTACCCGCGACCGCCATTATGGCTATGCTGAATGGTCGGGGAAACACTTTACCGTAGTAGATACGGGCGGCTATGTGGCCGGCTCAGAAGATATTTTTGAAGAATCGATCCGAAACCAGGTGTTGCTGGCCATTGAAGAAGCTTCGGTTATCCTGTTTATGGTAGACTGTGAAACCGGCATTACCGACCTGGATGAAAGTTTTGCCCAAATCATCCGCCGTGTTTCCAAACCAGTATTTATTGTGGCCAACAAAGCCGACAATGCGGAAAGAATGTACATGGCCAGCGAATTTTATAAGCTGGGCCTGGGTGAGCTCTATCCCGTATGTTCCGCCAATGGTTCACAAACCGGTGAGTTGTTAGATGCGGTGGTCAAAGAGTTTCAGACGGATGACCAGGAAAATCCGGAAGAAGGTGTGCCCAGAATCGCCATCGTAGGCCGGCCTAATGTGGGCAAGTCCTCGTTCGTGAATATCCTCCTCAGGCAGGAACGCAGCATTGTAACCGATATTGCCGGCACTACCCGCGACGCCATTAACACCCGGTACAACTTATTTGATAAAGATTTTATTCTGGTGGATACCGCCGGAGTACGTAAAAAATCCAAAGTCACCGATAACATTGAATTCTATTCTGTGTTACGCAGTTTACAGGCTTTACAGGATGCTGATGTGTGTATTGTGATGCTGGATGCTACCCGGGGTATTGAAGCTCAGGATGTAAACCTGATTAG
Source organism: Cyclobacteriaceae bacterium (assembly GCA_041745535.1). GTDB lineage: Bacteria > Bacteroidota > Bacteroidia > Cytophagales > Cyclobacteriaceae > JBGTIS01. The sequence continues at coordinate 115,733 of JBGTIS010000261.1, read as the reverse complement.
CCTGGCGATCCGTTATAAAAAAGGAATCCTGATAATGGCCAATAAGTGGGACCTGATTGAAAAAGACAGCAAAACATCGGAAGCTTTTAAAAAGGACATTTACGAACGATTGGCCCCTTCTGATTTTGTGCCTGTACTGTTTACCTCCATGATTACCAAGCAACGGGTGTTTCAGGCCATTGAAACCGCGGTTAAAATTCATGAAAGCCGCAGACAAAAAGTAAGCACTTCAGCCCTGAACGATAAGCTTTTACCGGAAATTGAGCATTATCCGCCGCCGGCTGTTAAAGGCAAGTACATTAAAATTAAATACATCACCCAACTGCCGATTTACACGCCAACTTTCGCGTTTTTCTGCAACCTTCCTCAGTACATCAAGGTGCCTTATAAGCGCTTTCTGGAAAATAAAATAAGGAAGCATTTTGACTTTGAGGGTGTGCCTGTTACCCTGATATTCAGAAAAAAATAATCAGGATTTTATGGTATTAGAAGGGATTCATATTTTTGCTTGATTTCTGCCATAATGGCATCGTCGAACTGGGCCATGTGGAGGGTTTTCACATTGGCCAGTTGTTCTGCCACCAACCCCACCGCATTGCGGAAATCAGCTTTGTATAAATTGGCGTTTTCAAAGTTGGCGCCGGTAAGGTTAGCGCCATTCAGGTTGGCTTCCATTAAAAAAGCATTTTCGAAGTTAGCTTTGATCAGAAACGCGTTTTCCAGATTCACCTTAATCATATAAGCATCTTTGAAGCTGGTACCACTGGCATAGGCTTTTTGCATATAAGCCTGGTTCAGATTTGAGTTTTCAAAGGAAGTACGGTTCATCCTGGCATTTTCCAGGTTGCATTGCACCAGATTAGAATGGGTAATGTTAGCCGAATTCAGATTAGATTGAGAAAGATTTACATAGCTCAGGTTGGTTTTTGCCAGGTAGCAGTTCACCAGATTTATGCTGGTAATATTATGCCGGTTCAATCGTTTGATATTACCCACTGTACGAAAAGCCGCTTCTTCTGATTCCCACAACCGGAAATCGTCAATCTCATCTTTGTACATATTGATCCGCAGCCGCTTTTCCCCATTCTCATTCAGCCAGTAAATCAGAATACCGATAACGGCAATATCGAAAAGCATTCCATGTGCTTCGGCCAATACCTGCCCTACAAAGTTGTAGTAATCTTCAGTGTAATACTTAAAACTAAGAGATAATATAATGATAGCCAACCCCACCAACACCAGAAAAGCGGTTAGGATTGGTTTTTCAGGAATAGCTTTGATAATCTCTAGTAGTCTTTTATATCTCACATTCAGCGTAATTTACCAAATGCAAGATACTTTCGTTTCCAATGAATAAAGGTGTATTATAAGCTGGAAAAATAACATTGTCAGGAACTAAGTTAAGTTTAAAGATTTGATCTTTTCTACCAGAACCCGGTTGATTTTTTCGTACGACTGGAAGCTCCACCCTGCCACATGTGGTGTGAAAATTATGCGATCTGATTGGATTAATTTTTCAAGCTGTGCGGTTTCAGTGGATGAATAGGCATTTAACTTTTCATTTTCCAGGACGTCGGTAGCCACCCCTCTCAACTTCCCGCTGGAAAGTAAATCCACCAGCGTTTCCATTCTGATTAACTCCCCACGAGCCGTATTCAGGAGAAAAATGTTTTTTTTAAAACTTTGCATGTAACTTACATCTACCATAAAGCGGGTTTCATCGGTCAATGGCACATGCAAACTTAAAATATCGGCCCGGGCGAATAGTTCAGCCATGGTAGCCTGACTGGCATATTCATCGGTGTAATCATCTTTGTATTTGTCGTAAGCCAGTACCGTTACCTCAAAACCTTTCAGCCTTTTGGCAAATGCCCGCCCCATATTCCCATACCCGATTATGCCCACGGTTTTTCCAGCGAGTTCCTCGCCTCGATTGCCTTCCCGGTCCCAGATCTTCTGCCTGACCTGCGCGTCGGCGATGTGAATTTTATTAAACAAACAGAGCAGCATGCCTACGGCGTGTTCGCCCACGGCATCGCGGTTGCCTTCCGGCGCGTTAACAATGTGAATACCCCTGGCTTCCAGCGCCTGCACATCAAGTTGGTCAATGCCGGCACCGGCCCTGCCTACAAACTTTAATTTTTTCGCCTGCTGAATCAGTTCCTGATCTACTTTGGTTTTACTTCGGATGATCAATCCTTCGTATTCCGGGATAAGTTGTAATATTTCCGGGCGCTTTATTTCCGGACGGTATACTCCTTTTATTCCAATACTTGCTAATAAAGGCAGGATGCTTTCGTGCGTTTTATCTGCGATAAGGCAATTAAATTTCATTGTAGGGGTTTTCAAACCAGGTTTAAAATTATTGTTATGTTCAAAATCCAAATAAAGCATGGGCCACACCAAAGTAAACGGCCAGGCCCAACAGGTCATTGGCTGTGGTAATAAAAGGGCCGGCAGCTACCGCGGGGTTTACACCAAACTTATCCAGAATAAGGGGCGTAATGGTTCCCATAAAGGAGGCCAGCAATACCACGCTGAATAAAGCTACCGACACTACCACAGCCAGTTTTACACTTTCTCCAATCAATAAATTAATGCTAAACACCAGCAGCGAAAGGGCCAGCCCGTTAATTAAGGCAACCAAAAGCACTTTCAGCAATCTTTTCAGTATGCTATCTTCAAAAACGGAAGGATTGGCCAGGCTTTGCACGACAATGGAAGAAGTCTGAATGCCTACATTCCCCCCGGTGGCGGTAATCAGGGGAATAAAAAAAGCCATGGCGGGTAACAACGCGATATCTTTTTCAAAAAATCCGATAAAATGAGCGCCCAGCATACCCCCAGCCATACCAATCATCAGCCAGGGCAATCGGGAACGCGACAAACTCCAGATGCTGCCGCCCCGCTCCTCTATGTCTTTGGAGATACCCGCCATGAGCTGCCGTTCTTCTTCAGCATTTTCTGTAATCACATCCACAATATCATCAATGGTAATGCGGCCCACCAGTCTGCCACTTACATCTACCACTGGTACGGCTTCCAGGTCATACCGCTTCATGAGTTCAGCTATTTCTTCCTCCTCCATGTCAGTAGGCACAGAAACCACGCCTTCGTCGTAAATATTACCAATTTTTGTGGTATCGCTGGCCAGGATAATTCTCTTCAAAGAAACACGGCCCAACAGCCGGTCCTGGTCGTCGACCACATACACGGAATAAATTTTATCAACTTTTTCAGCCTGCCTTCTGATTTCCTCAATACACTGCACAATACTCCAACTGGCTTTTGCTTTTACCAGTTCTTTGGCCATTAATCCCCCGGCACGATCTTCTTCGTAGCGGATCAGGTCCTTTACGTTTCTGGAAGTTTCCTCATCGGTCAGGTGATGGATTACCTCTTCCCGCATCTGGATGGGCAACCGGTTCAGGATATCCGCGCCATCATCAGAATCCAGGTACTCGATAAACGCGGCTATTTCTTCAGGCTTAAAGGTTTTCAGAAATTTCGCCTGCGCCTCTTCCTCAATTTCAATAATGATATCAGCAGCCTTTCGCTCGTCCAGCAACCACAATATATACTTCGACTCTTCGGTATTGAGTTCATACAGCACCGTGAGGATATCCGCCGGATTGGCTTCTTCCATACTTTCCTTCAGCGCTTCTACATTTTTGTTGGCAATTGCCTCCTTCACCCAGTCCAGGTATTCCTGAGAAAGCTCGAATTCCATTCCCTGTGCCTGTTTATCTCTCAGTTCCTCCATGGTAATCTATTTGGTTGGTTAAAGCTACAAAATCCGCTACTGTGAGTTGTTCGGCCCGGCGATCCAGAAGTTCCTGCTGCCGGATGACTAGTGGCAAATTTAGAGGATTAAGGGCATTGCGCAAGGTTTTGCGCCTGTTTTGGAACCCTTGTTTTACCACTTTCCTGAAAAGAGTTTCGTTACAGGGTAACCGATCCACCGCGTTTCTCTTTAACCTGATTACGGCTGAATGTACTTTAGGCGGGGGATTAAAAACTTCGGGTGGCACGGTAAATAAAAATTCGATGTCGTAATAAGCCTGTAAAAACACGCTCAGAATGCCATAGTTTTTATTTCCTGGCGGAGAAGCAATCCGCTGCGCTACCTCTTTTTGTAACATGCACACAATTTCCTTTACCTGGTCTTTCACATCCAGGATTTTAAAAAAAATCTGAGAAGAAATATTATAAGGGAAGTTGCCAATAATGGCGAATCCACGCGCGTTAAACCAGGGGGTCAGGTCCATCTTCAAAAAATCGGCGTATAAAATCCGCTCCTGTTGGGTAGGGTAATTTTCCTTCAGATACCGGATAGAGTCTGTATCTACATCCAGCAACCAGGTTGTAAACGACGGATTATCCAGCAGAAAACCGGATAGCACACCCGTGCCGGCGCCAATCTCCAGCACAGTTTCATATCCCTGATGTAAAGTGAGCGATGCTACGATCTGATGGGCGATAAGCTTATCCTTAAGGAAGTGCTGCCCCAGAAATTTTTTAGGTTTTACCGGTTTTTTACCCGAAGAATTATACATTACCCGTTAAACAAATAGACCCTGGTACTTTGTTTAGTAAAATGAAAGAAACATTTAATTCATCTTTTGTGGGACATTACTCCCTTAAAACATAAATTTGATTTAAATATCATAAAATTAGTTAATTAATATGCGATTTTCTCTACATACCCTTTCAACCCTTGTCGACAATAAAGCGCTTGTGGTTTTATTAAACTCGTCAGATGACGCGAGTAGTTATTGCAGTAGCGAAGAAGAATGGCAGTATGTAAACGAAAAGGTAAAGCATAACCAGGAAATTATTACTATTAATAAATACAGCCGCCATGTCTTTTTTATCGCGCCTTCCGGTAAGTCGGGTTTCGCGCGGCAGGAAGATTACCGGCGAAAAGGTTACCAACTGGCCAGCCTCATCAAGGCTGAGAAAGTAACGCATCTGCAAGTCACTGGTAATTCGGTAGAAAGCAACCCGTTTCTGGCATTTTGTGAAGGTTTTCTGCTTTCGCAATATCAGTTTTTGAAGTATAAAAAACCTGACGATAATCCGTATGTATTCCAAGACCTCGGGATATTTCATAACCAGATTACCGCAAAGGATGTAGAGGAACTGGAGCACATTGTGGCAGGCACCTTTCTGGCACGCGACCTGGTGAATGAACCGGTTATCAGTCTGAATGCCGAACACCTGAGCAAAGTTATCCGAGAAACCGGTGTAAAATCCGGGTTTGGGGTAGAAGTGCTGGAAAAAGATAAAATTAAGGCCCTGAAAATGGGGGGCCTGCTGGCCGTGAACGCAGGCAGTATCGATCCGCCAACTTTTAACGTTTTAGAATACAAGCCGGAAAACGCGATCAATGAACGCCCGTATGTGCTGGTTGGCAAGGGTGTTACGTACGACACCGGCGGACTGAGCTTAAAGCCTACTACTTCCATGGATACCATGAAAAGCGATATGGGCGGTGGTGCTGCCGTAACCGGCGCTTTGTCAGCCATAGCGGGCAACCGTTTGCCTGTGTATGTAATCGGACTGATTCCTGCCACCGATAACCGCCCCGGAGGCAATGCCATGGTACCTGGCGATGTAATTACCATGGCCGATGGCACTACGGTTGAAGTGCTGAATACCGATGCGGAAGGCAGACTTATTCTGGCCGATGCCTTGTCTTATGCCAAAAGATACCAGCCAGAACTGGTAATTGACCTGGCTACCTTAACCGGAGCTGCCGTAATGGCGATTGGTAAAGAAGGGCTGGTAATGATGGGCACTGCCGCTGAAGACATTAAAAATGCTTTGAAAACGGCAGGAAATGATGTATATGAAAGACTGGTAGAATTTCCTTTGTGGGATGAATACAAAGAATACCTGAATTCGGAAATCGCGGATTTAAAAAATGTGGGTGGCAGAGATGCCGGTGCCATTACAGCCGGTATTTTTCTGCAACATTTTACTGGTTATCCCTGGATTCATCTGGATATTGCCGGATCGGCATTTTTATCTGCTCCCAGTCATTATAAGGGAAAAAACGGAACAGGTGCTGGCGTACGCATTCTCTATCAATTTTTTAAAAATCTGATTAATCAACATGAATAAAGTAACAACTGCTGAAACCACGCAGCATCCTTATATTAAGTCAAAAAGTAAAAATAATGAATTACCGGTAATTGGAATTACCCTGGGCGATATCAACGGAATTGGCCCGGAAGTGGTAATAAAAGCCCTTTCCGACAAAAGAATTATGAAGTTCTTTACGCCGGTTATATTTGGTTCGGCCAAGGTGCTCTCGTTTTACCGGAAACTGATGGTCACAGAAAGTTTTAACTATATTACCATCAACAACCTGCAAAGTGTGGCTTACGGCAAGGTAAACGTGTACAATTGCTGGGAGAAGCACATGGATATTTTACCTGGCAAAGTTACGCCTGAAGGCGGCTATGCGGCCTGGCAGGCCTTAAAAGATGGCACCACCGCACTGAAGAAAGGATACTTGGATGCTATTGTAACGGCTCCCATTAATAAACATAATATTCAGAGCGAAGATTTTACTTATCCGGGTCATACCGAATTTTTTACCGAAACTTTTGAAGCGCGGGACAGCCTGATGCTGCTGGTAAAAGATGAACTTCGGGTGGGGGTGGTTACCGGTCATATTCCCTTAAATGAGGTAAGCAAACAACTTACAAAGGAAAAAATCCGGCGTAAAATCAATTTGCTGGAAACGTCATTGAAACGGGATTTTGGGAAAATAAAACCCAGTATCGCTGTATTAGGACTAAATCCACATGCGGGTGAGGAAGGTTTACTGGGGAAAGAAGAACAGGAAATTATTATCCCGGTAATTGAAGAATTTAAGAAAGAAGGTAAACTGGTTTTTGGCCCATTTCCATCTGATGGATTTTTCGGGACTGCCACCTACAGCAAATTTAATGGCATTCTGGCCATGTACCACGATCAGGGCTTAATCCCGTTTAAAACATTAGCCTTTGACCAGGGAGTAAATTTTACAGCCGGGCTACCCATTGTACGAACTTCGCCCGACCATGGGACTGCTTATGATATTGCCGGCAAAAACCTGGCGGAAGAAAGCTCTATGCGGGAAGCGTTGTATGTGGCCTGCGATGTGTTAAAAAACAGGCAGGCGACCGAAGATGATGAAAAATAAATCAGCTTAAGCATTCTGTCAGAGAAAGCGCGCTTATCAAATTATGTATTCCACACTGTAATAACCTAATAGTTGCAACCAAATTTTTCCATTTGTTTCGCGGACTGGAAAGTAAATTTGGCTAACTTTTTTTTTCAACGCTATCGTATTTTTCCTCTAATCGCTAAGCGGCACTTCTGAAAATGGTCAGTTCTCTTCAATTATATTTTTTGAATAATAGCTTCATACAGCCCAATTAGGCCTCATTACGGCTGATCCGGTAACTTTTTCAATTTTATTTCTAAATTTTTTCAAGAACAGACAACAAAATAACCGAATACCTTGTATAACATAGTACTAAGTGATACATTTGCTTCATAATTTATTAAATCTATGCCCACATGAAAATAGAGAACACACAGGTACAGATGCGAAAGGGAATTCTTGAATTCTGTATCCTGCATATTATATCCCGCGGGGAAGTATATGCTTCGGACATGCTGGAGGAACTTACCGCTGCCAAAATTATGGTGGTGGAAGGTACGCTCTATCCTTTATTAACCCGGTTACGAAAAGCGGGGCTGGTAGATTACCGCTGGGAAGAGTCCAATTCCGGACCGCCCCGGAAATACTACAAACTCACTGACACGGGCATATCTTTTCTGGAAGAACTCCGGCAAACCTGGCATGAGCTTGTCAATTCTACCAACAAAATAACCTCGAACCAAGACATTAAGCATAAATAAGTCTGTCATGAAAAAGAATATAAGTATCAATATAAGTGGCATTATTTTTCATGTTGAAGAAGACGGCTACGAAAAACTAAAAACATATCTGGAAGCTATTACGCGATACTTTGCTAGTTACGAAGACAGCAAAGAAATTGTAGACGATATCGAGAACCGGATCGCTGAAGTATTTCTCACTAAACTTAGCCCAACCAAAGAGGTAATTACCCTGGAAGATGTGGAAGCCGTAATGGCCAACATGGGCAGCATTGAGGATTTCGCGGCCGCGGAAGCTGAGGAAACCGAGCAGGAATACCGGCAGCATAACCGCGAAAGAAAAACCTACACAGCGTATGAAACTGCCGAACCAAAAAAACTGGTTCGCGATACTAAAAGAAAAATACTAGGGGGTGTAGCGGCTGGTCTGGCCTATTATTTCAACACTGATCCGCTTTGGATTCGCCTGATATTGCTGGCCTTACTATTTTCTGATATATTCGTTTCGGCGGGCACCATTACCTTTTTTACCTATATCATCTGCTGGATCGTAATTCCTGGTCGGAGCGACCTGCCCTGGGATGAGAAAATTAAAAAATTATACAGAAATCCGGACGACCGCGTAATTGGTGGTGTAGCCGGTGGTATTGCCGCCTATTTCGGAACCGATACTACCCTGATTCGCATCTTGTTTGTAATCAGCATTTTCTTCGGTGGCCTTGGAATTTTAGCGTATATCGTCCTCTGGATTATTACTCCGGAGGCGATTACGCTTACTGAAAAAATGCAGATGCAGGGCGAACCGGTTACGCTGGCTAATATAGAAACTACCGTAAAAAAAAACCTCAACGTAAACGAAAATGAGGAAGAATCCCCTGGTGTAAAGGTTTTACTGTTTCCTTTTCGCCTGATAGCACAAATTTTTAACGGATTAGGTAAAGTTGCCGGGCCATTCCTGGTATTTCTGGCACAGGTAGCCCGGATTATCGCAGGGTTGATTGTCTTCTTTATAGGACTGGCCATACTGTTTTTTATGATCGTAGCTGCCGGTGTGCTGTTGGGTGCGTTTTCTGGTGACCTGCATACTTTCCACAGCGATATTCCTGTAGAACTAGTTAAAAACAGTTTACCAGGTTTGGGTCTGATTGCCGCCATAACTGTGTTAGCGATTCCCGCCCTGGCACTTCTGCTTTCTGGAGTGGCTCTTATTATAAACCGGAAAATTATAAATCCTGCCATTGGCTGGTCAGCGTTGGGAATATGGTTCATCAGTGTGGCTGTTTTAAGTTTTACCGTACCACCGGTAGTGATGGAATTCAAGGAATCGGGCAGTTATACTACCGATGAAACCTTTGATTTGGGCAAAAAAACAGCGATTCTGACATTAAGTGATGTGGGCAACGATTACGATGAAACTGAATTGAGAATCCGGGGAACCGAAGATTCGGTATTTCGATTGGAAAAGGTGTTCAGGGCCAGGGGGAGCAGCCGGGCACAGGCGACTGAACATGCGCAAATGGTGGATTATCCGGTTACGCTTACTGATTCTATCCTCACTTTTCCTTCTACCCTGAAATTTAAAGATAATGCTAAATTCAGGATTCAGGAACTGGATATGAATTTGTATGTGCCCTACGGACAACCCTTTATGATAGACAGAAGTTTGAGAAGAATACTGCGGAATCCATTGTACAGTATGGGAATCTCCACTTCAGACCTGCAAGGGAATCAGTTTGCGTTCACCACCGAAGGCCTGCGATGCCTTACCTGCCCGCAGCGGGAAAACCTGGACAATCAATTCAAAAGCAATCATGCATCGGGAGAATACACCAAAACCTATGTGGTAAGTGATTTCGACAGAATTGATATCGGGGATGATTTTAAGGTAACCATTGTACAGTCCGACAGCTTTGCGGTATCTGTTTCCGGACCGGAAGAATATGTGGAAGAGGTAGAAACAATTGTAAGCGCCGCTACCCTGAACCTCAACTACGAAGACCAGAATTTTATCGATAGAATGGACCGCGATCCGTTAGAAGTAGTAATTGCCCTGCCCACGCTGAAAGGCATCACCCTGCATGGAGGTACAGAAACAAATATCAGCGAATTCAGTGGCGATGAGCTGGAAATTAAATTATCGGGGGCTGCTAAAGCAACCCTTGGATTACAAATGAGACAAGTGGTGGCCGACCTTTCCGGAGCCGCAAGGCTCCGGATGACGGGGGCTGTTGATGAACTGGAAGCCGAACTGTCGGGAGCATCAAGGCTGGAGTCTGATGAATGTGAAGCCAATAGGGTTGAGTTAGATTGCTCAGGCGTATCAAAAGCAAGAGTAAGGGCCAATGAAGAGTTGAATGTTGAAGTGGGCGCTGCCGCCGCTGTGGATTATACTGGCAATGCCCAACTACATACAGAAAACCGCCGAAGAAACAACATCAAAAAATTCTGAACGAACAGAATTTGATTTACAATTTTCCATTTCCTCAAGAAGGCCCGGAAATTCTGTGGCCTTCTTTTTTAACTTCAGACTCTCTTTTGCCTTTTATCTGAGCGAAGTAAACAGAGCATAAAGATCAGTATAAGACCTGTTTTATTTTTAATATATTTTTTTGTTGAAATCATAAAAGGTGAGTTTATCGCGATGTCAGCGTACCTGCGTTGTGTGCGGCAGCTTTCAGCATTTGGCCATGGCGCCGCGCCGAAAATTTACCGTTTTTCAAACTTATCTGTCCATTTACAATAACCACATCAAATCCTTCAGCCAGTTGAAAGGGATTTTCATAAGTAGCTTTTGCTTTTACCCGATTAGGATCAAAAACCAGTACATCGGCTTTTTTATCTTTGAGCAACACACCGCGATGTTCCAGACGCATGGTTTGGGCAGGCAATGAGGTCATTTTTCTTATGGCTGCTTCCAGCGATAACAACTGCTTCTGGTTTACATAAGTCTCAATAATTTCCGCGAAAGTACCGTATCCTCTCGGGTGCCTGGAAGTAGGACTTCCATCCGAAGACACCATTACTGAGGAATCCTGAAGGATACGGTTCTGCAAGTCTTCATCCATTACAAAATAAGCGCCTGAAGCCCCATTAGGACCAATATCATCAATCAACACATCCACAAAAGATTTATTGAGTTCTTTTGCTATTTCGGCCAGGGTTTTACCGGAAAATGGCGCGGTACCCAGCAAAGTAGCCTCCGGTCCGTTTCTGGCATTTACTTTTTTGAAAAGAAAATCAGCCAACGCTTTACGCTTATTCTTTACAACTTCCCCATAATCGTTGGGCGCTTTGGCCCAATCAGGAAATAGAATACCAATGCCCGTATAACTGGCTGTATACGGATACATATCGGCAGTAACTTTGATACCTTTCGCTCTGGCATTGCCCAGCACCCGCAATATTTCTTCGGCTCTTTCCTGCCCTTTTCCATACACCACTTTCAGGTGTGACACATTTACCGGGCAATATTGCCCTTGTTTTAATAATTCTTCTATTGACCGTTCAATGGCATTGTCATCCTCATTACGCATGTGGCTGGTGATAATTTTACCAGCTTTTCCCACGATTTTTGCCAGGTATACCAGTTCCTCCTCAGCGGCATACATTCCCGGAATATATTCAAGGCCGGTGGTCATACCGAAACAACCCGCGTCCAGTTGCCGCCGCAACAAATCACCCATTTCTTCCAGCATTTCAGGAGTGGGTTGCGGATTATAATTCACACCGGTAAGCGTTCGCAGGGTACTATGACCAACAAATAATGCCACATTAACCCCTGGCACGGTATCGGTTACTCGTTGCATCCATGCACCAATATTCTCAAAGCTGGGGCTGAAACCATCTTTTCCCAGGGAAATGGTGGTGACGCCCATGGCCAAAAAGTTCTGAAAATCCGGTGTTTCCAACGGATCACCGTGGGAGTGTATATCGATAAATCCGGGCGTAACTACTTTTCCCGCAGCGTCAATGGTTTGGTCAACCGCGATTGCCGCAGTATCTACCTTCCCTATATAAACAATTTTATCGTTTTGGATTAACAAATCAGACTGAAAACCAGGCTGCCCGCTGCCATCAATTATTTCCCCATTTTTAATATGCAGGCTGAAGTGTTTAACGGCAGAACTTTGAATAAACTGATTGAAAGAATCTGATTGCGTATTACAGGCGAAAAAAAAGGATAAAATGAAAAAGTAATAGCAGGATTTAGGCAACATCATAAATCAGAAGCAGTTTTTTGGTTAGGTAAACTTATCAACAATTTGTAACTGGTTATAAAAACAAGCACATATCCATTACCAGCCTGAACTAATTCGATTTACAGCAAATTCTCAAGGTATATGAGAAAACGTTAACGAATTTACACTAAAAGTTATTTAATTAAAATATTATCTGAAAAACTGATGGTCTAAACTGTACTTCCCGGGTCCTGTAAAAATAATTCCAAAGAAAAGGACCGCGGCTTCAATGGCATGCGATGCACCATTAATGCCTTCGCCATTAGCAAAATGGGTCGTACTGGCTACCATCATGGTTGAGATCAGAAAAAAACAGGCCGGTGTGGTAAACAATCCCAATATCAGGCAAATGCCGCCAAAGAATTCGGAAAAACCAGCCATAAAACCCCAAATAACCGGGGCGAAGTGTATCCCCAGATTGGCCATGGCCTCACCTATCATTTTCCAATAGTCGGGGCCGCCAAAAATTTTCGGGGCACCATGCACGATAAACATTGTACCCACCCCAATTCTTATAATTAGAATGCCAATGTCAAAGTTCTTTTTATTAGTAGAAAGCAGCTTGTTCATCGCAAAGATAACAGGACAAAATTTGTTAGTAATACAACCAATAACCGCAAGGTCTTAAAAATGTTGAAGTATTTAGCGAAAATCAAAAAATCAGCAAATAGTTTTGTTGAAGCTACAAATTAGCATTAGTTACTGTCATAATCGTCCACAATGCCACCGGTTAACCGGGTGAGGTCTGTTTCAGACTCAATCAGGTTGTACTTTGCCTGCAAATTATCCAGGGCGATGTTAAGGTAATTGATCTGTATGGTACGGTAATCGAATGAATTGATGGTACCGTTTTTATAGCGATCTTCGGCCAACGACAGGTTCAGCTCGCCAGTAGCCAGGTTCAGCGCCGATATATCCAGCAGTTTCTTGCGGGCATTGTACAAATCGTACACCGAAACCAGTTCATTCTCCAGCGAGGCTTTCAATTGCTCGGTTTCCACCGCTGATATTTCTTCTCTCACATACGCGTTTTCAATGGTCCGCTTGATTCTACCACCATCAAAAAGGGTATAACTTAAGGTGAAATTGGCAAAATAATTCAGGGTTTTAGCACTCGTAATCGGATCATCCAGGGGGCGGGAAAGTTCGGCATTGGATAAATCTTGTCGGCCAATATTATAAGAAGCTCCCAGCCCCAGGTCTAACCGGGGAAATAATTCGGTTTTCGCTAACCGGGTTTCCTGCATAAAAATCTGCTGATTGAGGTACTGGTTTTTTAGGTTAGAATTGTTGGCCACCATTTTTTCATACAAATCTTCAAGCCTGTAACTGGAAGGCGCTACCGCAAGGCTGTCAATCATTTCATATCGCCTGGACAAATCCTCACCCAATAAAAGGTTGAGGTTTCTTTTGGCATTCTGATAGTTTACTTCCTGGGTAACAAAGCCGGAAGAATCGGTGAGATATGCGTTTTTTTCCTGTAAAATATCGAAGGTTACGGCACTGCCCAGTTCCCCTTTCAGTTCGGCATACCTATAGCGGTCGCGGGAAAGGGTGAGCACTTTTCCCAACACCGACAACCGTTCCTTCTCCATCAAAGCATTGTAATAAGCCAGCACAATCGCCTGAATGGTATTTTCTACCACGATCGCGGCATTACCAAAACTTTGTTCCTGCAGCAACTGTAATCTTTTCCGGTTGATAGATACGGCGAATCCATTGAAAATTGTCCAGTTTACGGTAATAGAAGGAGAAACATCATTGGAAATGGAAAGTCCCTGTAAAAAACTGGCCGGATTGGTCACATCCCTGAAACCATTATTCTGGGAAACATTCAGATTAATTGTAGGATACCGGCCGGCCTGTCCCCAGGTATTGTTGTTTTCGTCAATTTCGGTATTCAATTGGCTGATCTGGATATCAAAATTATTGGCCAGCCCAATCCGGATGGCTTCTGCCAATGAAATTTCTTCTGTTTCCTGGGCACGCGCATGAAAGCCCACCAGCGAACAAAGACAAAAAGTAGAAAAGATAATTTTTTTCAGATCACAAAACATCTGTTTGTAGTTCAATATGAAATTCTGACTAGTAAGTAAACTTATAAATTAAAATCCCTGCAACCGCTTTCTTTCCATCAGGGCAGGCTCTACCTCTTCGTGGCTTGGCTTATAAATTTCTGTTTCCGGATCCAGGTATTTCTTTCCATTCATAAAAGCCCATTTTAAATACAGCTTGATATCGTTGAAAACCAGTATAAATGTGGGAAAAAACAGCAGGATCATCAGGGTACCAAACATTACCCCATAGGCCACAGAAATAGCCATGGGGATCAGGAATTGTGCCTGAAAGCTTTTTTCCAGAATCAGCGGATATAAACCGGCCACCGTAGTAATGGAAGTAAGCAAAATAGCACGGAAACGTGATACGCCGGCATCAAAGGCGGCTTCTTCCACCAACATGCCTTCCTGTAGGTTTCGGTTATATTTATCCAGCATGACTACCGCGTCGTTAATAATTACGCCCGACAGGGCAATCATTCCATACACACTCAGGATAGAAATGGGCTGTGCGTGAATCCAGTGTCCAATGGCAGCGCAAACTAATCCGAGGGGTATCAGCAACAAAATTAAGATAGCCTGATACAACGAGCGGAAAGAGAGGGCAATGGTGAGAATCATCATGATAAAGGCTACCGGAAATATTCTCATAAATGAACTGGCTGTCCGCTGGGTACGCCGCTGCTGTCCTTCAAAAGAATAGGTCACACCCGGATATTTTTCAAGAATAGGCGGTAAAATTTCATTCCTGACTTTTTCGATGATAGGCGGTACCGGTTCGTAAGGATCCACCAGGTCAGCCTCTATGCGGATTTCACGCTTGCCATTAAAATGGTTGATATTAATTACTCCCCGTTCGATGGTGTAATCCGCCAGTTCCAATAAGGGGTATTCATTGCCTGTCGCATCTTTTATTTTCATGGACTCGAGCTGCGAAATGGTTAAGCGGTCGTTTTCCGGATAACGCACCCATACCCGCACTTCGTCGTCACCAATCATGAGCCGCTGGGCTTCCTCACCAAAAAATCCCTGCCGGATCTGCTGCGTGATATCGGCCTGCGAAAATCCCAGGAAATAGGCCTGGGGTTTTAGCTTGAACTGCAATTCCCGCTGGCCGGTGGCCGTGTTTTGTGTAATGTCTTTCAATGAGGGTAGGTTTTCCAACTCCGCTTTTATTTCCTCTTCCGCAGCATTGAGCCTTTCCATATCTTTACTTAACAGCGCCAGTGAAAACGGGGTGCCAAAGCGGTTTTGACCGCCTACCGCGAATTTCTCCGCTTCGGGTACATTTCCAATTTTCTCCCGTACCATATTGGCCACCTCAAAACTGGAAATATCTTCCACATCTTCCATATCAATAAAATCGATCTGAAGATTGCCCGTATGGCTGCCGCGGTCGGCACTGGCGCCACGGTTCCCTGTGCTGCCCACCGAAAGGGTAACCGTTTCTATCAGCGACTCATCGTTGCCCCGCCGCTTTTTTATATCTTCATTCACTTCCCATACTTTCGCCTGAAATTCCTGCAGGTACCGTTCGGTAATATCTTCCCGGGTACCGGGTTTCAGCGCCAGCGATACATTAAAATTATCGAAAGGTACTGAGGGGAAAAATGTGGATTTGATTACGCCACCCTGGAACATGCCCAATACGACCAGTAAAATAAAAAACGGAATCACAAAACTTATCCACCGCCACCGTATAATCCATTTCAGCGCGGTACCATAAATATTATCCCTTAAAAATTTAATTCCTTTGTCCAAACCTCCCCGGATGCGGTCTTTCTTTACCTTTCCGCCACCTTTCAGCAAGGCTTTTCCGGAAGAAAGGTGAGAAGGCAATACAAAAAAAGCTTCCACCAGCGAAAAAGCCAGGCAGGCAATTACCACAATAGACATTTCGTTGGTAAATCCATCATTATCAAGCAACATTAGTGGAATAAAGGCAATAATAGTGGTAATTACAGAAGTGAACACAGCAGGCATCACTTCTACCGTGCCGTCAATCGCTGCTTTAATAGGACTTTTTCCTTTTTCAGCATGGGTATAAATATTTTCGGCGATCACAATGCCATCGTCCACCAGAATACCCACTACGAGGATCATTCCAAATAATGACAACATGTTAATGGTAATGCCGGCCATATTTCCTACGATGAACATGCCCAGAAATGAGATGGGAATGCCTAACGCCACCCATAATGAAAGCCGAAGGCTCAGGAACAAACCCAGGCAAACCAGTACCAGAATCAGGCCTATGCCACCGTTACTTACCAGCAGGCTTACCCTTTGCTGCAGAATGGTATTGAAATCAAAACTGGCAAAAAGCTCAAAATTCTGGTTCTGCGAATTAAATTCATCGATATATTCATTCAGGTAAGCAGAAATATCCTGCAGGTCTTCCTCTGGCAATTTTTCAATATTGAAAGAAACAGAGCGCTGGCCATTGGAATACACTTTGTTGGGGGTATCGGCAAACTGCATTTTTATGGTCCCGATGTCGCGCAGCAGCAGGTTGCTGCCATCGGTATTGGCCCGCAGGATAATCCTGCCAATTTCTTCGGGTGCATTCTCCTTGGCGTTGGCCCGTATTCTGATTTCTTCTTCAGCGGTTTTGATGGAGCCGCCGGAAATATCGCGGTTGTTGGAACGAACGGCATTGGCCACCTGGGTAAAGGTGAGTCCGTAACGGGATAAATTTTCCTCCGGTACTTCTATTGAAATCTCTAGGTTCGGATAGCCAAAAATATTGACCTGTGAAACAATTCCTGAATTCAGCAGATCATCCTCTATTAATTCCGCTTTTTCTTTCAGGGTGCGCATATCCACGTTACCCCGAAGCGTTAAAAAGGCGGCCCGTGAACTTCCGCTGGACCGTTCCTTGAAAACCACAGGTTTTTCCGCGTTTTCAGGATAAGAATTGATACCGTCTACCGCGTTTTTCACTTCCATCAGCACCTCGTCAATATCATATTCCTGCCGGGTTTCAATTTCAATGGAAGCTGTGTTTTCCGTTGAAACTGAGGTTACCTCTTCTATACCGGTAATCCCTTTCAGGGCTTCTTCTATTTTGGTAGTTATCCCTTCCTCCATTTCTTCAGGAGAGGCACCGGGATAGCTCACCCGTACGGTAATTTCGCGGGGAGCCAGTTCCGGAAAAAACGACATGGGAATATCCAAAAATCCCAGTGTACCAAAAATGAGAATTAAAAACAGGATAGAATTTGCCCAGATGGGATATTTGACAAAAAATTCTATGATACTACGCATGATTAGATTGTTTTATCTGGAGTTATTTCCAATAAATACTGGCAGAAAGCAATTCAATTAATTAAGATGACCGGTTAATTACGTTCACCCATTATGGTATCGGTACTGTCTGGCTTTTGCTGCTTTTTTTCCCCTTTAAATACCGATACTTTCATGTTTTCGAAAGCATTTACCGGCGCTTCCAGCACCAGACTGTCGCCAATGGTCAGCCCATTGATCAATACATTATCCCGGTTAATTTTCTGAATATTTACTTTCTTGGCTTTTAACGTTCCGTTTTCTACCACAAATACCTGGTTATCGTTCATCAGGGTGCGGCGGGGCACTTCCAGCGCATTCTCCAGGGTACTGCCCTCAATGATTGCTTTTAGATACAGGCCATCGTACAAACCCGGATTTTGGGAAGCATCCAGACTGATATAGACATTAATAGATTGCGAAGTTGGGTCTACATAATCGCCAATTCTTTCAATAATTCCCTGCCACGACCGCCCTTCATCTTCCGACATTACCATTACGGGCACACCTTCAACAATCCATTTGATGTTTTTTACTTCTACCGGAACCTCCAGTTCCAGTTCATCGGTGCGAATAATACTGGCGATGTTGGACCCCGGGTTCACAATTGTGCCGACTTCCAGGTTTACCGCGGTAATGCTACCATCGTAGGGTGCGTAAATGGTGTATTTTCTCAGGTTTTCTTCCGAGCTTCTGATAGAATAAAAGTCTCGCAAAATATTTCGGGTAGCCAGAAAAGTTTTTTCTTTGGTACTTTTAGGTTCAGGAAACTCCTGAAGGGGCTTGTCTATCTCTATCTGATCAAAATACTGCTGCCAGGCTTCGTAATTATCATTAAAATCAATTTTCATGTCCGGCAAAATGGATACGATCTGATTGAGAAACTCGCTTTTTCGGGATTGTAAAGTTAAACGTGCTTCCGCATCATAAATTCTGAATAATACCTGACCCTTCCGAAAATTTTCACCGGGTTTAAAGGCTACCTGCCCGGGCAGCAGCCTGCCGCCCACTTCCGCGATAATGTTTAACGAATGGGAAGAGGTAACGCGGCCAAAGGCCACAATTTCGGTTTCAATGTTCTCGTACTGAACTTCACTTACCCGCACATAATTGGCAGATACCACCGGAGGCTTTTGGTTGGGCAATTCTTTGAGGTTAGCGAAATAATCTTTTAATAAATACCCCGAAACCAGAATTACAATGATAATTACAGCGATAAAAATTTTCTTTCGATGCATGAGGGTTAATACAGTTATTTAAAACAGGCAAAACACCTTTTTTTGATTACTCAAAAATACGTTGAAATTATAAAATTAAGATAAGTTTAACAGAAATAATGGCATACCCCACAAAGCCAGCTGTACACTATAACGCAAATTTAGGTTTAGAGCGCTTGATTTTATTTATAAATAGACGAAATACTTTGTTTTATAGACCAACCAGGAAAATCAGGGTTTGAAACAAAAGAATTTCTGCCGGTATAATTTAACTTAGCCACCTGCTTATCCAACTCTAAACTAACTCCATATTTGAACTGTATGATGAGAATTTTTTTTTACCTGCTAATTTTTTTTGTGATGTTTTCCTGTACGGCGGAAAAAACAGACACGCTATCCGAATTAAAAAAAGAAATTAACGCCGAATTCAGTATAACGCGGGGAAATTTTGCCGTAGCCTTTAAAAATCTGGCTAACGCCGCGGATACACTTTTTATTAATGCACATACAACCTTTCATGCCGCCAGCACCATGAAAACGCCGGTACTGTTAGAAGTGTATAAGCAAGCCGCAGCAGGAAAATTTGATCTGGATGACTCTATTTTAGTTAAAAATTCATTCCAAAGCATTGTAGACAGCAGTAAATATGTACTCAACCTGCACGATGATTCCTACCCGGATTTATATAACATTATTGGGCAGAAGGAAACCATTAGAAACCTTACCCATGCTATGATTATTTCTAGCAGTAACCTGGCTACCAATCTTATTATAGAATTGGTAGGCGCTCCACAGGTAACCCAAACCCT
The DNA here is from genome assembly GCA_041745535.1 of Cyclobacteriaceae bacterium. Classification (GTDB taxonomy): domain Bacteria; phylum Bacteroidota; class Bacteroidia; order Cytophagales; family Cyclobacteriaceae; genus JBGTIS01. The sequence goes on along the minus strand of JBGTIS010000261.1, from coordinate 96,228 downwards.
ACGCGATATGGGGGCACATGACATTCAGGTATTGCGTGGTGTGGAGGACACCAAGGCCTATGAGCAAGGATTAAGCAATACCACCACCGCTTACGATTTGATGGTATTGTATGAATATCTGGCTGAAAAGAAAATTGTAAATCCAGCCGCCTGCGATACCATGATTCAAATTTTGCTGGAGCAGGAATTTAATGAAATCATTCCTGGAAAATTACCGAAAGAAGTACAGGTAGCACACAAAACCGGCTGGATTACCGGTCTGCATCACGATTCGGGCATTGTATACTTGCCCGATGGCCGGGAGTACGTATTGGTATTGCTTTCTGCCGACCTGGAAGATGAGCGGAAAGGCGTAGAAACCCTGGCTACCGTATCCAAAATGATTTACGATTACCTTAATAAAAAGTAATCGCGAACATCATTATAAGTGCATCGTAAACTAAATAATTGAGCATTTGTAATGCTGAGGAACGCCGCTGTGGAACAAAAGCATATAAGCGGCAAACGAGCTATAAAAGTATTCGTTATACTTAGGCGGACGCCGCACGGATACTTCGCATGCGCTCGGCACGCTCATCGCCGGATGACAAACAATTGAAAACTTAGTTTACGATGCACTCATCACCTATTCTGCCTCAATAATGGCAAAATTAATTTCTCATTCAGCAATTGGCAAAGTATCCATTTTTAAGTAAAATCAGATACTTCTAGTCACATCATCTTCGTCTTTTACAAACAATACCAGCACTCCTGCCAGCACCATGGCCACGCCGCCTGTAACCAGCGACAGAATTGCCTCGCCATGAAAAATATTCTTAGTAATATAGCCCAATATGGCGGCTGCCGTAATTTGTGGAATTACAATGAAAAAGTTAAATATGCCCATATACACCCCCATTTTATGGGCGGGCAACGATCCGGCCAGAATCGCATACGGCATAGACAAGATACTGGCCCAGGCAATACCGACGCCTATCATCGACACGATAATCAAATTAGGGTTCTGGATTATATAAAAAGAGGCCAGACCAACCCCACCAGCAAATAACGCCAGCATGTGAACCGTTTTGCGGCTGGTAATATGGGCCAAAGGAGGAAGCGCAAAAGCAACTAAAGCGGCAAAGCCATTGTAGGCGGCAAAACAAATACCTACCCAGTCGGCCCCTTCGTTGTACAAAGCGGAGGTTGGATCTTCGGTGCCGTAAATATGCTTGGTAACCGCTGCCGTGGTGTAAATCCACATAGAAAACAGGGCAAACCAGGAAAAAAACTGAACCAGGGCCAGTTGCCCCATGGTTTTGGGCATGTGGTTCAGGTCTGTAATTACCTCTACAAATCCATTCTCAGTCTTACCATTTTGCATCAGCAGGCCAGCTACTATTTGTACCAGGCCAAAAAAAACGCATCCTGCTGAAAATATGTACAATCCCTTTTCTTCGGTGTAATAGAAAATAACAGCGCTTAGGATTAATCCTCCTATGAACCAATATAAGCCTTTCCTGATGAGAGATTTTCCGGAAACGGACAGGTCAGGTCTGGGCGCATGTGTATGTTGGGCAGTATCATACTGCTGAAGTTCTTCAGGAGAATATTCCTTGGAAGATACCACCGTCCAGACCACAGCCGATAAAAAAGCAAAGGCACCTATATAAAAAGAAAACTTTACTGAAGGTGGAATTTCGCCAGCAGGGGCCGTGTTGGCGATGCCAAACCAATTGGTAATGATATAAGGAAGCGCCGAAGCCACCACAGCTCCCAATCCGATAAAAAAGCTTTGCATGGCAAACCCCTGTGTCCGCTGTGCGGAAGGAAGCAAATCGCCTACAAAAGCCCGAAAAGGTTCCATAGATATATTGATAGAGGCATCCATCAGCCAAAGGGTACCAGCGGCTATCCAGAGTACAGGAGAATTGGGCATAACAATCAGTGCAAAGGAAGCTAACAAAGCTCCGGCTAAAAAGAAGGGCCTTCTTCTTCCCAGCCGGGTCCAGGTTTTATCGCTAAAATATCCGATAATGGGTTGGATCAGCAAGCCGGTTACCGGTGCCGCTACCCACAAAATCGGAATATCATCTACGTTGGCGCCTAAGGTTTCAAAAATCCGGCTTACATTCGCGTTTTGCAGGGCAAATCCAAACTGGATTCCCAAAAAGCCAAAGCTCATATTCCATATTTGCCAAAAACTCAGCCTGGGTTTGTCTAATCGAGGCTTGTTCTCTACAAAGGTTTCCTTGATATCCATAATTCAACTTCAGGATTAATGATTATTTTGATAATATGACGGTACTGTATGGTGGAAGTTCTGGCTGTTCTGTATTTACGCTGAAGCTTTCACTGGTAGTAAAATATACTTCAGGGAAACGGTTTATTGCTTCGGACCTATCAAAAGAAATAGGTTCGTTGCTGAGATTATGAATTACCAATAATGTGTCGGACTGATAGATTCTGTAAAATGAAGACAAACCAGGCGAATTCAAACCAGTGGTATCAAGTTGGCCGAGTGAAAGTATGGGCGATGCGTCGCGTGTATGAATCAGGGTTTTATAAAAGTTGAGCAACGACTGTTCCTCCTTTATCTGAACACTTGCCGGAACCACCTTTTCTTCAGTACTGTAGGTAGGCTCAATCCAGCGCGCCTCACCTTTGGCATCGCCGGGTTCCCACACAAATGGTTCACGGATGTGTTCATCGGGCTTCATGCCTTCCATACCAATTTCTTCCCCATAGTAAATAAAGGGAGCGCCTGGTAAGGTGAGCAATAAAGCCGCGGCCATTCTTTCCTTATTTTCATTATCATCCAGCACACTCATAATCCGGTTCTGATCGTGGTTGGTCAGAAATGTAGCATCAATAAATTCGGGGTTCACCGATTGGTAAAAATCTCTGATTTCTTTTAAGCGTTGTATCAACGACGAATCATTTTCCTGCTGTACCGTTTTGGTAATGGCATATCCTAAATCAAAATTGAACAACGCGTTTAACCCTGCCATATACGGCGCTACCGTTTCGGCATCAGCCCATACCTCCCCTACCAGAAACACATCGGGTTTGGCTTTCATCATTTCCTGCCGGAATTGTATCCACCAGGCATGATTGTCAGCGGCCCTTTCGTCTGGGAAAATATGACGGGCAGCATCAAGCCGGAACCCATCAATGCCTACCTCATTCAGCCAGAATTTTCCGATGTCGAATATTTCCTGTCGTACTTTTGGGTTATCATAGTTGAGGTCGGGCATACCAGCAATAAAAAAACCATAGTACACTTCGTCATTTCCGGCTGCATCGTGCCATTGGTTGATGTTATCTGAATCGAGAGTAATTTCTTTTTTGGCGATTTCGTCCGCTACTGAATCTCTATTGGCCCATACATAGTAATCGCGGTACGGGCTGTTTTTATCAGCTACCGCTGCCTTAAACCAGGGGTGATCGCTGGAGGAATGGTTTACTACCAAATCCACAATTACTTTTATATCCCGAGCATGCGCCTCTTTTATAAATTTTTTAAAATCGTCGAGGGTGCCATAATCGGGGTGGATATCCTTATAATCAGTAACATCATATTTGTGATAAGAAGGCGACGGACTGATGGGCATAAGCCAAATGCCATGAATTCCCAAATCTTTCAGATAATCGAGTTTGGCGGTCATGCCATTGATATCCCCAATGCCATCGCCATCGGAGTCGTAAAAGGCCTGCACAAAGATCTCATAAAACACCGCATTGGGCCAATAATCTTCCGCTTCTAACGCAGTGCCGGATTCGGTTTGTGAGGTAGTACAATTTAATAAAAACGGGATGCAAACGATTGTAAAAATTCTGAATACTATGTTCATCCGATTAAATTATTTAACAGAAGGAATTACTGATAATAAAATATAAGAAGTAATGGGTAAGTTGGTTTTACAATATTAACAAAATAGGTTGGAATAAACATTAATAAATAACCTATGCGCCTGTTATAGTATATTATTACTCTTTTATGAAAATCACCTTAACCCTATTAAATATAGGTATTGTCAAGGTAAAATAATGTTTCTGATTTTGGTTTTTTTTTCTTTAATTCAATCCGTCGACTTTACACATAAAACAAACTATTATGGGAATTCTCAAAGATTTTAAAGATTTTGCCATTAAGGGCAATGTAATTGACCTGGCCGTGGCTGTAATTATCGGAGCCGCTTTTGGCAAAATCGTAACTTCACTGGTAAACGATATTTTAATGCCTCCCATTGGATTAATGGTGGGTGGTGTCGATTTTTCCGAACTGAAATTGTTATTAAAAAAAGGTTCAGAAGGAGTTGATCCGGTAACCATAAATTATGGCATTTTCATACAAACCATTATCGATTTTATTATTATTGCCTTTTCTGTGTTTATGGTAGTAAGGCTCTACAAGCAAACAGAACGAAAAGAAGAAGCTAAACCCAATCCGCCATCTCCTCAGCCCCTTACCAAAGAAGAAACCTTATTGACAGAAATCAGAGATATTCTGCAAAAACAAACTGTTTAGGTTTTTCTTGTTCACAGATAGGGCAACCTGGTTGTATCATTGAAGAAATCCCGGAAAAAAAGTTTCCGAGATTTTATTCTAATCCTTTGGCAATTGATTCGGTGGCGCGATAATACTTTTGAGTTCTGAACAAAATTAATGCGCCAAACAATAACTCATCAGGCAGAAACTATCGGACTGATTAATTGGGACACCCTGTTTTTTAATCCTGCTCGGGTATCAATATTTTCATTCAGAATTTTTGGAAACAACTCCATCAGATGTTCCGAATGTTTGGCCTTTTCGCCTGTAAGGGTGCTTACATGGTAGAGCCTGGTCCACAATACAGCCTTTACGGTTCGGCCGGCTTCATCGGTAATTATGCCTTCTACCCACACATATTGTTCAGAAAAACCCTTTGTATTAAACAGATGGGCCGCTTTTTCTATGATAAATTGCCTGGTTTTGTCCGATTTTGTTAACATAATAATTAAATTATTATACCTGTTTTAGGAAGTGAAATGCTGATGGATAATCTCATTAATCATCTCAAAAGTGAGTGGTTTACTTCTGAGGCCGGCAATTTCGCTAATGGTGCTGGCCCGTTTTGCCTCATCCGGGTTGGTAGAGGTAGTTAATACAATAATTACCGGATTGCTATTTAAATTGAGTTTTTTATATTCGTTAATAAAGTCCCAACCAGTTAATCCGGGCATGTTGAGGTCAAGCAGAATAAGATCGGGAATTTCGCAGTTCTTATTTTCAGGACATTCCAGTTTGCGCAGGGCATCCATGGCGGTTTCAGCGACTTCAACATTGCTGGCAACATGGGCCAAAGTAAGCTTATTCAAATAGTTGGTGATTTCATCATCGTCAACCAGCAACACACAATTTATTTTAGTATCCATAATCTCTTACTTTTTAGGAATCCTAAAATAAAAAATACTTCCTGCATTCGGTTCCGATTCTACCCAGATTTTTCCTCCGTGCAATTCTACAATTTTCTTGCAATGCGCCAAGCCAATCCCAGTACCTTCGTATTTTGACCTTGGATGTAAACGCTGATAAATCACAAAAATTTTCTCATAAAATACTTTGTCGATACCAATGCCATTGTCTGCCACAGAAAAAACCCAGGAGCTTTGCTCTTCAGCGGCAGTTATACTGATTTCCGGGAAAATACCTTCTTTTCTGAATTTTATGGCATTGCTTACCAGATTCTGAAATAATTGTTTGAATTCCACCGGATACACCTCAATGGTTGGGAAATGACCCAGCTTAATGTTCGCGTTACTTGCTTTAATGGTAGCATCCAAATCATCCATTACAGCTTTTAATATATCGTTACAATTAACCAGTTCAGGCTGTTTTTCATGTCCAATCCGCGCATAATCCAGCAAGCCGGAAATTAATGCCTGCATTCGCGATACCGATTGAGAAATATAATTCAGATAAACATCCGCGGTTTGGTCTAATTGTCCCTGGTATTGCTTTTCCAGCAAAATAGTAAAACTGGATACGGTTTGTAAAGGTTCCTGCAAATCGTGAGAGGCAATGTAGGCGAATTGTTCTAATTCCTGGTTTTTCGTTTGTAACACGTTGACCATTTTTTCTAGAGCTACACCTTCTGCTTTGAGTCGCGTTTGTAAATGATCTTCTTTTTCAATAGTAGCCTGCAAACCGCTAAACAGTAAATCCAATGAGGCAACAATTACCAAACCCAGAAAAATAAGATTAGAAGAAACGGCTATCCACGAACCTATTGAATAAATATTTACCAGCTTAACTTCTAGTACCTGAAAATGAATTACCACAGCAAAACCCAAACAAAGAAAGGTATTGAGGCCAACAGAAATATATCCTTGCCGGGTACCAAAAATAAGCGAAATAAAAATGGTAATAGCCAGAAAATAAAGCAAGCCTGGGCCAAAAGAACCCAGGTAAATAAGCAGTACAACTGTAATAAAGTAAAGCGTTAGAACGAAGAGCCACTTTCTTACTAACAAAGTGATATTGGGTACCAAACCAATAGCGGCAAACATCAGCACAGCCAGCATATCGTAAACTCCCAACAAGGGAATATTGCTGCTGAAAGACATAATTACCCCTGGAATCAGGGCAATAAAACTTACCGGCAGCAAATACATTATGATATTCGTAAACAGAATATTTCTCCAGAAATCAAGCCCCCTGAGGGTATGGCTCGCCTGATCCAAAGTATTTGATTTTACAATATTCTGGTACACAATCCACCATTTCATGGCGTTAACTTAAGTAAATATTTGGTACTTTTTACATGCCCTTATCAAGTTATGTTGCTGTGGTATAAAAAAAGCCGGGCAACATTTGGAAACAACGCATATCAAGATCGTAAATCAACGGACGAAATATTCCATTCACTCATTTTTATCCTATCCCATCAAAAAAACATCTCACCGTCATGAAGCACTTTTGCTGTAAAGGATTTAGCAAAGTAGACAGACCCCTATTTGTAACTTTCGTTGTGTACATTTTTAACAGCACGGCCTGAGGGATCATTCATATTCTGAAAAGTGGCATCCCAGGCCAGCGCTTCCGGTGTACTACAGGCCACTGACTTTACCGAAGGTACAGTAGCTGCCGCCGCATCAGAAGAAAAATGCTGGCTAAAAATAGACCGGTAATAGTATTCCTCTTTGGTTTGAGGAGGCTGTACCGGAAACCTGGATTTCGCGTTCGCCAGATCTTCATCAGAAACCTTCTCAGATACAATGCTTTTCAGCGTATCAATCCAGCTGTACCCTACCCCGTCTGAAAATTGTTCTTTCTGCCGCCAGGCTACGCTTTCGGGCAAATAATCTTCAAACGCTTTCCGCAAAATCCACTTCTCCATCCGACCGTTTTTCGCCATTTTATCTTCAGGATTTAACCGCATGGCCACATCCATAAATTCTTTATCCAGGAAAGGAACCCGCCCTTCAATACCCCAGGCGGCCAGTGATTTATTGGCGCGTAAGCAATCGTAAAGGTGTAGTTTGCTTAGTTTCCTAACGGTTTCTTCATGAAAAGCACGGGCATTGGGCGCTTTGTGAAAATACAGATAACCCCCGAATATTTCATCGGCGCCTTCTCCAGACAATACCATTTTTACACCCATAGACTTAATAGCGCGGGCCAAAAGATACATCGGGGTAGAGGCACGCACGGTGGTTACATCATAAGTTTCCAGATGATAAATAACATCGTAAATGGCATCCAGACCTTCCTGAATAGAGAAAACAATCTGATGGTGAACAGTTCCGATATGGTCGGCCACTTTTTGGGCGGCAGCCAGATCGGGTGATCCTTCCAAACCGATAGCAAATGAATGCAACTGGGGCCACCAGGCTACTGTAGAATCGTGGGCTTCTACCCGAAGCGCAGAGTATTTTTTGGCGATGGCCGACACAATAGAAGAATCTAACCCACCAGATAACAACACGCCATAAGGCACATCTGACATCAGCTGCCGGTGCACGGCATTCTCCAGGGCTTTTCTTAATTGCGCGATATCGGTAGTATTGTTTTTTACGGCATCATACTCGGTCCACTCACGCTTGTACCAGGGTTGTACTTTTCCGTCTCTGCTATACAAAAAATGACCGGGAGGAAAAGTTTCTATTTTAGAACAAGTACCTTCTAAGGCCTTAAGCTCAGAAGAAACGTAGAAATTGTCGTCACTATCCCAACCCATATACAAGGGAATAATTCCCATATGATCGCGGGCAATCAGATACTCGTCATTTTCCTGATCGTATAAGGCAATGGCAAAAATCCCATTCAGTTCGTCTAGAAAATGAATCCCTTTCTCCCGATAAAGGGCCAGAATGATTTCACAATCGGAACTGGTTTGAAAATGATAAGGAACCTTTAAGCGGTCGCGCAACTCTTCATGGTTGTAGATCTCACCATTTACAGCCAGAATCAGGTTACCATCTTCGCTGTACAGGGGTTGCCCCCCTGAAATAGGATCGACAATGGCTAACCGCTCGTGTGCCAGAATGGCTTTGTCGCCACAATAAATACCTGACCAGTCAGGACCACGGTGACGAATTTTTTTCGACATACCCAGAACCTGTGTCCTTAGTTCCTCCGTGTTTGCTTTTAAATCGAATACACCAACAATTCCACACATAATTTTTTCGTATTAACTGTGTTTTATTTTGTTTAACATTATGATATACATCAGATAAAAACCAGAAACCTGGTATTTTTCATAACCGATAACACACAAAGTTATAATATTACAACAGAAACCGTTTTAAAATTCACCAAATTATATTTTTCTTTTTTCAGAATTTCATATCAAAAAATAATACTGCTTGCCATGAGTTGGCATTCAGGTAGCTTTCCTACAAACTAATTAACAAATCTTTATTTTTTTACCCCAATGATGATACCGGTAGACCAGGTAAGTTTGGTAAGTGCCAGATCTTCTCTTTTTTCCAGTTCATCCATCAGTTTCATTGCTTTCTGAGCGTGCCCTTCCGGCCAGTTGGGTTGCGGAATCATGTCATCAATAATATAAAAACCTCCCGCATTCAACATGGCCAATACTTCTTCCAGCATCAGGTATTTTCCATGCCAGGTATCGGCAAAAATGTAGTCAAACTTTTCTCCCTCGCGCGCCCTGATCCAAGCCTCACCGTCGATGCTCTCCAGCAGCAACCTGCTGTCGTTACCCAAATACTGTTTGGCGATATCAATAAATTTGGCAGTATTGTCTATGGAAATCAGCGATGAGCGTGCATCCATACCATCCAGTATCCAGGAAGTGGAAAGCCCGGTCCCAGTGCCTAGTTCCAGCAGCTTGCCAGCAGGTTTGGCAGCAGCCAGTGTACGCAAAAGTGATCCGGTTAACACATCAGACGCCATGCTAAAACCAGCCACTTTGGTAGCCTGATTTATGTTATCGTATTGCGGTGGGAAAGACTGTTTAATACTGGAGTTCATAGATATATAACTGGTTTTTATTCATCACAAAAAATTGAAATTAGAAAAAAACATAAAAATATCAACGGAAGATTTACTTATCAATAAATTTAACTTTTCATGGGGGAGATCGCGCTTCGGCGCTACTTTCAAATCTTTTTTCAAAGGCATTTACAAATGCGTTTTTGAGAATATTAAAGATAGTTTTGGGTATATTGGCTTCTGGTGAGGAGATATCACCTTCTATCGGTATCTCGGTAGCCACCTGGTTTTTGGATTGATTTTCAAATACCTCGGAGCCCAGCCCTACCAACCCTTCCCATATTTTTCTGAAAAAGCCATCGTCTTCTTTCAGGTCTTTTTCCAGGCTAAAAACTTTTAAGTTTTCAAAAAAGGGCTTGATGTAACCCGACAATTTTCCATTATCGGCCCGTATCTCGGTAATTACACTAAAAACTCCTTCTTCTACATCAAAATTGGCATACGCGCTGATAAAATCATTCAGGTCTGGCAGGTTTACCGACATAAACTTGAGTTTGGCGTCAAACTCCGGGGTTTCATTTAATACATCCATTCTCATATCCAGGTTCAACTTGCCATTGCCAAGCGAAGTGGCTGAAGCGGTAACGGTAGCGGGCATATCCAAAGTGCTGTCTTCTATATTAGAAAGATTTTTTGCCATGATCTCCAGCCTATCCATCGTAATATCTACCGGAGGATTAACGGAAGGGTCCTGAAAAGAAACTTTCCCATCAATCACCTGAAACTGATTAACAGTCAGCGGCATCAGTTCTTCCAGGGTGGCTACCCAGTCCTGCTCTTCACCGGTTTGTTCCTGATCACCTTCCTTCTCGGATATAAAAATTATCTCAGGCCGAATCAGAATTACCTCTCCTACGATTTTTCCATTTAAAAGCGCGTCCCAGTGAATGGATAAATCCAAAGAATCCAGTTTAATAAAAGGTTGGGGCAAACTATCAGTCGTTGTCTTTATTTCAAGGCCTTCAATTACATAAGCGCCCCGATACAGATTGATATCCACATCTTCAATACTACCCTGATAGCCCTCCATATGCCGCAACGTCTTGTTCACATAATGTTTTACAACAGGTTCAAGTACAATTCGAAGCGCTATGATTGCCCCTAAAACAATAAAAAAAATAACCCACCCACGTTTCATGGTTCATGCTGTTTGATTACAAAGCTAATTACTGCTACATAACCCGGCAATGGACATTATGTTATTTGGGTAAGGTTGTAACAAAGAAGTTATTACCCTTTCTCAAAATTTTATATTCCATAAGCATTAAGAAAAACGAGTATCGTAAAGTTTCTCAAGCTGCTTTTCGCTAAAAGAGGCGGGTAGCACGCGGAAGACAGCATTGCGCAAAGCGGACAATACTGGATTTGAGAGCTGGGCTACTTTACCAAGTTTCCAGGAAGTATGGGTCACCCAATGCACTCTTTTTAACCTTAACCGCTCAAAAGCCCTAAACGCGTTTTGAAAATCAGAGTGTTTGGTCATTGCTTCCGCCAGACAAACCGCGTCTTCAATGGCCTGACAGGCGCCCTGTCCCATATTAGGCGTGGTGGCATGGGCGGCGTCACCAATCAGTACGATCCGGCCAAAAGCAAACCGGTCTATTGGATTCAGATCAATAATATCATTCCAAATCAGGTCTTTGTCTTTTGTTTCCTTCAAAACGATTTCCACCTCGGCAGGATAGCCATTAAATTGATTGAGCAAATCCTGAACTTTGTACTTTTTCAATTCGGGGTTGTTCCGGGGACTATTGATACAGGCAAACCAGTAAATGCTATCCGCTTTCAGCGGCACAATGCCAAACCTGCCTTTTGGTCCCCAAATTTCAGACACATTGTGTGTTTGTAAACTGGAATGGTTAATTACGGCCCGCCAGCAGGTATATCCGGCATACCGTGGCTTTGCATTTGGTATTAACTGCTGTCGGGCAGTGGAATGAACGCCATCTGCCACAATCACATAATCAGCTGTAAAGGAGGTCTGGTTATGAAACTGAAGTGTTACGCACCGGGCGTCCTGGGTGATTGCCGTTAATCTTTTGCCGGTATATACGGTATGCTGTGGCAGTTGGTCACACAAAAAGGCATGCAAATCAGCCCGATGAATGGTGAAATTATCTTCCCCATATTTATTTACCACATTTTGGGTGCCGGTGTTAGTGATCACCTTGCCATAATGATCGTAAATGGTTAAAGCGTTCAGCAGTCTGCCCCGATGGATCAGGTCCGCTTTCAATCCTAACACATCAAAAGCTTTGATGGCATTGGCGGCCAACCCAAGCCCGGCGCCTACTGCCTTTATTTCCGCGCTGGCCTCAAACAGTACGGTATCAATATTTTTTTCCTTCAGGGCAACCGCGGTGGTTAAACCTGCTATGCCTGCCCCAATGATCGCGATTTTCAAATGTTTGTACGTTTAATTTTTATGCAGGGAGTCGCACCCAGTCAATCAGATCGCGGCAGCGATCAATTCTTTTCACTAGAATGCCTCATGTTCTTTTTTACAAAGGTCAGTACTGATGAAACGCTTCAGAAACAAACGACAATACCGTAGGCAAAGCGGTACGCCAGTAGGTCCAGGAATGGCCACCTTCCCGCACCCGGTATTCATGAGGGATTTCCTTTTTTCGCATGGCAATGTGTACCAGTGAGTTTCCTTCGTACAAAAAATCATCATCCCCGCAATCGATGTACCAGCGCACAGCTTTTTTCTGATCTTCGGGCATGGCCTCAATCAGGGGTAAAGCGCTGTGGCGTTCATAATAAGCTTTGGCATCCGCATCGGAAATTTTACTTTCACCATTCCTTTCCAGGCGGGCCTTGGTTTCTTCCAGGGAAAGTGGCCCCACATAGGCACTCAGCGGACAGGCCGAAGAAAACAGTTCCGGATGGTGGAGCGCATACATAAAGCTTCCGCCGCCCCCCATGGACAAACCGGCAACCGCGCGATATCGTTTGTCGCTTTTAATGCGATAGGTTTTTTCTATGTAAGGCATAAATTCCTCAAAAAAGAAATCTTCATAGCGCCAGTCGCCCTTCGCACTGTTGAAATAACCCCGTTGGCCGGTATCGGCATCGGGCATCACAATAATCATGGGGGTGGCGGTTCCTTCCTCAATGGCTTTGTCGGTAATATGCGGTACTTCGCCAAACTGTACCCAGCCGGTTTGGTCGTCGCCGGCGCCATGCAACAGGTATAATACAGGATAAGCGCGCTGAGAAGTTTCATAATCGGGCGGCAGATAGATGGCATATTTCCGATCGCTGTTCAGTATTTTACTGGGCAGGGTAAGGTTATCCGATACTTTTCCGGTTTGGGCCAATAGCATGAGGGGCATCGCAAAGGCAACAATAAGAAGCAGAAATATTTTCATAGACGTTTCAGGATTAGGAAGGTGTTACAATGATTCAATTAGTTTTGAAAGGTAATGTTAATAAAAATTCATTTTATTCAAAACCATATTCTATTATTGATACTATGTGGCATTTTTTTTACTTTAAACGCACTAACGCTGGTGCCCTCTCACGAGCAATTGCTGATTGAAGCCCAGCACGACCAGGAACTACAATCCAGACTGGCACATTGTATTGATAAACTACCTTTGCGGCAACGAGAAGTGATTCGGTACATATTTTTCGATAAATATTCGTACGAAAAAGCTTCTCACCTGGTGTCTATTTCCATCCGCTCGGTATATACACTGGCCTGGAAAGCCATTGCTTCCCTGCGCAAATCGATATAGCCACTTGCGCCTCCCGAATCTTTTCCCTATTTAAAAATGCTTCTGCCTCATAAATCCTTAATACTGCCTTGTTTAGGCTTTACTCAGTTTAAGCATTCTATGGCTCAAGTTTCAATATTCAATGCTCAATTCCATAAACACGGTTCGCGGTGTAATTTAGAGTTTCGCCCGATATCACTCATCCGGCAAGGAGTACTTTATTATATTTGCTCAACTACTTGAATGAATTCGTGAGGATACTACGTAGCTTTCACGTGTATTTGCCTGAATTTACCAGAATGACGTGTGTATTTTACATGCATTTGTTTACATGCATCCGTACTTCATCCGGATTGATTTCAAAAAATTGAGTTACCGCTTAGGTTTCGCCTTACACATCATTCAGATTCCTTAGTTTCAGAATCAGATCGGTTTTATCGGTGTATAGTTTTTCTTCTAATCCAACCGGATAGCTGTGCGGATTCACAAACCGCTTCACACCGGAAGGTAATCGCGATAATTCGGTTTGGGTAAGGGCTTTGATGGTTTCAATATCCGGCGACTGATACACAGGCTTGCCCGCTTTTACTATGGGAATAAGCAATTCCTCAAAAACGAGCTCATCCGGATTGATTACCTTGCGACGGGTAGGATCCATCGGGTCTATTATTTTATTGTGGTCTTTCAAGGGCTGCAGCGTATCGTACAGCATATCGGCCATCATGCTTTTTTCGCCCGTTTTGTTGTCCATATAAAAACGCCGTACCTGCTGTATGCCGGGGTTATTTACTTTGATGGCCTGTTCCGACAGTTTTATTTTATATTCCCACTTCCCGCCGTCGTTTTTCATCGCAGCCAGTTTATACACTGCCCCTAAGGCCGGCTGGTCGTAAGCGGTAACCAGTTTGGTACCAATTCCCCATACCCCCACTTTGGCATGCTGCTCTTTCAAGCTGCTGATGATGTATTCGTCCAGATCGTTGCTGGCCACAATTTTGGTAGTAGTTAAGCCGGCTTCGTCCAGCATTTCACGGGCCTGCATACTAAAATAAGCCAGGTCGCCCGAATCAATTCTAACGCCAATCAGATGTTTCCCTTCGGCTTTCATTTTCTTACCCACCTCAATGGCATGCTTTATTCCCTGGATGGTATCGTAGGTATCTACCAGCAGAATACAGTTATTGGGCATCGCTTTCGCGTAGGTTTCAAAAGCAGTAACTTCGTCGTCGAAGGCCATTACCCAGCTATGGGCATGGGTACCGCTCACCGGAATGCCAAACAGTTTACCCGCCAGCACATTAGACGTGGAACTACAGCCGCCAATATAAGCGGCACGACTTGCCGCCATGGCGCCGTCCATGCCCTGTGCCCTTCTCATACCGAATTCCAGTATCGGATCGCCTTTGGCGGCCAGGAAAATGCGGGCCGCTTTGGTGGCAATCAGCGTCTGAAAATTAATGATATTCAGCAACGGCGATTCCAGTAGCTGGCATTGCAAAATAGGGCCTTTTACCCGCAGCAAAGGTTCATGTGGAAACACCACTTTTCCTTCAGGAATCGCGGCGATGTCGCAATTGAATTTAAGTGCTTTCAGGTATTGGAGAAAATCATCTTCAAACAAAGGTTTTCCATCCTGCCCATTCAGGGTTTTCAGGTAATCAATATCGTCCTGCTGAAAATGAAAGTTATTCAGATAGTCGATGGCATACGACAAACCACAGTTGATGGTGAACCCACCCTTAAACGGATTTTTCCGGAAGAACAGGTTGAACACCGATTCCTTTTCCGCGATGCCCGATTTCCAGTAACCGTACGCCATGGTAAGCTGGTACAGGTCGGTTGCCAGGGCAAGCGAAGTCGCGTATAAATCTTTGGAAAGATTCATGGGCGGCAGCTTATTCTACTACTTTAATTTTTAACATATTGGTGCGGTTTTCCCAATGCAACGGCATGCTGGCGGTATTAATAAACACATCGCCGGAAACCAAAAGCCCTAGTTTTCTGAGAAATTTCTCAGCATCTTCAAATGTTTCGTCAACCGAATTCATTTTGTCGTAGTAAAATCCGCGCAAGCCCCAGTATAAGCCCAGTTTGGTAAGGATAGATTTATCGGAAGTAAAAATATAAATACTGGCCCGGGGCCTGTGGCCGGAAAGCCTGAATCCGGTATAGCCCGACTTGGTCATCCCGATAATGGCTTTGGCGCCGGTTTCCTGGCTCAGCCGGCAGGCCGTTAATACCACATGATCATTATAAAAAGTGGGCGAATCTCTGGATATATTGGTGTATTTATCGTAGATGTTGGCATTAGGATTTTTTTCAACCGAAAGAATGATCTTATGCATACTTTTTACCACATGTACCGGATATTTTCCGGAAGCTGTTTCGGCAGAAAGCATCACCGCATCGGCGCCATCCATTACGCTGTTGGCTACGTCGTTGGTTTCGGCGCGGGTAGGACGCGGATTCTCAATCATGCTTTCCATCATTTGGGTAGCGATAATTACCGGTTTGGAAGCGCTGTTACATTTTTTGACCCAGGTTTTCTGTACCATGGGCACATCTTCCATAGCGATTTCTACGCCCAGGTCGCCGCGGGCTATCATAATGCCATCGGTAGCTTCAATAATTTCATCCATATTGCGGATGGCTTCCGGCTTTTCAATTTTCGCCACCACTTTGGCCTCTTTTCCCTTTGCCCGAATCAGTTCCTTCAGTTTATAAATGTCAGCTGCCTTCCGCACAAAGGAAAGGGCAATCCAGTCTACATCATTTTCTAAACCGAAATACAGGTCTTTTTCATCCTTCTCGGTAAGCGAAGGCGCGGAAACAGAAGAATCGGGCAGGTTAATCCCTTTTCTCGATTTAATAGGGCCACCATAGATTACTTTGGTATGCACCTCGTTTCCTTTGGTTTCTAATACCTTAAGTTCTATCTTACCATCGTCAATCAGGATGGTATCACCAACTTTTACATCGGCAGGCAACGATTTATAGCTGGTACTGATTTTTTCTTTGGTACCCATCAGGTCTTCGCTGGTAATGATAAGTGTTTCTCCTTCTTCCACGAAAATCTCACCGTTTTCCACCTCATTGGTACGAATTTTCGGGCCTTGCAAATCTTGTAATATGGTTACATACGTGCCCAGTTCTTCATTAATTTCTCTGATATTCTGAATTACCTGTTTATGAACACTGTGGGAACCATGAGAAAAATTGAGCCTGAATACATTCACGCCGGCCTGCACCAGTTGGGCTAGCATTTCTTTGCTGTTACAGGCAGGTCCTACAGTAGCAATAATTTTTGTTTTGTTAAAAACGGTCGCTGTCATATAGTTGATTGTTGTTTATTCCAGAATAAAAAAGGAAAGGACGAAGAATAAGGGAACAATTTTAATTACTTTTACCTGCGCGAAAAAATTTTACACGCTGGTATTATCAATTTTCTATTCTGGTTATCGAATTTTATTTGTCGCTATTCACTATCTTACTTAAATGTACGGTGCAACAATACAAATTCAAAACTAGAAATAATAAACAATTATCGGTACACCCTTTTATTTTTTTTCTGGACATTTCAGAATAATCCACACAATAAGCAGCTAAAAAAATAAAAAATGAATTAGCGGATATAGGCTTAAAAAGTGATTATTGTGGTATTGACTGGTATATTTTACAAAACAAAGTTACCGGAGGGTGTCAAATAAACCGATTATATTGACAATATTGGATTAAATTTATTTCTTTGCGCCATATTTTAACTAAATTTTTAAAAAAATGTCTGATATAGCGCAAAGAGTCAAAGGAATAATCATCGACAAATTAGGTGTTGAAGAATCTGAAGTACTTCCGGAAGCAAGCTTCACCAACGATTTGGGTGCCGACTCTCTCGACACTGTTGAATTAATTATGGAATTTGAGAAAGAATTTAATATCTCTATTCCGGATGACCAGGCTGAAAACATTTCTACCGTCGGTCAGGCCATCTCTTACTTAGAAGAGCATGTTAAATAAAAGCTTGATTTAGAGAAGAACTTCCTTTATGCGATTAAGAAGAGTTGTAGTTACAGGATTGGGCGCGCTTACTCCCATCGGCAACAACGTTCCGGCTTACTGGAACGGACTGGTGAATGGGGTAAGTGGGTCTGCTCCTATTACAAGATTTGATGCCGGAAAATTCAGGACCCGATTCGCGTGCGAAATCAAAAACTTTAATCTGGAAGACCACTTCGACCGGAAAGAAGCCAGAAAAATTGATCCCTTTACCCAGTATGGGCTGGTGGCCAGCGAAGAGGCCATCAAAGATTCGGGCATCAATGTCGCGGAAATCAATCTGGATAAAGCTGGCGTTATCTGGGGGTCTGGTATTGGTGGTCTGAAATCTTTTCAAGATGAAGTGGTTGGCTATGCCAATGGAGACGGCACGCCCCGCTTCAGTCCTTTCTTTATTCCAAAAATGATCGCGGACATTTGTCCTGGTCATATTTCTATTAAATATGGTTTTCGAGGACCTAATTTTTCTACCGTATCGGCATGCGCTTCCGCTACCCATGCCCTTATCGACTCGTTTACTTACATCCGGCTGGGAAAAGCTGATATTATTATTTCCGGTGGTTCCGAGGCTTCTATTACCGAGGCAGGCCTGGGCGGATTCAGTTCTATGAAAGCCCTTTCCGAACGGAACGACTCACCGGAAACCGCTTCCCGTCCTTTTGATAAGGAGCGCGATGGATTTGTGTTGGGAGAAGGTTCCGGAGCGCTGGTGCTGGAAGAACTGGAACATGCCAAAGCACGAGGCGCTAAAATTTATGCCGAAGTACTGGGCGCGGGCATGTCGGCCGATGCGTATCATATTACGGCTCCCCACCCTACTGGTCAGGGGATAAAAAAAGTAATGCTCAATGCCTTGGAAGATGCTGGCATTGGTTTTGAACAGATAGATTACATTAATGTGCATGGTACTTCCACGCCTTTAGGCGATATTGGTGAAGTGAATGCCATTAAGGAAGTTTTTGGAGATTATGTTTACGATTTAAACATAAGTTCTACCAAGTCGATGACTGGTCATTTGTTAGGAGCTGCCGGTGGTATAGAAGCCATTGCTTCTATTTTAGCTATCAAAAATAATATCGTTCCTCCTACTATCAATCATTTTACCGATGATGAGGCTTTCGACTCCAAGTTAAACCTTACATTTAATGAGGCGCGGCACAGAGAAGTAAACGTCGCCCTGAGCAACACTTTTGGGTTTGGCGGGCACAATACTTCTATTATTTTCAGAAAATATGAACCTTAGTGGCAGTATTGATTAGACGATTATTTACCTACGACCTGTTATTATTCGGGAGATCATTACTACAATATTTTTTGTCTTTTTTTAGAATTTATAAAGAAAAAGATAAAAAGTTAGCCAGAGCGGTTAAACATATCGTTGGTAGCCCGCCATTTAATCTGGAAATTTATAAGCTGGCTACACAGCATGTGTCCATTGCCAAGGAAACCATCAACGGTGTTAAAGAATCGAACGAACGGCTCGAGTTTCTGGGCGATGCCGTTTTGGGTTCGGTAGTAGCTGAATATTTGTTTAAAAAATACCCCTATAAAGACGAAGGCTTCTTAACCGATATCCGCTCCCGGATTGTAAGTCGCGATTCGCTCAATAATCTGGCCCGCAGAATCGGTATCACCAGCATTATAGAATACGACCGTGGTGGCACCAGCAACGGTCAGGTAGGCTCGTTTTCTCATAAATCGATCAATGGCGATACCCTGGAGGCACTGATTGGCGCGGTGTACCTCGACAAAGGGTTTATGTACTGCAAACGGTTTATTCTGAGAAGGCTGATCCTGCCTAATTTTGACCTGGACGAAGTGATAAAATCTAACCCCAACCACAAAAGCCGGATTATTGAATGGGCCCAGAAAAATAACAGAGATATCAGGTTTGAGACCATTTGTGTGAATAATAACGCGCAATTCAAAGAGTTTTGCGCCCAGGTATTTATCGATGATGAGCTGATTTGCTCGGGTAGTGGTTTCAGTAAAAAGAAAGCGGAACAAAACGCTTCTGAAAAATCCTGTACCATCATTTTTGCCGATGAGTATGAATAATATCCAACATATTACTACCACTTTATTGCTGCTCCCGTTTTTTTTCTGATCAAACTATTACTATTTTTTTATTTTCCCGTGCTTTCGCCTGCGCTGCCTTAACTTTGCGACACTGAAATGCGTTAATAAATAGTTTGCGGATTAGAGAAAACCATATAAAATGATCCTTAACATTGGTGGAGCCACCCTGAATCAAACTCCTTTAGACTGGCAGAATAATCTTTACAACATCCGGGAGGCAATTGGCGAAGCCCGTAAGGCTTCTGTAGACATCCTGTGCCTGCCCGAGCTGTGTATTACCGGTTATGGCTGCGAAGACCTGTTTCTGAGTAACTGGATTTACGAAAAAGCATTAGCAATACTGGAAGAGGTTAGAAAATCATGTGAAAACATTACCGTTGCCCTGGGTTTGCCCGTTCAGTGGCAGGGTGTAAAATATAATACGGCCTGTTTGATAAAAAATCAGGAAATTCTGGGCTTCTCGGTAAAACAGTTCCTGCCCAAAGAAGGTGTGCATTATGAACCCCGGTGGTTCACACCCTGGCGTGCCGGGGTGGTAACCCAGATTGAAATTAATGGTAGATCCTACAATTTTGGCGACATTATTTATCCCATTCATGGCATTAAGGTAGCTTTTGAAATTTGTGAAGATGCCTGGAGCGGCAACCTGCGGCCTGGTTATAAGCATGCCGAACAGCGTGTAGACCTTATCCTGAACCCTAGCGCAAGCCACTTCGCTTTTGGTAAAACGCTGGACAGAGAAGGACTTGTAATAGCGCCTTCCGGCCTGTTTAACTGTGCTTATATTTTTACCAACCTGTTGGGAAACGAAGCCGGCCGGATGGTGTACGATGGTGAAATCCTGATCTCGCAAAAAGGAAGGTTGCTGGCGAAAAACACCCGCCTTTCCTATAAAAATATTGATTTGTTAACAGCCTCCATCGATTTTGATAACCCGGATGCATCGCCGGTACAACCAGTGCTGGACAGCCATCAGAAAGAAGTGGAGTTTACCAAAGCGGCTACCTTGTGCCTGTTCGATTATCTGCGCAAAAGTAAACTGAAAGGCTTTGTGCTTTCACTCAGCGGCGGGGCCGATTCTTCTACCTGTGCCGTGCTGGTAGCCGAAATGGTAAAAATAGGTATTCAGGAATTGGGCGTGGAAGCATTTCTGAAAAAACTGGGTGCGGATGCTATTCTTCAAAAAATACCAGAGGGTGCCACCGACGAGGAGAAAAGAATAATTATTACCGGAGAATTACTGAGTACGGCTTATCAGTCTACTAAAAATTCCTCTGACGTTACTTTTCACGCTGCCCGCACACTGGCTGAATCCATAGGAGCAACTTTTTATAGCTGGCAAATTGATGAGGAAGTGGATAGCTATACCCGAAAATTTGAAAAAGCCATTGGCCGCCAGCTTACCTGGGAACAAGATGATATTACCTTGCAGAACATTCAGGCCCGTGCCCGTTCGCCGATTATATGGATGCTGGCCAACGAAAAAAACGCTTTGCTCATTACTACTTCCAACCGAAGCGAAGGTGATGTAGGCTATGCCACCATGGATGGCGATACCAGTGGCAGCATTGCCCCCATCGCCGCGGTAGACAAACACTTTATCAGCCAATGGTTGCTATGGGCAGAAAAGAATCTTGATTATCCTGGTCTGGCGCCGGTAAATGCCCTTCATCCAACCGCCGAGCTTCGGCCTGCCGACAAAAATCAGACGGATGAATCGGACCTGATGCCCTATGCGATTATGGTGCGGATTGAACGGCTTGCCATCCGCGATCGTTTTTCTCCTGTACAGGTTTTTGAAGCATTGAAGAACAAAGACCTGGAAGCGGATGAATTGCTCATTCAGCATATTGGAAAGTTCTATCGGTTGTGGGCCAGAAATCAGTGGAAAAGAGAAAGGATCGCCCCTGCTTTTCACCTGGACGATTTCAATGTAGACCCACGCACCTGGTGCCGTTTTCCTATTCTTTCCAGTGGATTTGCCGCTGAATTAGAGGAACTGAACCGCTTGAAGACATAAACTGTCACTTAATAGTGATAATTTCACATCATCATAAAAAGGAGAGATTACATTGGAGCGAATTGCTTTAAATATTGAAGCCCCGGAGGGCAGAAAGACTTTTTTTGTGGATGTACTGTTGCCCGTACCCATTCCCAAACTGTTTACGTATCGCGTACCGCTGGAACTGAATAACCAGGTACAGGTGGGCTGCCGGGTAATTGTGCAGTTTGGAAAGCAGCGAGTGGTTACCGGCATTATTGGCGTAATACACGAAACCCCACCTGACCAATATCAGGCGCATTATATTCTGGAATTGCTGGACGACGACCCGGTAATCAACCGTATTCAGTTGAAATTATTCAAATGGATGGCCGATTATTATGCCTGTACTATGGGCGAAGCGCTGAACGTGGCGTTGCCTTCCGGCCTGAAACTGACCAGCGAATCGCACATTCAGCTTAATCCGGTAATCCAGCATGAGGATACCAAAAAAGAATACGCTGAAAAAGAATTGTTGTTGCTGGAAGCGCTGAAAGAGCGGCAAACGCTTTCCTATAACGATGTGAGCGATATCCTGGGGCAGAAATCTATTTACCATATCATTAAGTCGCTGATTCAGAAAGAAGCGATCCTGATCTATGAAAAGGTAAAAGAACGCTACAAACCCAAACTGGTAAAAAAGATCAGGCTGGCCGATAAGTATGTGTACGACAAAGAAATTCTTCAGCTTCTGTTCAAGCAGTTGGAAAAAAATCCGAAACAGGTGGATGTAGTTCTGAAATACCTGCAGGCTGTACCGGTATACCGTACGCCCGAATCGAA
This sequence comes from Cyclobacteriaceae bacterium, assembly GCA_041745535.1. Classification (GTDB taxonomy): domain Bacteria; phylum Bacteroidota; class Bacteroidia; order Cytophagales; family Cyclobacteriaceae; genus JBGTIS01. The sequence goes on along the minus strand of JBGTIS010000261.1, from coordinate 74,069 downwards.
CCGGAACGGACTGGCTAAATCGGATATTATTACACAGGATATTTCCGAATCATCGTTGAATACTTTGATCAAAAAAGAGGTTTTTGAAGAATTTGAGATACAAATAGCCCGTTTCCAGCTAGATGCTGTTTTACCTGAAAACGCGAAAGTACAACTTACCGAAGATCAGGAACGTGCCAAAGCTGAAATTTTAGAGCAGTTCGACACCACTTCTACCGTATTGTTACATGGCATTACCGGCAGTGGGAAAACCGAGATTTATGTAGACCTGATCCAGAATGCTTTGCAGTCGGGCGGACAGGTGTTGTATTTACTTCCGGAAATAGCCCTTACTACCCAAATTGTAAGCCGGCTACAGAAGATTTTTGGTGATAAAATGGGGGTTTATCATTCCAAATTCTCTGATAACGAACGGGTTGAAGTGTGGCAGGGCGTATTAAGTGGTAAGTTCTCTTTTGTGGTAGGCGTGCGTTCCGCCGTATTATTACCTTTCGATAATCTGAGCCTGATCATTATCGACGAAGAACATGAAACCTCATACAAGCAGTTTGATCCTGCTCCACGCTACCATGCCCGGGACCTGGCGTTGGTACTTGGCAGTTTGCATCATGCCAAAACACTAATGGGCTCAGCCACCCCTTCTATGGAATCGTATTACCATGCCAAGAGTGGTAAATTCGGATTGGTTACCCTGAAAAAACGATACGGGAACGCGCAGTTGCCAGATATGGAACTGGTAGATACCCGGCAGGAAAAGAAACGGAAGACCATGCACGAAGATTTTTCTTCTGTACTGTTAAACGAAATGAAGGGAATTATAGAGAAGAAAGAACAGGCTATAATATTTCAGAATCGCCGCGGCTATGCCCCTTATATTATGTGTGAGGAATGCGCGCATATTCCTAAATGTGTGCAGTGCGACGTGAGTTTAACATATCACCAGTATTCTAAGGAATTGCGTTGCCATTACTGTGGTTATAAGGAAAACGTACCCCAGCGATGCAATGCCTGTGGCGCTACCCGCCTGAAAACTTCTGGTTATGGTACCGAAAAGCTTGAGGAAGAAGTGCAACTGCTGCTGCCCGAATCTAAAGTGCAGCGAATGGATCTGGATACTACCCGGAAGAAAAACAGCTATCAACTCATTATCGATAGCTTTTCTGAGGGTGCGATTGATATTTTAATCGGAACGCAAATGGTGAGCAAAGGGCTTGATTTCGACCGGGTAAGTCTGGTGGGTATTCTGGATGTTGACCGCATGATCCATTTTCCTGATTTTCGGTCTTTTGAACGAACCTATCAGTTAATTACGCAGGTAAGCGGGCGTTCCGGCCGCAGAGATAAAGTTGGGAAAGTGATTATACAGACTGCCAATACCAAACAGCCCATTCTGCAAAAAATTGTGTCAAGCGATTATGAAGGCTTGTTCAAAGAAGAAATGGACGAACGCGCCTCTTATCTATATCCACCTTATGTGCGGTTGATTAAACTGACTGCTAAAAACCTGGATAAACAGATTTGCGACAAAGCCGCGCAACAACTGGTGAACGCTTTGAAGGATGATCTCGGTTCAAAACGTGTACTGGGCCCGGAAGAACCGGTGATTGGTAAAATTCGGAACCAGTATCTGATGCAGATTCTGATTAAAATGGAAAGAGACAAAATCAATTTGCAGGCCGTAAAAGAAATTATCAAAGAAAGATGTCTTCAGATTACCCAGGACAAACATTTGAAGAAAACTTCGGTAACCATTGATGTGGATCCTTATTAAATCATAATTGAACCATAGTAATTGCCATTGATTCAGTCTTTTCGCTAAAGTTTGATTTCCCTATAACGAGTTTTTTTGAAGATTCAGCTTCATTAAATGATCGGTTTGCAGGTCGTGGCCCAGCATAAAACTGTGTGCGCCAAATTTTACAAATCCATGCCTTTGGTAAAAACGGATGGCATCTGTGTTTTTCTCCCATACACCGAGCCATACATAGGCTTTATTTCTTGCTTTGCCTAAGTCAATCGCAAAGAGCAGCAGTTCTTTCCCAATACCCTTTCCCTGAAAATCCTGTAGCACATAAATTCTTTCTATCTCCATTCCCAATTCTTCTTTCAATTCTGATTGGGCCAACCCGCTGTTTATTTTGATGTAACCTACAACTTTATCTTCCAAACAGGCAAAGTAAAATTCAGAATTTTCATTGCTCAGTTGTTCCCTTAATTTGCTTTCGCTAAAAGCAACTGTCAGATACGCATGAAGATCATCGGGTGTATTTTTATGAGCAAAAGCATCCCGAAAAGTAGACCTGGAAATATGAGTAAGCAGCGGGAGGTCGTCCATCTCACAAAGCCTGAATTGCAGGTCCATCGTTTAGAAAAATTTGGTTCAGTTGGTTGTAGGTTAATAGACAAGCCTGAATTATCTCCAGGCCTTTCTAATCATTGCGTTAACCGAACGGCAAGTTAGCAGCATAAATTAATTTCTCCAGCCTTAGGAACAGCAATCAGGTCCACAACAGTTGTCTTTTTTTGGTTTTTCGGCGAAAACAGTAATGCTGTAAATACCTGTAGTGCCTGTTTTAAAAGCATCCAGCTCCTGTTCGCTTAAATGCTGTTTCAATATATCATCAGGAAGGGTAATGGGTTTTTCTTGCTGGATGGTAATATTTTTAAAACCCGTCTGCCGGATCAAATCCAGATATTCATTTTTCTGAATGGCACCAGCCACACAGCCTGCATACATTTCCGCCGCATTTTGTAACTGAGCAGGTAATTCGCCCTCTAATACAATATCGGATATACTAAAATGGCCGCCCGGTTTTAATGTTCTGAAAATTTCACGGAACACATTACTTTTATTGGGAACCAAATTCAATACACAATTACTAACAATTACATCAGCGGTGTTGTCCGAAACCGGCATTTCCTCTATATCTCCCTGCCGGAATTCCACATTATTGAATCCTAGTTTTTCCGCATTGACCCTGGCTTTATTAATCATGGCAGTTGTAAAATCAATGCCAATCACCTTACCGGATTCCCCTGTTTCTGAACTGGCAATAAAACAGTCGTTACCGGCTCCCGAACCTAAATCAATTACGGTATCTCCTTCCTTTATTTTGGCAAATAGGGTGGGCAAGCCACATCCAAGTCCCAGGTCAGCATCCGGATTGTACCCTTTTAAATCTGAATAGTCGTCGTTCATAATATGCGTAACCTCGGTAGAACAACCGCTAGCGCCACAACAGGAGGATTCGTTGGTAACCTTATCTTGCAGGGCAATTGCCGCGTATCTTTGCTTTACTACTTCTTTTATTTGTGTGTTATTTTCCATTGTATTATCATTTAAATTTATAATTATAAAATCGTTATATTACGATAAATATTCGCAAAAAAATTTTAGCAGCACTGATCCGCTTTCCGCCTTTGGCTATCGAACAGGTCGTTCAGATAAACCTGAGCATCTTTCCATTCTTTTTCATCAATACAATAGCAGACCTTGGCGCCATCGATATCGCCCTTAATTAAGCCTGATTGCTTTAATTCTTTCAAATGCTGTGAAATTGTACTTTGCGAAAGCGGCAATTCGTCTACAATATCACCACAGATACAAGCCTGTTTCTGAATCAGTATTTTTAAAATGGCCACCCGGGCCGGATGCGATAATGCTTTCGCGTATTTGGCAATTCGATTGTCTTTAACCGAAAATTCTTCTGCTTTGGTAATACCCATTTCCATGTAATTTAATCGTAATATTACGATTAATATGTCAATAAAACAAATCAGCTGACAAAAATCTGAAAATTTATTGAAACGATTCAATCATGGAATCTGATTTCGGTTGGTATTGTAAGGGTATAAGAATTTTTCACAAGCAGAATGAAACTTTGGAACTACTCTGTTATTCTAATAAGATCGTCTTTTACTTCTACTTTATACTGTGGATTCTTGGTTTTTACGTATTGTTTCAGTTCTTCAATGGTAGGATAATCGCTTTTACCATTGAAGTGGCGGGCATCATCAATCAGTAAAACATGTTTGTGGTTATTCCCATTGAATATGGCATCCAGTTCTTCGTAGATGGGACAGTACTTTTCACCTTTTGCCGTAACCCCTGCCGAATAATGTCCATCCAGCCAAAACAGCGCCTTTGAATTAAGCTTGGGTACCAGTTCGTGTAAAACTTTGCCGCTGTCGCCCTGTAAAATTTCGATGTGCTTATTATTAGAAAATCTTTTTACCGCATTCTTCCAAAGTGTAGGTTCTAATTCAATACTATACAACTTAGCAAAATTGTCTTTCATGGCGAATATCATATCTCCCAGGTAAGTGCCGGTTTCCACCATTGTGGTACAGTTAAACGATTTCTGATACGCCTCTATGGTTACCTGCTTTACCTCATGAGGAGGAGGAACGGGCTTTCCTTTATTTTCCCAGTCTTTTAAAATTTTATTCTTGAAAAACTTTTTACCCTGTCCCCGTATCTGATTGCGTAATCCGGTAGGTAACGCATCCAGAATTAGTTTCTTAATTTGTACCATTGTCTGACTAAGTTTGTTAAGTTGTTTTAGCTTTTTCTGAAAACGTACAATTCTATATTTTGTTTTTTGCCTTTTTTTCAGACGCTCGATTGCCGTAATAAGAATTCAAACCTAGCGCTTTTTTGCATTTATTACCACTATTTCAGTTCTTACTATTAAAAAGCAGCAGACCCGACACCAAAATTATGGCTGGGTTTGTTTCACCTTATATTGTAATTCGTCGGAAGTCAGTCCCAGTGGTTTGGCCATCAGATTGAAGTAATTTTCTGTAGCGTTTATCCAGGTAATTTCCACAATATCTCGTTCAGAAAAATAGTTTTTCAATTGGTTAAAGGTTTCATCTGAAGCTGTTTTCGTCGTATTAACTTCCTCCAAATAAGCCAGCAGACTCTTTTCCTTTTTACTAAACTGATTGCTATTCCGGAAGTTTATCAGTTCTTTCAATTTCTGAAATTCAAGGTTTTCTTTGTGGGCCGCATATTCAATGGCGTTGGAACAAAACTGGCATTCGTTCAAATGCGACGTGTAATAACGAATGAGAATTTTGATTTCTTTGGGAAGATGCAATTTTTTTTCTGTGCTGATCACCTTTAGCGAAGCCATCATAATGGGTTTGCTTCTGGCGTAAATAATACGCAAAGCTGACAATACTTTTCCAAATTGCCTTTTACTTACAAAATAGGCGATTTTTAGTATAACGGATTGGGGATGATTAATGGGTTGTAGTCTCATATCTGAAAAATTTTTACAAATTTCCAGAAGGGTTTCTTCATTTCTTTTGACAATTATCAAAAAATCAAAACCGCGATCGGATTCTACTCAAAGTTTCCTGAGTTATCCCCAGGTAAGAAGCAATCATACCCAGCGGCACCCGTTGGATAAAAGTGGGATTGGTGCGCATCAGCGTTTCATAACGATGGGTGGCCGTAGCAAAGTGCAGATCGTCGAACCGCTGCTGCAACTGGATAATGCCCAGGCTCATCAGGTTGCGACCTAATCTTTCTATGTCGTGGTGCCGGGCATAAAGTTGTTCCAAGGCATCATGGTGCAATGCCCAGAGTACAGCCGGTTCTAAAAGCTCAATGCCACGAATATCCGGTTTTCTGGTCAGAAAGCTCACGATGGAACAGGCAAAAGAATTTTCAGCACTTAACCAATCGGTTACGTCTTTTCCTGCTTTAAGGTAAAAAGTACGGGAAAGCCCCTCTTCAATAAAATACACATAATTACAAACCGCTCCCGGATTTACCAAAACGTACCCTTTGGGTAATTCCAACTTTTTCAAACGCAAAGCCAATTCCTGTTTACTTTCTGAAGAAAGAGTGGCAAATTCAGATATGGTTTCAAAAAATTGATTCATAATCTCCTGGTTGACCTGTTTTTTTAAACAAATGCTCTTCTCATATTATAACTTCAATCTACGTACATTCGTTACTCAGGCTTAGCATTTCCTTTTCTTCCTCTCTTTCTTCATTAATTTCTTCTCTCCAACGATTGGTTAAGTATCTGATCAGCACCGTCAAAGGAAAGGGTTGATAATACCATCATTATGCCCTAAGTAAGTTACATTTTCAATTTTCTAATTTACTAACGGTTAAGTTTTATCACACTTAACAACTAACTGCCATGAAAAAATTCATTTACCTCCCTTATCTGTTAATGTGCCTGTTACTGTTATTCTGGACGGGCATTTCTCAGGTTTTAGCACAAACTACCGTTTACTATGGCACCGGAGCGGGTTCTGGTGGATTAGCTAATACACACATTGGTTATAATGCCGGGAAGATCACTCTTGCATCCTACAATACTTTTATTGGATTTGGCAGCGGACCTAATACTACTTCAGCTAATAATACCTTTGTGGGAGCTAACAGCGGTTCCAGGAACACTACCGGGAATTATAATACTTTTATTGGTAGTGCCAGCGGTTATTATAATACCACTGGGTATTACAACACATTCCTCGGAAAATACAGTGGTTTCAAAAATACAACCGGAAGTAACAATGTTTTTCTCGGTAATTACGCCGGTTACAGTGAAACAGGTTCTAATAGGCTCTATATTGATAACCAAGACGACAGCAAACCCCTGATCTATGGGAATTTCGAAAAAAATTCTGTCAGTATCGGCACCAAATATACGGGTAATACTTACAAACTCTTCGTACCGGGAAAAGTAAGAGCTACGGCCTATGATGTGGCTTCCGACAAACGACTCAAACAGGATATTCATCCCCTGGAAAATGCCCTGACCAAAGTGCAAAAAGTAGAAGGAGTAAGCTATCTGTTGAAAGAGGATGCTTTTAACGAACAGAAAACTAAGGAACAACAATCGTCCCTATCCGATCTGGATGCGCAATCCACAGACCAGCCCATTACCAAAACAGATAAACCTACTTATTACGGTTTTGTAGCCCAGGACATTCAGAAGGTTTTTCCTGAGTTAGTAACTGAGGATGAAGGCATGCTCGCCGTTAATTATATGGGTATGATTCCGGTTCTGGTGGAAGCCATTAAAGAGTTAAGCGCGGAAAGGGATGAGTTGAAACAGGAACTGCTCTCGATGAAACAGGTGTTGATACAAAAAGGACTAATTCCTTCTGGTTCCGTCCCATCTTCAAACATGGGCACCTTGCTGCAGCAAAATCAACCCAATCCGTTTAACCAAAGCACTTCGATTAGCTATCAGGCCCCTGAGGATGCCCGGCAGGTAAGCCTGGTAATTACCAACCTGAATGGAGTAGAAATGAAAAGATTTGATAACCTGAAAACCGGTGTCGGGCAGGTAGAGATTTCAGCGGTAAGTTTGGCTGCCGGTACGTATATCTATACCCTGACGGTGGATGGTCAGAAGCTAAGCTCACAACGGATGATCCTGACCCGGTAATATTTATACATCCTGGTTATTTTGCTTGTTTTCCGAGAAATTTAAATTTTTGTTAAAGACGTATATATCTTTTAACCCTTAAATTGATTTATCATGTCTACCAAAGCAAAAAACATTATTTCATGGATCGCGGCTGTATTATTGAGCCTGGCTTTTGTTTTCTCAGGTATCACAAAACTTCTGGGCATAGAAACGCAGGTTAAAAACTTTGAAAGCTGGGGATATCCGTTATGGCTCATGTATCCGATTGGCATTAGCGAAATTATTTTTGCTGTCGGACTTTTAATTCCTAAATACCGGAAGTTCTTCGCTTATTTAATTTATCCCTGGATGGTTATCGCTATATATACCCATTTGCAGGCTGATCCGCCCCAGACACAAATGATTGGAGCGCCCATCTTTTTTGGTATATTGGCTACCATTATTGTGTTGGTATCCCGAAATTCTCAGCCTAAAATTGAAGCATAAAGTTTGAAATATAAAGTTTAATAAACTACCTGTTACATTTACTCCGAATGCAACGTTTCTGTCGGATTTAGTACCGCGGTATGCAATTGGAAAGAAGTATAAAACCATTACCGTTTCAGTTCCCAGATTACTTTCTGGTCTTTGATTTTGGCTTCTTCTTCACGATTTTGATTTCGGAGAACTCTATCTACTTCGTGGAGTTTTTGTTAAAAAAATTTACTCACTTACCCATTGCTTAAATTTCTGAAATTCAGAATCATTACTTTTCAAACCAGGCTGATACTGCCGCATCGTTTAGCGATCGCGCGATATAATAGCTAAAAGCCTCGGTTAAATCTTCATTGGCCAGATCATAAAAATAGGAAACATAAAAATCCCACCAAAATCCGGTTGTTCCAGTAAATAATAGGTGTTTTAAGTTTTGGCAAACTGGGTTTTTCAGTACGACAGGCTATTTCTTTCAGTACGGAGTAATTGGGTCGCCAACCAGTTTTTAGCTTTTTTCGCATCCTCAAAATACTGAGTGTTCGTAGCTTCCTGCTGGTATTTGAAGGTTTTTAATGACAACTGATCAGCAATGCCGGAACCCACAATAAAGGCCTGTGCCTTTAATCCATACCTGAGCGGAGCCGGCAGGCTTCTGGTGATCCAACCTGTATTGTCATTTTTTGTACGGGTGTTGACCAACAGTAGAGATGCCTTTTTCGTACGGATGAATTCCCATGACTTTTCGAGGCCATCCCTAAATTGTGTGGGAGTAGCGAAGCTTTTCCAGGTTTGAATAATCAGACTGCGTTCTTCATCAAAATCGATATCTAAATAGGGTTTTTCATACAGCTTTATCATACTTTTATTTTTTATGTTAACTGTTATAAATAACCTTTATACAAATCGCGTACATTTTATTCTTTACAATTAAAGAAATTTTAACTTGAAATATAAAATATTAATTATAATATATTGATTTTTAGCTAAATATATTAATAATTACATAATTAATTATTATATAAATAATGTTTATGTTTTATTATTTTTATCCTTGAAAGTTGAGTTTTTCTCCCAAAAAGGGAAAATTTTTCGCATCCCGGAATTTGAGATAGTAACCTGAATGCCTGGTAGCAGAAGCAGCGAATAGGCATCGGATCGGATGAGAAAGAAGCTCTGGGCAATAGCTGCCCATTAAAATGATAATAGCGGCCTTCAGGCCCCAAAGCCATCCAGCCGCCACAATCAGGTATTGGTTAAATGTGGTATTGTAGGGTATTTTTGTTTTTACGGAGTGGGTTTTGTTGGCTCTTTTCAGGCGTAAACAGTACACTATCGACCGAAAACTTTCCACCACCGGTAAAGATCAATGAGGCAGCCATACCACCCCACAATATGAAATATTCATAGCCTTCACCAGCCTGATTGCCAAACCAGTTCATAAAGAACCCATTTTCCCAACTGGAAGTAAGGGCTATCCCAAAGGCAAGCAACAAATAAGGTATGGCTAGCAACCGGGTTGCGAATCCGGCGATAAGTGCTAATGCTCCTATGGTTTCAATTAAGATTACCAGCAATCCGATAGTATAGGGCAACCCAACAGTGTCGGTAAAAAAGGTCATGGTTCCGGAAAAACCATACCCGCCAAACCATCCGAATAACTTTTGAGCGCCATGTGGAAGTACCACACCACCCAAAATTATCCTGATGATAAAAGGCGCCACTGAATGATTGGTTTTAAATAGTATCGATTTCATTTATATTAGACTTTAGTTTCATTAATTGCCATAAAAGAACTGTTCCTTCACTATTTTCCCATCTTTCCATTTTATCTATTAGCGTTTTCATAAGCTTTGTTTTTAAAGTACAGTACAAAGCTCAGCAGAAAGGCATTCGGGAAAAATGAAGAAGATTAAAAAAGGTGGTTAATCTGGTTTAACATTTTTACTGTTCCAAAATGAGTTGGCTTCGGATTTTGCTCAGAAATTCTTTGGTAATTCCCAGGTAGGAAGCAATGAGGTACTGAGGCACCCGCTGTTCAATCTGTGGGTATTGTACCCTGAAGTTCAGATACCGGTCTTTGGCAGGCAGACTAAAATTCTGAATCACTCTTTTCTGGGCAGCTACCAGGGCTTTCTGGACAATGATTCTGAAAAAACGCTCCAGTTTTGGGATTTGCGGATAAAGTTGTTCCAGGTCTTCAAAAGCAAACTGTGCAAGCTCTGAATTCTCAAGGCATTGTACATTATAATCGGCTGCCGTCTGGGTAATAAAGCTGCCCATGTCGGCAGTCCACCAGTTTTCAATGGCAAACATGGTAACGTACTCCTGGCCATCCGGATCTACATAAAAAGTTTTCAGGCATCCTGATAGCACAAAACTTTCAAACTTACATACATCACCCTGCTGAACCACAAACTGATGCTTCAGATATTTTCTGAACCGTACTTTTGATAAGAGTATGGCTTCCTCCTCTGGGGAAAGACTAACATATTGGGCGATATAGTCTAGCAGTGGTTTTGAATCCATTACAAGTGAAGGTATAATTATTAATCAATGGTCAATATTTTCCTTATTGTCCAGCCATACAGGCTTGGTTTCAGCATGATGGGCTTTACCAATAATAGTAGCGTACAGTTCAGGTCGCCGGGCATTTCTGTACCGCCATCCCCCCGCCAGTTTCAGTTTGTCATCTGTAAGGGTAGCGATACTAATTTCGTCCTCAAAACTTTTGATTTCGGTCAGCAATTCACCATAGGGATCAAGCACCAGGGAATTGCCATTTTTAAGATGTTCGCCATCGTAGCCGATCGGGTTGGTAAACACATAGTACACGCCATTGTCATATGCGCGGGCAGGCAGCCAGCGCATCAGCCATCCCCTGCCCTTGGGTCCGTCAAATTCCTGCCTCAGTGCTTCCGGATTGGTCAATCTTTCCTGCCAGAATTTGTCGGCCACATATCCTCTGCCGGGCATGGCCGATGGGGTGCAACCCGTTACGTGTGGCGCAAAAATAATTTCAGCACCTAAAAGCGTCGTGGCTCTTGCATTTTCTATAATGTTATTGTCATAACAGATCAGGATACCGCATTTCCAGCCTTTGAGGTCAAATACTACGTATTCATTCCCTGCACTCAGATACGGGCTGATAAACGGATGAAGCTTACGGTACCGGGCCAGCAAACCGGTTTTATCCACACACACATACGTATTGAAAATCTGATTGTACGCAATTTCTAAAAGCCCAGCCAGAATAGTGATATCATATTTTTCCGCCAGACGAATGAGATGCTGGCAACTTTCCCCCTCTGGTACATTTTCCGCAAAACTGAATGCCTCATCTCTGCCAAGGTTTTTAAAAAAAGTATAGGCCGTTACCGACATCTCATGAAAGCTGATCAGTTCAGCACCCTGCTCGCTGGCTTTTCTGGTTAACTGCTCAATAACAGAAAGGTTATAGGTTTTGTCTCCATCTTTTGGCTGGAACTGCGCTATGGCAATACTAAGGCTCCTCATGTTGCTTTCATTATAAAGACTTTTTACGCTCAAATACCAGCTCCGGTTCGTTGGTAGTAATATAATCGAAGCCCTCACCCAGCAGCCAATCAATGGTAGTAGTATCATTAACCGTCCAGGCATTCAAAGCAACTTTATTATCTTTCGCGGATTGAATCCAGTCAGGGTTTTTCCTGAATACCGAGAAGTGATAATCCAGGCCGTTCACCCCATCTTCTTTTAATTTCGCTGGTGCGATATCCCCGTTCAGGTAGGCGACTTCCGCTTCGGGAGCAATTGCCAGTATTTTTTTCACTATATCATAATCAAAGCTAATGTACATCATCCAGGGTGCTGCATTTAATTTCTGTACGGTAGCCATTACTTTTTCGGCTACGGCAAGCCCTCTTTCTTTGCTAATTTTAGAGGGTTTGATTTCCAGTACCAGCCTTGTATTTTTTTGTCGCATCCCCTCCCTCAGATAGGCCTCTACAGTAGGAATTACTTCTCCATTGGAAAGCTGATCATTTTGAAGGTCAGCAAAAGTAGTTTCTTCAATCATTTTCCCAAAAAATTCAGGATCATGGTTTACTACCAGCGAATCATCGGCGGTCATCCACACATCAAATTCAGAACCGGTACACCCCAGGCGAATGGCTTCCTGTAGGGCTGCTATTGAGTTTTCGGGCAAGCCTTGCTTTTTCCAGGCTCCCCGGTGGGCCACCACTTCATTTTTCTCAAAATCAATTGTACTGTTGTCCGTCACCTGCGATTTGGTTTGGCAATTGGTTAGCAAGAAAGATACAAATAACAACAGGAAAAAATATTTCATAATAATGGTGTTTTGGATTTCAGCCAAATCTAAGAATTCAGGTTGCTTTACAAAAGTGATCGCTGATTATTTTTAGGCTAATTTTACCATACTGTAATTCACAAAAAAAAATGCCAGATCGGATTGACCTGGCACTTGTTGATAAATTTAAAATTATTTAGTGTTTAAATAGAAGTTGAGTGTTGATTTACTCTTTCACAATTCTCACTAATTCCTTAGCCTGTCCGGATTCTACCATTAAGATATGGGTGCCCTTGGGTAAGTTTATGGTATTCAGTTCAAAAGGAACACCAACCTTTTTAATTGTAAAGTTATTGTTGATATACACTTTACCCGATTGTTGGTTTACAATTGACAAACTAAAGGTTTCTCCTACTTCACCATTAATAGTAACTTCCAGACGTTCGCTAATAGGGTTTGGATAAGCGTTGATCTCCGCTATCACAGTAGGCTCTTCGCCACATTTATAGCCATCGGAGGTAACTTCCAGTTCCTGTGTTTCGCCCTTTTCATTTTCCCAAACAATAATCATGGTATTGGGGCCTGCCACCGTTTCTGTTACAAAGAAGGTACGACCCGGAGCAACCGTCAGTGAACCGTACTGATCACTATCTGCCAGCAACCAGCCAATTTTAATGTCAAAGTTATTAGGGTTCACTACTTTCCACTTTCTTAATTCATCAGGATTGCTGGTGCAAATGGATATTAACCGCAAATCTTCCACCATTTGCTTAGTTACCGTAAAAGTAACTTTTTGTGAAGGGTACTTGGTTCCTTTTGCCTGCGGCTTACTGTACGGAATGGCTATTAATTCATACATACCCGGTTCAGGGAACCATTCAGCGTAATCGCCATTAATGTCACCGAAAGCGGCGTAGGGTACCTCATTTTCGGTCATTATGCTTTTGCCATTTAATTTAAATACCACACTGCCTACTTGCGGCTGCATGGGAAGGGCCTGAATGTTGAGGGGAGGTGTATCGGCATCCACATGAATCACATCACCGTTTTTCAATGGACTGATTACCTGGTCGGCCGCAGCGTCAATCAGATTAAAAGCGGCCTTTTCACCTTCTACCAATAAGGCTACCGGCACATCAATAAGCGGATTCTCCGGATCATTATTCAGAATAAAAATATCGGCGAAGTAAACCCCTTCTTTCAAGCCACTGGCATCAAAGAACACATTGATGGCAGAAGCGCTATAAGGAGCTACCTGACCCACAGACGGATCTACGGTAACCCAATCCGGCGCATCCATATCACCATCAAGAATGACGAAATTGTCGATGTTCATTACCGGGCCATCGGCTTCATTGAAGGAGAGGAGCACAACCTCTTCTATGTCTCCCGCGAAACCAGGGATTCCGGTAAATATTAATTCCCCATTGATTGACAGTGAGTAATCAAAATTGGTACGATCTACCACCATTTGCAGGTCGAAGGTGCCTTTCGGTATGGGAATTCCGGTATTTACAAACCCAAACTCAGGGATTAGCAAATAAATATAACCATTGGTAGCAAATACTATTCGGGTTACCACGCTGCCTGCTCCGGGCGACTGCGGGATAATTTCGAAGGTTGTTCCCTGACCAACAATATTTACCGTAGTGGCAAAACTGGAAAACGGCTCATTGCCAGAACCTACATTGGGCGAAAAGGCCAGTGTAGTCCCTCCTGCTCCATTAGAAACAGCCTGCAAAAATTTATTATTATTGAAAGGATTCAGGGAGATGATATAGCCTGGAGAATTGGTCCAGCCATCCTGCCCGAATAAATCTCCTAGTTTGAAATTTTGAAAATCGGTATAATATTCAAGCACTTTAAGGTCTTCGCCTCCACCCATAATCGCCCTGGCGCTTTCTTGACCTCCCTTTGCAGGAACTTTTATGTTAGAAAAACTATTTCTGTCGGGTAGTTCTTTGGTTTTTAACGACTGCTGTACCGCTTCGCCAGAAGATTTGATTAATTCTTCAATAGGGGCTTCAAATTCACGAATTACCACCTTATACTCCAATGATCCTTCCCCCTCGTTTTTAAGGGTAAGCTTTTTCTTAGACATACCAGCTACCGGTAGCGCTTCCAGCAGTACTTCGGGCTCTACTGAAGCCACAGGTGGAATAAATACATCTACATTGGTTACACCTGAAGCCATTACTTTGCTTTCAGGCCCAGGGTTAAATGCCGTCCAGGTAGCCACATTGGTTACGGAAGTTTTTTGAATGGTTTCTGAGGCAAATACCGTTGCGGAGGCGCCGGGAGTAAGTTTAATTGCCTTATCGTCTAAAATTACTCCATTGCGGTCATCCATCAGGTCGTGGAGGTTCAGGGTAATATCCCCTTCATTTTTTACTGTATAATAGTAACAAACTTCGGTGTTGGGTAATACGGTAATGCGGTCGGTGGTAGGAACCGGCAGGGAACCACAATCGGCGCCACCACTGGGCTGTACGGTTTGTCGCAAACTAATCAGAGTGGTTTTGCCATGATTCAGTTGCCAACCCATGTCTCTAAACAAGCCTCTGGTAATGGGGCCCACATTATGGTTTGACTCAGCAAAACCAAACTGAGGCGTCATGAGTGAGTTAATATCACCGGCAGGGAAAGTAGCTTCATCCCAGTGGGAATAACTGGAACCCTGGCGCCAGGTGGTTGGCGCGTAAATTTTAGGCTTTTTACCCAGGTTGGCCACCGCGTATTTCCCATTCATGAATAAATTATCACTGGTGAATTGTTCTCCCAATTCTACTGAAGGATCATCAAAGCTCAGAATAGGCGTACCATTTCCGTTCACTACAAAATCATTATAAATAACGGGCATATCCAGAATTCTTATAAAACCTTCTTCCGTATCAGTATCAAAAAATGTTGCCCCGGTAAAACCCAGACCATGCCCTATTTCGTGTAATACTACAGAAACAAAGTCAAACTGATTAGAAGCAGGATTCATATCAGTGCCGTAATACCAGTTGAAACTGCTGCTGAAGCGTGCAATAATGTCGGGTTCATTCGGATCGGGCAGCAAATCTTTGCCGGCAATGGCATCGGCCAGCGCGTCTACATACCAGACACCTGGCTTGGCTTTGTTACTGAAGTCGGAATGGATTGAACTCGCACCGGCTGAGCCCAATACGCCAGGCCCTAAAGGTTCAAAGCTGGCAAATAACCGGATGGTAACTGGTGAAACAATAATGGTAGACCAGATATCCACCGCATACTGAAAAGCGGCTTGTGCTTCAGGAGTAAATCCGGTAAACGTTACTTCAATATTTGCCGTTTTAACGGGCGGTGCGGCCAGGGCAATACTGCCTTCAAACTGCTGGCGAAGGTCTGCCAGTTCCGGATACACCTTGGTATGATATACTTCTGTGGAAGCATAGCAGGTATCCAGAGCGGCTTTTTGTGTTTTAGGGATTTGCTGTGCCTGTACTGCCGTGTTTAGCAAGAGAAGCAGCACCACACACCAGCGTGGCAACATGTGTTTAAGGCTTCGGTGGTGGCCGAAAGTTGTATAGTTTTTCATAAGTGAACAAATTAAATTAAGTTAAGTTGATATTGCCGTTGTAGGAAAGCGTTTTTTTATTTTACAATAAAGTTATTGAAATAATAAAAATGAAATTTTTTTGTAATTTTCTGAAGGTTAAAAATATTATATTTATGTTAACAAAACCCCAATGTATGCTTGTTTTTTTTACAGTTATATTTCAAATTATGACCTCATGCTCTGAAGATAAAGCTATAAGCAGCGCCCGTGAGAAGTTTTTAGGTAATTATCGGATTACTCAAATTTGTGATAATGTAGCCAATCCGTCCTACTTTATCAGTGTTTCAAAATCAGATGTTATTCTGGATCAGATCATTTTTCATAACCTGGGTACCTACGAGCAACCGGTAACGGGCACCGTTTCCGGGGATACGGTAGTGATACCTTCTCAGGATGTAAGTGCCGGTATGATTGGCGATGTAACCGTATCGGGTGGTGGTAAAATGAATGTCGCTGGTGACGAAATTAATCTATTACTGGATGTGTTGGTTCCGGGTCCTAATAATACCAAAACCAAAAGTACCTGCGAAATTACTGGCAGGAAACAATAGGTAGAGCAAATCTTATAATCGTCTTAAAAATACTCTCCCCTGTCTAACTGAATTCGCAGATTCGGATTGTTTTTCTGAAAGGCTTCCAGTAAAGCCGGACTAACTTCAGTTTGGTTCAGGTAAACGGTTTGCAGTGAGGGGATTCTCATAATGTGCAAAAATTCCGCATCATCTATTTTGGTTTTTGATAAATTAAGTACAGAGAGGTTATTCAATTGGGTAAGATAAGAAAGGCCGGAACCTTTGATGTCGGTTTGTTGAAGAATCAATTCTTTCAGAGGGCTCATTTTACCAATGTGGTACAAGCCATCATCGGTAATATTACTGCCTACCAAAGAAATTTTAGAAATATTGGAAAACAAGGGTGAAAGCCGCGCCAGTTCATTATCGCCAAAAGCTGTGGGCGGAAATGCCATAGAAACCGCAAGGTATTCTCCTCCATATTCCTGATCAGGTTGTACTACAATACCGAGTTCTTTTTCCATATCCGCGGCGATAGCCAGTAATTCCTCCATTTTTCTTTGCCGGTTTTGTCTGGCAAAATACAGGTTGGTCAGTTCCGCGGTATAGGCATCAATCATTTGCCGGGTCACCGAATCGGTTTGTGCTTCCTGTACAGTCAGCGTGGGGCTTGCTCCTTCAGAAATCCACCATTTCAGGATAAATTTTTCTTCTTCTGACAGGGGCGCTTTTCCTTCTGGTGGCATATGGTCGTCGTCATCTTCAGGTAAAGTAACCCGGTGATATATACCACTATTCTCGGCTTCGTGGGGTACCAGCACAGGCATTTCGCTTTTCCCTCCTTCTACCAGTCCCTGGTAGGTGGTCATCAGTAGGTCACCTTTGGTTTTATTCTCATTATGGCAACTCATGCATTTGGCGTCCAGAAAAGTCACTACAATATCCTCGTATATGATCATTTCTTCTACCGGTTTCATCACCACTTCACCTTCACTGGAAAACCATTGTGGCATGTATTCGGTAAGATACGTAGTGCCGTGCGTGAGCGAGCCGCCCTGGTGGCTGGCAAATAGTAGCAGCAGGTTGGTGCCTGCCAGTACAAACAGATAAGCTTTGTCCAGTTTTGGATTACGAACCTGCCGGAAGATCAGAAAAAGCAGGGTAGCAACCAGAATACCAACGCCCACCCCAATACCTGCCCATTTATGCCATAGCATCACGGTGCCGGTATATTCGCCTGTATAATACAACAAAAAACCCGCTATTACCGAAACCACACTCAGTACAACGGCCGCCATAAGCAACAGCATCGTAACTGAGGAAGAGATTTTAAATGGGGTAAACCTGGATAAAAGCTCAAAAACAAAAACCAATACGACCAATACAATGGGAAAATGAATGATAAGCGGATGAAACCTTCCCAGAAAATATACCATACCGGATACATTTTCTTCATTGCTCGGGACGAACAATAACGTGAGCAACAACATCACAGCAATGCTGAGTGGTAAATAAAAAGCGTATACCCTTACCTTTGGCTGGAACCAGATTTCGGGTACTATCCGATTTAACTTTTTATCCTCTGAAGAATATCTGGAGGAGGATGCCCTAAAATTATTACTCAATATGTATGCTGTTAAACGCTAAATTTCTGGAAATGAACTTTCATTTTTAAACAAGATCACATAGTTCCTGGGTGCTGTCGGCAAAGCATTCGGCAGGAATATCCATCACTTTCAACATGGTAAGATACAGGTTGGCCAATGGTGTTTCTTCAGCGAATTTCAGATTTTTGCCGGTTTTTAAAGCTCCGCCTCCTTTGCCTGCCAGCACAATCGGCAGATTTCGGGGCGAATGCCGATCGCCATCGCGCAAACCGGAACCTAACATTACCATAGAATTATCCAGCAGGGTTTTGTCCCCTTCCTTGATGGATTTCAGTTTTTCCAGAAAATACGCATACTGTTCAATATGCCAGGTGTTAATGCGGGCATACTGGTCTAAATTTCGCTCATTACTCTGATGGTGAGACAGTTGATGATGGCTGCCATCTACCCCGGGCAGAAAAGAAAAGTTCCGGTTACTTACCGAATTTCCGAACATAAAGGTGGTTACCCGGGTGGCATCGCTCCAAAGTGCCAATGCCATGATATCCATCATCTGATGTACTTTTTCAGTAATATCCACGCCCAGATTCATTTCAGAATATTCATCAATACGCTGATTAAGCCGCATAATTTCTTTTCTGATATCAGGGGTAAGGTGTCTTTCAAAATCTTTGCGCTGTTCTTCGTTCCCGATTCTTTTCTCGATGGACCGGATAGATTCCAGATATTCTTCCAGCTTATCCTGGTCAGAACGGCCCAGTTGCTTTTGCAGTGAACTGGCATCTTCCCGTACCAAATCCAGCACACTTTCTTTCCAAGGATTTTCCTGATTGATAATGCCCCCTGGCTTGGGAACATAGTTTCGGAATAATCGGTTGAATGCTAATTGCGGATCGATTTCCTTAGTATTGGGCTGATTTGGACTTTTCCACGATATGCTGGAACCATACAAACGGGTAAACCCAACGTTTACATCAATGCCCGAAGTAATCCTGTCTAAACCATATTCCAGTGAAGGAAAAAGCGTTTGGTTGCCTACGTGCTGTGCGATGAGTTGGTCAATTGAAATTCCCCCGCTATTCAGGTTTTCACCAGTAGTTTTATGAATGGGCAAACAGGTGAGGAAATTCGCGGTTTTAGCATAATGGCCATCAGCCCCTTCAAAAATCGAGAAGTGGTTCATCAGTTCATTCAGTATCAGCACATCCTGCTTCACATTTTTCAGTGGCTGTAGAATAGGCGATAATTCAAACTCAGATCCCCACTGGCCGGGAGTCCAGCGGTCGGGGTGTACGCCATTGGGCATAAACATAAATGCCGTACGAATGGGCGATTTCTGACTGGCATACGCGCTCATGCCCATGCCGGGAGGCACCATCGCTTCTAAAAAAGGCAGGGCAATGGTAGCACCCAGCCCCTTTAACATTCTTCTGCGAGATATATGCCAGCTTTTCTTCATGATTCGTTTAATTTTTTACTGTAATCGTTAACTTTATAGCGGAACGCGTAACTGTTCACCAGTTCTATGATAAACTTTTCTGTATTGAAATTGTTATCCAGCAGATTTTTCTGAAGTTTCTGCAGGGTGGGTTCATCCACAAACTGCACAGAACGGCCAATGGCATAGGTGAACATTTTTTCAGACAGGTTGCGGGCAAAAGTTTCTTTTTTCTCCAACAATATCCGCTTCAGTTCATTGGGTCCGTCAAAAGTTTCTCCGCTGGACATTACTCCGGAAGCGTCGATGGTATCTTGACCATAACTTTTTCGCCAACGACCAATGGCATCAAAATTTTCCAGCCCCAGCCCAATTGGGTCCATTTTACTGTGGCACGACATACAACCGGGCTTTGAGCGGTGTACCACCAGCAAATCGCGCAGGCTCAGGTTCTCCGTATCGGCTTCGGCAGGCAATACGCCCGCATCGGGTGGCGGTGGTGGTGGTGGCGTTCCCAAAATTTCTTCCAGCACCCATTTACCACGCAATACCGGACTGGTTCTGAGGGGCAGAGAAGTAGCAGCCAGCACACTACCCATACCCAGTACACCGCCCCGGGTACGGTCGGCCAGTTCCACTTTTCTGAAATTACTGCCCGTTACTCCATCAATTCCGTAATAGTTGGCCAGTTCTTCATTCAGAAAGGTATAATCGCTATCGAGCAAATCAAGAAAGTTTTTCCTTTCCAAAAGCGCGTAATTAAAAAATTCTACCGATTGCTGAAACATAGCCTGCCGCAACGAAGTGGTAAATTCAGGAAACCGCTCAGGGTCGACCGGACTTTCTTCATTGAGCTTGGCAATGCCCATCCACTGGGTAGCGAAACTTTTCACAAAGCGTCGGGCTTTCGGGTCGTTCAGCATGCGGATAACCTGCCGGTTTAGTACCCTTGGATCTTGCAAGTCGCCCCGATAAGCGGTGGCAAACAGTTCTTCGTCGGGCATACTCGACCACAGGAAATAAGAAAGACGGGTAGCAAGTTCAAAATCGCTCAACTGATATGATCCTTCATAAGCAGATTCTTCTTCCAGCCGGTACAGGAAATTGGTTGAGATCAGTACTGCCTTAAAGGTTTCCAGCAGACTCAGGTTAAATCGTTCCGGATTGGGTTTATCGTTTAAGCTTGTATATACTTTTTTGAATAATCGCAGCAATGACTGCTTCTCACCATTTTTCAAAAATCTTCTGAAAGCTTTGGATGCGAAGGGATAAATGATGTTTTGAGCCGCTAAAGCCGGATCGTTAAAAGGCGTAAAATCCTCAGAAAAGATGCCCAATGTCCAGTTTCCGGCCTGCTCCCACCACTGTTGTTCATACCGAAAAGGAACCAAATTTTTCCAGAGCCCAGGGTTTTGATACGCCTGTTGTAATATCTGCTCGGCAGCTTCGTAATAGCGCTCTAACTTGAGAGGTGTTACAAACAGGGTTTGGGAAAAATTATCAAAACCGCCCCCTCCTGAACCGTCTGCCGGAAAGAAATTATTGGCATTAAAATCAACGCCCACCAGGTCGAGCATGGTATAGCTGTATTCTGTATGGCTTAGTCTGCGAATAACCACCCGACCCGGATTATTATCGGAGAGCGATTTCACCAAAATGCTATTGATTCCTTTTACAATAATATCGTGTTCTTCAGCCGTTGGAGATGGCTCTGAATCGGGCGGCATTTGCCCGGATTGTACCTGTTTTACTACTTTCAGCCAAACTTCTCCATCCTCTACCAGGCTGCCTTCGCTTTCGTATTTTTCGAGATTGATACCTCCGGCCACATCGCCTACATTGTGGCATGAAAAACAATGTTTATCTAATACCGGCCTGATCTGGGTAGAAAAATCCAGTGTTTTTTCCTGAGCCATCGCGGGCAGGACAAATAAAAGAATAAACCAAAGGGTCAATAGTTTAGAAAAGTATCGCATAGCCAATTATCTCATTGGGGGAATATACAAAATATCTCTTATCAGTTCAAAATTTATGAATAGGTTGCCCCAATAATTTTACAATTTCGACTCAAAACGGGAAACAGATGCCTTTTGTATAGTATTTAAGGTAAATACTATGGCTTATTTCCACTTCTACCAGCGGATATGCTTTCAAGCAGTATTTCAGCATTTCGGGTCAGTTGCTGGTAATCGCCACTGGCAATGGCGGCTTTATCAGTTAAAGCGCTGCCCATACCTACCGCACAGGCACCGGCTTTGAGCCAGTCGCCGGCATTGTGCAGGGTAACCCCACCGGTAGGCATTAACCGCAGTTGCGGCATGGGAGCTTTTACCGCTTTGAAATAATCCATTCCAAGCGTATCGGCCGGAAAAACTTTCACTACGTCGGCCCCTTGTTCATAAGCCGTAAGTATTTCGTTAGGAGAAAACGCCCCTGAAAAAATGGGGACATCGTAGCGATGCGCCATTTCTATAACGGGTTGTCGTGAAACCGGAGTTACCACAAACCGGGCACCACTGTTAATGGCCATCCGGGCGGTTTCCGGGTCCAGCACCGATCCTACCCCAATGATTACATCACCCTGGTGGGCAAGCTTTTCAATCAGTTTCAGGGCATTGGGGGTGCCCATGGTAATTTCAATGGCTGACAAACCACCTTTTTTTAATGCCTCTATTACCGGAATCACTTTGCTGTCGTCATCCATGCGAATAATGGCGACTACACCTTCCTGAAGTATTTTTCCTAATAAATCAATTCTTCTCATTGTAAAGCGTTTATTAGTGTTACATATTCCTGCATGGCGTCTTCCTTACTTTTTCCTTGTACCGATTGCCACGCCTCGTATTTGGCAATGGCTTTAAAATCAAATCCGACCGGTTTTTCTCCTGCCACATCGCCTTCAGTAGCCTGTTTGTACAAAGCATACATTTTTAACAGATTTTCATTAGAGGGCCTCTCGGCTAAATTTTTGGAATTTTCCGTTGCCTGCCGGAACTGTTCTGCTATTGACATGTAATTAAAATTAATTATTGTGATAATTTGAAAGCAAATTACCTTTTCCGCAAATAAAATTTAAATTATTCAGTAATTAAATGATAATTTAATAGTTTTATGAAATTTATAAATCCTAACTACCACTCAAATGCTTTGCTTACATGGATAAAAATAAAATGAAAGTCTACTGGAAACAAAACCTCAAATACCTGTTTATTCTCCTTACTGTGTGGTTTATTTTTTCATATGGCTGTGGCATATTACTGGCTGAGCCACTGAACCATATCAAAATAGGGGGATTTAAGCTGGGTTTCTGGTTTGCCCAACAAGGCTCTATTTATGTTTTCCTCATCCTGATTTTTGTTTATGTATGGCTGATGAACCGCCTCGACAAAAAGTTTGATGTAGAAGAAGATTAATACCTGCTATTTGATCCTTAATATTAATTCCAACCACTATCTCATAACCTTACATTCGCATGGACTTACAGTCAATGATTTACCTGGTAGTAGGGCTTACCTTTCTTCTGTATATTGGCATTGCCATTTGGTCGAAAGCAGGTTCTACCAAAGAATTTTACGTAGCCGGAGGGGGCATCCATCCCCTTGCCAATGGTATGGCTACTGCCGCCGATTGGATGTCGGC
This sequence comes from Cyclobacteriaceae bacterium, assembly GCA_041745535.1. GTDB lineage: Bacteria > Bacteroidota > Bacteroidia > Cytophagales > Cyclobacteriaceae > JBGTIS01. The sequence continues at coordinate 51,128 of JBGTIS010000261.1, read as the reverse complement.
CGCTTCCTTTATTTCCATGGCAGGCCTGATCTCATTTCAGGGATATGATGCTTCGGTGTATTTAATGGGCTGGACCGGTGGCTATGTATTATTGGCTTTACTGCTCGCCCCATACCTGCGGAAATTCGGCAAGTTTACGGTACCTGATTTTGTGGGTGACCGGTACTATTCTAACACAGCCCGGACGGTAGCTGTATTTTGCGCCATTTTTATCTCCTTTACCTATGTAGCCGGACAGATGCGCGGTGTAGGGGTGGTTTTTTCCCGTTTTCTGCAAACTGAGGTAGATACCGGTGTTTACATCGGCATGTTTATCGTATTTGTATATGCCGTGTTGGGCGGTATGAAAGGCATTACCTATACCCAGGTAGCGCAATATTGCGTTTTAATATTTGCTTATATGGTGCCGGCCATTTTTATCTCTATTCTAATTACCGGCCATACTATTCCCCAAATAGGGTTTGGAAGTACGGTAGCCGATGGCAGCACGTACCTGCTGGATAAGTTGGACGGATTACATCGGGAACTGGGATTTGCCACTTATACAGAAGGAAAGAAATCCATTACCGATGTGTTCTTTATAACCGCGGCCCTGATGGTAGGTACTGCCGGACTACCGCATGTAATTGTTCGTTTTTTTACCGTTCCCAAAGTGCGGGATGCCCGCGTTTCTGCCGGATATGCTTTGTTTTTTATCGCCATCCTCTATACTACCGCGCCGGCAGTAGCGGTTTTTGCCCGGGTAAATCTGATCGAAACTGTAAACAATGTCTCCTATAATGAATTACCCAAATGGTTCGGCACCTGGGAACAAACCGGGTTACTGGGTTTTGAAGACAAAAACAATGATGGTAAGGTCCAGTATGTGGGCGATCCTGAAACCAATGAACTTACCATCGATCAGGATATTATGGTGCTGGCCAATCCGGAAATTTCACAGCTGCCCGATTGGGTAATTGCCCTGGTAGCCGCTGGCGGGCTGGCAGCGGCCCTGTCAACTGCCGCGGGCTTGCTATTGGTAATATCTACGGCTATTTCACACGATTTACTCAAAAAGCAGTACAATAAAGATATTTCTGAAAAAGGGGAACTGGTGGCTGCCCGCATTTCAGCGGCTCTTGCTGTGGTTGTTGCCGGTTACTTTGGCATTCATCCTCCTGGCTTTGTAGCGCAGGTAGTAGCCCTGGCTTTTGGCCTGGCTGCTTCTTCTTTTTTTCCGGTGATCATTTTAGGTATTTTTAGTAAAACCATGAACAAAGAAGGAGCGATTGCCGGTATGGTAACGGGTATCACCTTTACTGCTGCTTATATTATCTATTTTAAATTTATCAGTCCTGAATTCAATACGGCTGAACACTGGTGGATGGGGGTTTCTCCGGAAGGTATTGGCACTTTGGGCATGCTAATTAACTTTATAGTAGCCCTAACGGTAGCGAAATTTACCCCCCCGCCTCCGGAAGAGATACAAAATATGGTGGAAGATATCCGTTACCCCAGAACAAACACCGAATAGCGAGTTTTATTTTGGCAACCGGCGATAGTGGACCAAAAGGTATCCGCTCTGATAATTGCCTGAAACAGCATCTTTTCAAAGGGTGCTTTTTTATTTTGATGGTATCAAGATTTATGTTTGTCGGGCAGAATAATTTGGTCTTTGTTTTTTTTAAACTTATTAGGCTTCAATTAGTTATTTAAAAATCCAAAAGCAATTGATTTAGCGTATTTATGGAAAAGTAGGTCTGTGGTAGTGTTCAGAAGTTTCCATATCAGAACTAAAAGTTAAATATTCAAAATTTTAACTGAAAAACGCGTTTTAAAAACCTTTATATAATTTTAATATTTTCCCAGTTCTTAAGAATGATTTTGTTATAATAAAAAAATTAATCTTACCTTTTTAACAATAAAGTAATTTATACCTATATTTAGTTTCTTAATCGTGCAATCTTTAGTTAAAAACTCATGAAAATATTCTTTACCTTTTCCTTCTTATGTTTAATGTTCCTGGTTGGGTGCATGGGATATAAAGAATTTCCTGTTGAATCTGATTATAGCTACTACGGTGATTTCAAAAAATACAAAACTTTTAATTTTCTAGATACCAGAAGTTCCGGAGAAGATTCCAGTTTACAGAATTCAATTATTGAGGATGCCATTAAAGCCCGTATGGAATTACAGGGATATGAGCTTTCCAATACCAACCCCAGGTTATTGGTTTCTTATAAGATATTTTACGATAGTCTGCATTTTACCGGCTACAATCAGCCTGAAATAGAGCTTTTTATAGAATATGAAGATAACATTGACAAAGAAATGGATCCTGTTAAGTACAATCTGCGCCAGGGTACCTTATTGGTGTTGATGTACGACCGGGAACGGAAAAAATCTATCTGGCAGGGGTATGCCTCAGGTGTGTTTGGTAACCGATACTTCAGCGACAAACGCTATCTGCAAGGCGCGGTGCGCTCCATATTTGACCAATACCGGGTATTTGCCGAAGGTTTTATGGTTGAAAACAAAAAAGGAGGTAGATAATTTTTTATTCGTTTAGCACTTCTACTGCCCTGTCTGGATAATCTGTAATAATGCCATCCACACCCAGGGCAAGAATTCTTCTTATTTCGGCAGGTGTGTTCACGGTCCAGGGAATTACCTTCATGGCATTCTCATGTGCGTAATTAATCAGATTGTCATTAACCAGCAGGTAATAAGGGCTGTAAATCGCGGGTATAAATCCCAGGTTATCGATATTGGTTTCAGGCAGTTCTTTATTAGTAATTAACAATGCCAGCTTTACTTCCGGATATTTTTCGTGCACATACCGCAGCGTTCTTGTATCAAACGATTGTATGATCACCCTTTGGGTAAGCTCCTTTTCTTCCAGTACCGCCATCAGCAATTCCACAAACTTTTCAGGTTCAGGGTGGAAAGTACCATCCGTTTCAGAATTGGTTTTAGGTTCAATATTGTACTGAATCGGAGGCAAGTTGTTGTTTTGCAGGTAACTTTCCACCGTATCGATCACATCAACCAGCAAAGGCTTGCCGACTTTTATTTTTTCCTGATCGGGAAATCCAACGGAAGATTTAGAGCCACAGTCACATTGCCGGATTTCATCATAGGTCATTTCAAAAAGGTTGTAATCCTTTTCATTCTTTTCGGTAATTTCTTCACCATCAGGGCCAAAGCAAATTTTGTTGGAAAGAAAAGGTTCGTGCGAAACAAGCACTTCGCTGTTTTTGGTAATTACCACATCCATTTCAAGGGTGGTAACTCCCAGGGTTACAGCTTTAAGAAAGCCAGGTATGGTGTTTTCAGGCATTAAGCCACGGCATCCCCGATGTCCTTGTATGTCAATATCATAGCTAAGGCTCAGGTTTTGCCGGTCAACCTCCGGCCTGATGCGGCTCGAGCAACCCGATAGCAGGGTAGTAAGCAGGAATAACCAGAAAGCTTTTGGGTAATCATGCATAATTTTATTACGCTCAATTTGATATGTAAGAAACGTAATTTGCACAGAAAGATTATTTAATCACAAAATCAGTTTTTCCAATTACATAATCGTCGGCATAGATTTCAATGGTATGTTTACCTTCAATGTAGTCGCTACCTTTTTCATATAAGAATGAAAGTTCCTGTTGAGAATTGTCGAACAAAATTTCCTGCTTTGAGGTAAAGAATTCTTCTTTGCCGTCTTTCATAAAGGTACCTGAACCTTTGGCTACATCAAACAGCACATCGCCATTCGGCTGAATCACCCTAATCATGATATTTCGGCCACCAATGGGTGCCACATTATTTTTAGCCAGCTTGAATTTAAGCTGCATTTGCTCAATCTGATTACTCCGATACTGATCTCGTTCTTTTCCTTTACCGCGCTCATTCAAACCAATTACATGAATATCCTCCGCCTTGAGTTGGGAAGCTACTTCTACCTTTTCCGCAAGTTTCTGCGATTTTTCTTCTACTGTGGAAAGCGATTTATTTAATTTTTTCTGCTCCTGCATCAGCGAGGTGTTTTGTGTGAGCAGTTCGTCGTTTAACGATTGCAGATGCGCGATTTCTTCGTCTTTTTTTAACAGCAGTTCCCGGTACCCTGCAACCCGGGCATTAATTTCACCAATCCTTCGCTTATCTACATTTCGAGCTTCTAATAGCTGTGTTTTCTCTATTTCCAGTTCTTCACGCAGTTTCCGCAGCGTATCCACATCGCCACCCAGTTTTTGTATTTCTTCAATTTTAAGGTCCAGTTCATTGCTAATGGATTCAAGTTTATTCCTGGTTTCTTCTAATTCCTGACTGGTAGCCCCCAACATGCTTTTTGACTCTTGTTTATCCTGATAGTACAGAAACAAGGTAACTCCATTCAATACTAATAAAAACGCGATAATCCCTATTACCAGGGCTCTATTATTAAGAAATTTATCTACTTTACTGTCGTTTTCGTAATTTGACATAACAGATTATACTAATTATTAATTTTCCAATATCGTAAAAATAGTCTTTTTTGATAAAAATGTATCAAACCTTTGAAATTTAAGCAATTGCCCCTCAATTAAGCAAATGTAATTAATTTAATATTCAAGCACATACTGTTGTTTAGTAAGCATGGGTTTAATAAACACCAACCCCGCGTCAAAAATATCAATGGTTAAAGAAACCCGCGGCGACTGCTTTATAGCTTTCCAGGCAGCCTCCATCCCCGCTGACCAATGGATATCATCAAAAATTAAAATTCCATCCGAACTCATCTGGTTTAGCAACAGTTCAAAATAACGAACTGTAGGTTCAAACCGGTGGTTGGCATCTACATACACCAGATCCACAGTGGTTGTAGTTGCCAAAAATTCAGGCAGCCTTTTGTCAATATTGCCCTGAACCAGTTGGATGTTTTTAAATTTCCAGGTAGCAAAGGTGTCAGCAGCCAAAGAGGCTGTTGCCGCGCAACCTTCAAAGGTGATTACCTGGGCATGGGGAACAGCCGCGGACAAATACAGGGTGTTTATCCCCAAAGAAGTGCCCAATTCAATTATTTGTCTGGGTTGTATAAAGGAAGCGAGCCGATAAAGTAACCTGGAAAACCTGGGGGCACTTAAACTGTGCCGGGCAATACTGCTTATTGTTCTGAGTTCATTGTCCGACACCAGCGAGGCCGCTCCCAAACTGGTATTTACCCGAATGGTGCGCCCGTCTCTCTTTCTGCCAAGCCTCAGCAGCTCTATTTCCTGAAAAACTGGAAGCCGGTCATCAGGATGAATGACTTTGGTATATAAATTATAAACAAATGGTGATTGTAATGAGTGTTGGTCTAACGCGTGCAACCAATAGTTTAAATATTGCCGCGCCATAAAAAATTGTTGGTTCCGCGTATTCAAAAAAATAAAAATTACCCCAAAGTTTAGTTGCTCAGGAATGGAGCATGTAAACTAAACTCCGGAATTATTACATCAAATTTTTTACCATCCGATACTCGCTCCATCTGAAAAGTGCCATGCATTTTACCCATTCCCGACTTAATATTACATCCTGACACATACTGATGCATGGCCTTGGGCTCGAGTACCGGCTGCTGACCCACTACGCCTTCTCCTTCTACTTCGCGTATACGGTACGAGGCATCATAAATATGCCAGTGCCTTCTTAAGAGTTTAACCGTAAATTCGCTGTTGTTTTCAATGGTAATGTGATAGGTAAAAACATAATGGTGCTGACCCGGATTGGAGTAGTCAGGCTGGTATTCAGTTTCTACGCTTACTTTAACACCCTGGGTAACTTCTGTAACCATTAGACAGATGGTTTAAAATATAAGTTTGAAAAACGTTTAAAAAAGATAATTGTTTTATTCATAAAACCGAGCTACCAAATTAATTGGGGTTTAAACAATTTGCAAGAAAATGGCTTATCCATTATGATAAATATTAGTTAAAACCTTACTGAATAGTTACCGCTAAATATTATTAAAAATGGACGTAAAAATCGCGCCTTCCTGGAAAGAACCATTATCTGAAGAATTCGCTAAACCTTATTTCCAAAATCTGATAGCGTTTATCAAAACCGAATACCAGCAATATAAAATATATCCTCCTGGAAAAGAAATTTTCAGAGCATTTGAAGCATCGGACTTCGAAAATGTGAAAGTAGTAATTATCGGGCAGGATCCGTACCACGGTCCGGGACAGGCCAATGGTTTGGCTTTTTCAGTACATGATGGTATTACCATGCCGCCTTCGCTGGTGAACATCTTCAAGGAAATTAAAAATGAATTCGGTAAAGAGCTTCCGGCATCGGGCAACCTGGAACGCTGGGCCAAACAGGGCGTGTTACTGCTGAACGCTACCCTAACGGTTCGCGCACGGCAGGCGGGCTCTCACCAGAATAAGGGTTGGGAAACGTTTACCGATGCCGTTATCCAAAAAATATCTGAAAAAAAGTCAGGCGTGGTATTTATGTTATGGGGTGCCTATGCACAACGAAAAGGAGAAATTATTGATGCCAGTAAGCACCTGGTATTAACCTCAGCGCATCCGTCTCCATTCGCCGCCCACCGGGGATTTTTCGGTAACAATCACTTTAAAAAAGCCAACGAATACCTGGTAGCGCAGGGAAAGGAACCGATCGATTGGTAGGTAAATATCAATTTTTAACTTTTTGCTTTTTTAGTTTTTTTTGAAATTTTTCTCTTTTCAGTAACTGGTTAGCGTTCCGGTTGATCAGTAGCCAGTATTTGCTGAATAATTTCATGATTTCTTTGAGAATTTTTAATGGCAAGGCGGATACAACGTGTTGATTTTTGCATTATCTTCACTGTAAAAAACCGCTTGTTATGGATTGGATTGAACCTGAAAAAGTCCAGGTAGACAATGGACATGTAGCTGTATTCAGAAAAAATAACTACCTGAACAAAACGCTGGTTTTTGTACATGGCAATTCGTTATCGGCCCGGATCTGGGAAAAGCAGTTTTCTTCTCAGTTGAACGAACATTATAACCTGCTGGCTATTGACCTGCCCGGACATGGTCAATCGGCATGGCTGGCACATCCGGAAAAGGTATACTCGTTACAGTATTTTTCTACCATTTTGCTAAAAATAATTGGGCATTACCAGTTAAAAAACTTTATGCTGGTAGGGCATTCACTGGGCGGCCATATCGTACTGGAGGCGCTACCAAAGGCTTTTGGATGCCTTTCAGCCCTGGTAATAGGCACGCCTCCACTCAACAAACCCTTTGATTTTAGTAAAGCTTTTTTGCCTAACCCCCATGCAAACTGTTTTTTTTCAGCCGACGCTGCCGCCGCCGAATTACGAGAATGGGCTAAGACACAGTTTCACGGGGATGCTGAACAGATTCCTTCCTTTATAGAAGAGGATTACCGAAATACCGACCCTAATCTGCGTATCTTTCTGGGCGCCAACACCCTACAGGGTTTGTATGAGAATGAAGTACAAATAATAGCTGAAACGCAGGTACCTGTTACCATAGCTTTAGGAAAAGAAGATCAGTTCATCAGTTTATCCTATCTGCTGAGTATGCCGTTAAAATCAACTTTACATCATGTACTGGTTATTCCTGCGGCCGGGCATATGGCCCCCTACGAAAATCCGGTTTTCATCAATAACTTTCTGGTACAACTCTTATATCCTGAATCCATAGCCTAATGAAAAATCAGGAACAAAGCCTCACAGACAAAAGCGTTAAGTCCGGCGCATGGGTGGCAAAAGACCAGCCCGTCGTGAAACCCTGGTTCAGTAACCAGTTCACGCCTGCCCCTGTAGCTGGCACTACCTTTTATGGCCGGCAAAACGATCAGGCTTTGTTATATCAAAAAATTATTCAGGCCTATCAGGATAAAACTGTCGCGTTTATTCAGGTAGAAGGCGAAGGTGGCGTAGGAAAAACCTCGCTGTTAAAAAAAGTATTAAAACAAAGTAAGGTCGATTACTGCTTTCAATGGTATGGCAAGCACGATTACAGAATTGAGAAAATCCCATATTATGGATTAAAACAGGCCTTTCACCACTGGATGGAGTTTTTGCTCACCCTGCATGACCAGGAGTTTGAAAAACTGAAATCGGCGGTAAGGCATGCGATTGGCGAACAGGGCGAAGTACTTACCTCAGTGTTTGAAGAACTGGAATTGCTGATAGGCAAAAAAGCGAAACCTGAGTATTCCCCTACCAAACAGGATGCCCAGCAAACCCGCCAGCAGTTCACCTATTTTTTCCAAAAGTTTCTGGCCTCGCTGGCCGAATGCGGGTATTACACCATCCTGTTTCTGGACGATTTGCAATGGGCCGACCGGGCTACCCTGGATCTGTTACACGACTTGGTGAACTCCTACGAGATTTCTCATTTCCTGATCATCGGGGCCAACCGGCCTTTGGGAACAGGCCTTGAAGAAATTAAACTGCAACAACTACTGCTGAATGAAAAAGTATTTAAGTTTGAAGTAAAGCCCCTGGATCGTGCCGCCATCCGGTGCTTTATTCCCTCCCAATGGAATTTAAAGGAAGAAGAATTTCTGGCTTTTGAGGAATACCTGATGCAGGAAAGCGAGGGAAATCCTTTTTTTGCCAAAGAAATTATAGACTATATTGAAAGCGAGCAGATGGTTACTCAGGATGCTGAAAGCGCATCGGTATTGCATTGGGAACAATTACCCAAATTGCGACAGAATGTAAACGCGATTAACCTGGTGCAACACAAACTGGTGAGTTTGTCGGTGTTGGGTAAAGACCTCATCATGACGGCTTCCAGTCTGGGATTTTACTTTTCCTACCAAATTTTATCAGATATTCTTCATATCCACGAACAGGATTTTGAAAACTGTATTCGGGAACTGGAAGAACAGCATTTTATATTCAGGCAGGGCGATCAATGTTTCTTTATTCACGACAACATCCATGCGGCAGCCTATTCCATGTTGGGAAGGCGGAAAACAGAAACTCATTTCACCATCGCTAATTACCTGAAAGGGTTAACCAAAATGAATGAACTTCATCCGCTCTTTTTTGAGATGGTGAACCATTTCAATCTGTCGCGGGAGAAAATTACTGGTACCCAACTAAAACTGGAACTGGCCATTTTAAATCACCTGGCCGGGCAACTGGCCAAGCGGAAATCGGCTTTCGATCGTGCGCTTGATTATTTTAATACCTGCGAAGGGTTGCTATCAGGTCAGAACCCACTACAGCAGAAAGAATTTGTTGATACGTGGATAAAAATATCAAAAACTTATACATCCGATAATTTCCACCATTTTTACATCGCTAATCTGCTGGGTATGGCCGAGGCTCAGTTTCTGGTACACGAATATGAGCAATCGCTGCAAACCCTGCAAAGGGTTTTAGAACTGGACCAGGACCGGTTTATTCACCTGAAGGCCTACATCATTCAGATGAAAATTTGCATTGCCTGCATCAACAATCAGGATTTGCCCCACATGCTGCTGAATGGCCTGCAAATTACCGAACATGTACTGCAGCAATACCACATTACACTGCCACAGGATGAGGATGAATTTAAAAAGAGGGTAGCAGGATTATACGAAAAAGTAAAAAGTGAACTAAATAATTATAACTACGACCAGATAGGGCCTGATGACCTGAACCAGAATAAAGAATACGTAGACCTGGTTCAGTTTATGGTACATGCCTTACCGCTGATGTTTTTTAAAGACGTTTTTAAAGCCAAATATTTAGCTTTGGCCGGATTGCGTTTTTGTTTGCAAAACGGATTAGCGCCCGGCACACCGGCGCTCTTTGCCTCGGGCGTCTGGACGATTTTCTCGCTGGATAAAGATTACGACATGGGGCTGAGGCTGGGCGAAATTGCCATGAAGCTGATCAAAAAAGATCCGTTTAAAGTTGTAGCCCAGCAGGTATATCATCTGTGTACCTTAAATTTTTACAACTGGAAACACCACTACCGAGAAAGCGCCAGCGTATTGTACGAGGCTACCGAGCTTTCTTTGGAACGAGGCGATTATAATTATGCCGTATTCTGTTCGGCCAATGCCCGTTTGTTGCAGTTATTCATGGGCATGAACCTGAAGGAACATCCATATGCCCACTTTAACAGAAAGTTGCAAAAGCTGGAAATTCATTTTATGAACCGCAACAATGTGGTTTTTGTAGTTTACCTCAACGGGCAAAAGCCTGGTTTCGAAACCGGAAGGTTTTTCTTTCCTAAAAGTTTAATCAAAGAAGCTGAGTACAATGCCAATTGCCGGTACCATTATTATCATGTAAAAGAAAAGTTATATTTCCTTTCCGGTCAACATTACAAAAGTTATCTGGCCGGCAAAAAATGCGAGCGTATCTATCAATTGTACGAGGCATTTCAGGTAGGTGTTGAACATAACTTTTTTTACTGTTTAAACTTATTGCAATTAGCCCATCAGGATTCAGCATTTAAAGAAAAGTTTTTCCCAGACATTAAAGAAAGGTGGCTGGACCTGCACCGGTTATCAGCTTTTGGGTCAGGCAATTATTTACACAAAAAATGGCTACTTGAAGCAGAAATAGCCCGTTGTGAGGAAAATCACATCAGGGCAGTACAATTATACGACCGGGCCATTGCCGAAGGTATCAAGACAGGTTTTATCCATATCGCAGCCATTGCCGCTGAACTGGCGGGTAATTATATGCTGTATCTGCAACGGAACCGGCTGGCAGTTCCCTATTTTAAAGAAGCCTACAAATATTACCAGCAGTGGGGCGCTGAGGGGAAACTTCGATGGATGGAAATCCAATATCCGGTAATATTTAACGATGATATTCTGCATATTCAGAAAGAAAAAGAAATTTATCAACAAACCGGCTCTTCGCTGAGCGACATAACAACCGTATACCAAACGGTGATGGCCCTTTCTAAAGAACTTACGATAAATGGAGTGGTAGCCACCCTGCTGCGCATCACCATGATGCACGTAAAGGCCGATAAAGGTGTATTCCTGTTAAAGGAAAAACAAGGCTGGCGCCATGTAGCGGAAAGAAACAATGAAGGCATACGGTTTTATTCCGATGTATTAAAAGCACAATCAGGTAGCGTGCCGGAAAAGCTTATTAATTATGTGATCAGAAAAAAAGAAAAGGTTTGGGTAATTCAGCCCGCACAGGATAAAATTTTTGGAGAGCCTTATTTTGTTCAGCACAAAACCTGTGCTGCCGGAGTGGTGCCGGTATTTTATCACGACGAATTAATCGCCCTGGTGTATCTGGAAAAAACCATCCAGGGTTGTACTTTGGATCAGGATCAGTTGCAGGTGTTCGATACCCTGGCCACACAGGCCGGCATTTCGTTAACCAATGCCCTGATGTATGAGGATCTGCAGCGGCTGAACCAGGAGTTGCAACGGCAGGAACAACGCAGGGTAGAGGCTATTATTGAAACGCAGGAAAAAGAAAGAAAACGGGTGGCGGAAGAATTGCACGATAATCTGGGGCAGATGCTATCGCTGGTGAAACTGAATTTCTCCCGGCTGGAAGATCATGTAGCGGAAGAAAAAGATTTGTACACCCAAACTTCGCGGATTCTGGACGAAAGTTGCAATGAGCTCCGAAAAATCGCCCATAATATTATGCCGCCTGATTTTGAAAAGAGAACCCTGGTGGAAATTATAGAGGCATTCCTGCGCAAATATGTTTCGGCCAGCGGACTGGCTTTTAAGTTCGACCATTACCAGGTACCCAATAACATTCCTGTTGCCGTAAAATTTAATTTGTACCGCGTAACACAGGAAATTGTGAATAATATTTTAAAACATGCCCAGGCACATACCATTACCCTGCAACTGATTGGTAACGACGAAGGCATTGATATGATGGTGGAAGATGACGGAAAGGGGTTTGATATTAATTTTAATACAGGCGGTATTGGTCTGCAAAATATTAGCTCAAGAATTAATTTATTAAAAGGAACCGTAGAAGTGGATTCTTCCCTTCAGCGGGGTACCATTTACAACATTCATCTACCTTTAAGTTAGTACAACTATGTCAAAAATTCGTGTTTTTCTGGCCGACGACCATCAGATGTTTTTAGATGGATTGCATTCTCTGCTATCGCAAATAGAAAACCTGGAGATTCTGGGTACGGCCAACCATGGCAAACAGTTGCTGGACAAACTGCACACCACCCCCAAGTGCGATGTAGCCATTGTGGATATTCATATGCCACAAATGGATGGCATTGAAACCACCCGGCAGATCAAACAAAAATTCCCGTACATCAAGGTGCTGGCCCTTACCATGAACAACGACCTGGATGCTATTCAGGAAATGTTACAGGCAGGAGCTTCCGGATATATTCTGAAAAATACGGGAAAAGCCGAACTGGAAATCGCTATTGATAAAGTAGCGGCCGGAGAATTTTATCTGAGCCAGTCGGTAGGGCAGCAACTTGCTCAGGATTTCCTGATCAGCAAAAATAAACCGCAGACCGTAAAAGATGACCCCGGTTCTTTGCTTACCGAACGGGAAATGGAAATCATGCGCATGATTGCCATGGAACAAACCAATTTTGAAATTGCCGAAAAACTGTTCATCAGCCCTAAAACGGTGGAAACCCACCGCAAGAATCTGATGAAAAAAATTGGCGTAAAAAACTCCCTTGGTATTTACAAATATGCCAGCAAATATCATTTGATTTAAGCCTAAAATTCACATTGTATAGCCCGGTTTATCCGGGTTTTTTTTGCTTTACCCGCCTTTAGGTATAAAAATATACCGTGTTTACGGTAGATAAAACCCCCTCCTCCCGGTATTTACCGCCTTCTGCTTTCTGATGAACTTTGCATCGTTCGGAAATAAAAAGCGCCACAATAAGCCGCTTACAATCCGGGCAGTTTAAATAAGTTTCAACAAATAGTAATCAACACACAATCAAATTTTAACAAAGAAAAAACAATGAAAAAGATAATCTTAATGATGCTGCTTGCCGCTTCGGCTTTTACCTGGACTTCGTGTAAGGAAAATGATGACGAAAAGGACACGGGAAAACCTAAAACCAACACCCAGATTTTAACTTCCAATACCTGGAAAGTAACCTCCGTTACCATCGATCCTCCCCTGGAAGGCTATACAGATTTTCTGGAACTGGAACCCTGTTTCGCCGATAACAAATTCAATTTTACTTCCAAAACAGAAGGTTCAGGAACCTATACGCAGGATGAGGGTAACGACGTGTGCGAAGACAGTGAAAAAACCAGTTCCGGAGAATGGAATTTTAGTGCTTCCGAGAAAATAATCAATATATCAGATGATGAAGGTGGTTTTAATAACTTCAATATCAAAGAGCTAAGTGAAACTACTTTCAAATTCAGTGGTGTTACCAATGTTTTCGAACAGGATTACACCATTACTTTCACCTACATAGCCCAATAAAATGACCGGGCCGGGCCACAAGGTCCGGCCTTTTAACCTGTATTTCAGAACCAATATGAGCGCTGATTCCAAATTCATTTACCAGCCGGTGTTTCGGGATAACTGCTGCGAAATCATGATGATTGAATCCGTACCCTGCCTGTGTCACCGGTACTTCCATTCGCCGCAGGATTGCGGATATCTGAAAAATAACTTACAACTTATTCTGGAATTAGCTAAAAAAGAGCTGGCCAGCGGAAAGCTTACACCCTATCTGATTGAAGTGTATGAAGGTAAGTTGCTTCCTTCTGACGATGTTACCTGGATACAAAAAGATTTCATTACCCAATTGTGGGAATCAGGCATCCGGCATGTGGCTTATGTTTCCAGAAATAATGTATTCAGCCAGTTTGTAATGGAAACCCTGCTGGAAGGCAAATCACCCGAGAAAGTAACCATCCGCATTTTCCGCGATATTGATGATGCCTTTCAATGGCTGGAACGCATTGCCCCTATGCAATCTACTTGAAATTATTATTCACATTATTAAACTAAATATAAACACGATATGAAACCTTCTGACATTTATTTCCTGTCTATGATTATCATGGTATTTTGCTTTTCCTGCAAAGAAGACGACGAAGCCGGTAAGGCAGGCACCTTTTATGGCACTCCGGTTACTTTAGGTGCCGGGGAAGTGAAATCGTTCGTCAAAACCGACAACGAGGGCAAACCGCTTTCTATGGGTATTGCCTTATCCAAGGAAGCCCTTACCCAGTTACCAACAGCGGATTCCACCCACCTATTTTATCAGTACATTCTAAAACTACCAAAAGAATTAGAAGAAACTACTTTTAATCATATCATGGTAGACTGGAATCCGATGGGTCATGAGCCTGAGAATGTGTATACCACCCCGCATTTCGATTTCCATTTTTATATGATTTCCGAAGCTGAACGCATGAATATTGGCGCGGAAGACCCGAAAATGGAAATCATTCCTGACGCGAAGTATTTACCAGCCGATTATTTCCATATTCCGGGTGGCGTACCCATGATGGGCAAACACTGGGTTGATAAGCTGGCACCGGAACTGGCTAGCCAGCCTTTTACCACTACCTTTCTGTATGGCAGTTATGATGGAGAAGTAACTTTTATGGAACCGATGATTACCCTTGATTACATACTTGCCAAACCTGAAAAGCACCTGCCCATTAAACAACCGGCTGCCTTCGAAAAGGCAGGGTATTATCCCACACAATATGCTATTACCTATGAGGCCAGCACTGGTCAATACCTGATTACGCTGGAAAATATGACAAAAAGAGTTATCGCGGAAAACAGCAACGCTGGCACTCCTGTGCTGCTTGCATCTGCCAACCAGGCCTATACAGGTTTTGAACAATTTAATTTTCCTATTTGTGGTTCGGCTAAAACCAAAACGCAAAAACCACTCAAAGCCCTTTCTATGGCAACAAATGAAATCAGTGCTACAAACTGATGAAACCAGGATTAAACAGGTTATTAATAAAAAAAACCGCTTATCGCGGAAGCCTGGTTCACTGGATGTTTTTAATAAACATTTTAAAGGGTGGTACACGAACCATGTTAAAAACTACAATCTGTTTCATCTTATTTATTCTGGTCTGTGAACCCGGTTTTTCTCAAGACAGTTTAAGTCAGAATCCGAAGTTGATACTGGACGTCCCTTTATTTGATTTTCCCTACCAAAAATATGCGGTCAATGTAGAAGCATTAAAGCGGTCGGGGAATTTCAACGATAAAAATCCGGGCGATTTTATCGCTTCGTACAACACGCCCTCCATGCAGCAATCGCTGGCCATTACCAAAAACCTGCATGCCACCAACTATTACTTTAATAATGTGTGGTGGAACAAATGGATTGCGCCGGTCAATCGCAGAAAAAAGTTTTGGAATCGGGTGGCTGCCCATGCTACCGCCGGTGCCATTGACTATATGCTGGGGTACCACCTGTTGCTGTTTGGTCCGGCCTGGTTGCACGAAGAATGGCACAGAACCGGAATGACACTGCAAAAAATACCTTCTCATGATGATGTATACAATATGTTTAATGGGGAACTCAGGAGTTCATCCGTTTCACATGTTGCCGATGCCGACCTGGCGCGTTTTAAGGCAAATGCCCCACAGGCTTTGGTCAGAACCTATACGGCGGGTATAGAGTCATCATATCAGTTGCTGAGAAGTATGCGAAAAGATAACTTTTTCAGCAATGCTGACTATCCTAATGTGCTGATGAACATCCTGCTGACGCAACAGGCAGTGGGCTATGTAAATCAGATCAGAAGCGATGATTTCGATGCTTCTGTTGACAGAATGAATGAGACAGATCCAAACATCGAAACCAGAGATTTTGTGGGATGGGATTTTTCCGGCTGGGTATATGACCTGTTCAGACCTGGCGAACCTTACGCCGACAGAGGCATACACCCCAGTGGGTCGGGCATAGACCGATATGTTAAAAAGGCTGATTTAACGGATGAAGAACGTTCCTACCTGAAGTTGATGGGAGTTTACCAGTATGCTAATTTTATTTCGCCATTTATGATGGGTATCAACAGCATCAAGCTAGGCCAGCATATAGATTTCAACTTTGCCTTCAGGCACTATCTCAATTCATTTGGTCACGATCTGAGTTTGGATATTTTTCTGAATACGAACCAGCATTTCTGGCTGTTGAGCCTGCATGGATACCAAAACAAAGACCATTTCTTCCCGGGAATAGAAATTGAGAACCCAACATTAAACTTCAAAGCAGGCAATATCCTTATTCCGGTTCAGGCCACCGCCATGCTGTGGGCACAGCCTGAAGATCAGGATTTCTTTACCTCAGCAGGTAGCTTAGGAGGATTGCTGAAAATCAGAACAAATATTCCGCTGGGTAAAAGTCCCTGGAGGGTGTATGGGGAGGCCGAAGGCAAAACAAAAGGATGGGTAGCCGGCAATCCTTTTCTTCAGGCAAACATGAGTTTTCGTACTGGTTTGATGCTAGCCATAAGCCAGCATGAATAACTTACAGTCAAGGTACCTCCCTTACCTGATATCAGGTATAAAAAATACCATCTGCAAGGTATACCAAATACAAAACTTCGGGTATATTACCTCCCCCACTTTCTATTGAAATTTGTATCGTAATAAGATAATGCAACCAAAAAACTACCTTGAGTAGAACAATATAAATCCAAAAAAATGAACACACCATACAGCAGCTTCATGCTGAAGCCATTCAAAAAGTATAAGGGTTTGCCATGAAAAAGTTACTCTATATAATAAGCTTCAGTGTTTTACTGACCAGCTTCAGTTGCATTGAAGATGATGAGAACACCCCAGTAGTCGACAAAGGGTTTGCCACCGGCAAGGTGGTGGACACAAAGGGAAACCCTATAGCCCACGCCGATATTGTAGTAAACAATACCCAATTTTATAACACCAATATTTTGGGGCAAACCAACGAAAACGGACAATATAAGATTGAATTAACGCCTGGTTCATGGTATATAAGGGGCACCATTGATGTCCCTTTCGACGACAAAACCTATACCCTTGACCTGGATCCTGAAACTGAGGGAGCCTTTGCCGGCACTGAAGGAGCCATTCGCAACTTACGCTGGAAACTTACCGGTAAAAAACCTGATGAATTTGGTGGAGGCGGGTACTATGGAGGCAGCATCGAGATCATTGGCGTTTGGGGTTTCTTCGATACCGACGGGGTAGAATTAACCCTAAAGCCTGTGGCTAACCTGATTGATGGCAGCACAGGCCAGACCCTCACACAAAATCCTGAAGGTTCGATACTGCAAGATGTGCCTTTGGGCAAGTATGAATTAGCTGCCCGGTATGTGCCGGAAAACAAGCCATTGGAAATCAGGATTCGGAATAAAGAGCAGGAATTTGGTACCGCTGTAACCGACAGTTTTGACCCAGCTTATGCAGGTGCCACAGGCAGTTATAAAATTACAGTAGAAGTAAAACTACCCGAATAACCAGGAGTCATCGAATTGATGAAGGTGGTCTTCCAAATTAACTAAAACAATAAACGCACAAATAATGATTAAGAAAATAGTAAAAGTTACAGGTATTATACTGGGAAGTTTCATCCTGTTAATAGGAGCATTCTACACGTTCATTCATTTTAATATAGAAAGTCGGATGAACAAAACTTATCCTGAATTTCCCGCTGAATCTTATACGATCGCGAGCGATTCGGCTACCCTGGCCCTGGGAGAACATCTTACCCGGATAAAGGGCTGCCAGGAATGCCATGGCGCCAACCTGGCGGGAACCATTATGGCCGATGATCCTGCTTTGGGCAGACTGGTTTCCGCGAATTTAACCCGCGGTAAAGGAGGAATCGGAAGCACTTATACCAATTCGGAATGGATTAAAGCCTTGCGCCATGGGGTTAATAAAAACAACAAACCTTTGCTCTTTATGCCTTCTAATGAAACCACTCACTTAACGCGGCAGGATCTGGTTGCCGTAATTGCCTATTGCCAGTCGGTACCTCCGGTTGATACGGAACATCCTGAAAACAATATTGGGCCCCTGGGCAGAGTGCTTACCTATTTCGAGAAATTACCTTTATTAAACGTAGAAATGATAGACCATGCGCAAACGGCTCCGGCTGGTATTGAAAAAACCGTGTCGGCCAGTTATGGTAAATACCTGGCTACTACCTGTATCGGATGCCATGGAGAAAATTTTAAGGGAGGTGCGGGACATGTTCCCGGATCCCCGCAGATAGCGAATCTAACTTCTACCGGTAATGTGGCGAAATGGTCGGATGCGCAATTTATCAACACCTTAAGAACCGGCGAAACCCCGGAAGGAAAAAAGCTGCAGAATGAATTTATGCCCTGGCAAATGACCAAACAATACACCGATCACGAACTCAAATCCTTATACCTGTTTTTGAAAAGCCAACCCTGAAAAATAATAAAAGTGGAAAAACGGGAGTTGGGAGTCGGAAGACCGAAGAACTTTCGACTTCGGTCTTCTGCCTTCCCGCTTCCCACTTCAATATTTCCGTTCCAAATCAAAATAAGCCGGATTGGGCAGGGGCATATTGGCATTTACCTCCTGCCGCCAGTTTTTAAGCATGGTGTGCATTTCCTCGGCTTTTTCAGGAAGCTCCGAACTCAGGTCTTTGCTTTCCGAAATATCTGCTGCCAAATTGTATAAGGCAGTTGTACCGGTTTCATAGCTTTCCACCAGTTTAAAATCGCCCCACCGGATGGCCCCGGCAGGCCTGCCCAGTTGATTACTGAAATGAGGATAGTGCCAGTAGATCGGCCCCCGATCCAGCTTTTCTTCCGGATGATACAGGGTACTTAAAAAACTTTTACCATCCATCGGTGCTGGCAGATCCTTTATGCCCAGCAATTCCATAAAAGTAGGAAAATAATCGGTACCGGTCAGGTAATTTTCATTGACCACATTTTCTTCAATTTTTCCCGGCCAGGAAATAATCAGTGGCACCCGGATTCCTCCTTCGTACACATGGCCTTTCCAGGCACGCAAAGGTTCGATGCTGGTGGGAACAGGCCCCAGTTCATCCAGTCCTACTCCCCCATTGTCAGAAGTGAAAATGAAAATGGTATTTTGCTCCAGCCCCAGGGCTTTTATTTTTTCCCTGAGTTTCCCTACTCCCTCATCCAGACTTTCTATCATGGCCGCATAGTAAGGATTGTATCTGCCATCGTACTGGTTATACTTCAAAAAGTACTTCTTCAGTTTGTCAGCCCTGGGTACGATGAACACATGCGGTGCCGAGTAGGCCATATATAGAAAGAAAGGTTTTTGCTGATGCTGATCCAGAAATTCCAGACCATATTCCGTGAGTTTATCGGTAAGATACTCGGTACCTTGATCCGCGAATATTTCTTTATTGCCACTGCTAATAGAATAATTGTAATAATCTAAACCATTTCGGCTAATGATCCGGTCATAATCAAATCCCTGGGCAGTGGGAGAAACCGAGTCGGCACCACCGAGGTGCCATTTGCCTACAATTCCGGAATAATACCCCTTTTCCTTCAGCATTTCAGGAAGCGTAATTTCATTAGCCGATAAGTAATGCTGATAGGGAGCTGGCAAAACCGTGGAAGCAGAATCTTCGCGCAAGCCTACCAGAAAATTAGTAAGGTGCAGGCGTGCCGGATGTTTGCCGGTAAGCAAAGCGGCTCGGGAAGGGGAACATACCGGCGAGGCCACATAAGCCTGGGTAAACTTCATGCCCTGCTGGGCCAGCGTATCCAGATGGGGCGTCTGGTTGAACGGATTCCCATAACAACCCAGGTCCTTGTAGCCCAGGTCATCGGCAAAAATGAACACGATATTCGGCTTTTGCGGAGCGGTGTTACCAGCTTGTTGGGAATAAAGTGGAGAAAATAATAAAATACTATAAATGAGAGGTAGAAATTTGGGCAGTTGCATCTTTCTGGGTTAGGAGTTTCTATTTCTTATGAAAAAAAGAAATTAACAGCAAAACTCCTAACTAAAATCATTGATTTGCAAATTCTGGTCCCTTATTTTCTCTTCAGCACCATTACCCAGTCTTCCGAATCGGCAGCTTTCTCCGTAGGGCTTCCCACCCCCTTCCATTTTTCCATATCCACTTCCAACACAGTACCGGCCAGCAATCGCCCTCCTTCCCGCGGATTAAACCACCTGATTTCATAAGTTCCATTTCCTTTTTTGGGTTGAAAAGAAGCGGCATGCCGCAAGCTGGAAAAGTACACCACATGCAGCCGGTCGGCATCAGAAAAGCCATAATAATTTCCTATTGAGGTAAAATCCTGATTCGCTTCCATCCGCTGAAAAGGCAGGTTTTCACGGAAGAAATCAAGGGCAATATTGGTTTGTTCCCACATGTTTTCACGCGACCGCCAATCCTGGCAGGTCAGGTCGCTATTGGGGTAATTGTAACCAAAATACCACTCTACGCCTGCCCCGCCAGCCATCAAAGTAGGCCAGAGCACCTCCATGCGAATGGTGTCATGACCAGGGTCTGCCGCGTCAGGCACCACGCCTTTGGCAGCAGGCCCGTTTTCGTCCAGCGCAACCACCCAGGGTTTGCCCGATCCCTGCGAAAGGCGTATCCATTTTTCTACTTCGGCATATACGTTTCCGGTATTTTTTACCTGTAAGGAAGGTCCTTCTACCGCTTTAAAGCCCAATAAAGGTTGTAGCAAATGTTCCCGGGAATAGTTACCCACATGCGAATGAATCACCACCGGATTTTTATAAGGATCGTGTGCACGTAAATAGGTCGCCATCGCCTTGAATTGCGCGTCATTCTGCACTTTTCGGTTTACATTCCGGGGGGTACCATCTTCGCGGTACCTTCTGCCACTTTCTTCTCCCAGATTCCAGGTAAGGGCCAGGTGATGGCCGAACCGGGCAATCAGTTCGCGGTAATACAAGGCGCGTTGCGGGCCGGTTTCACAGTTGTCGAACAAGCACTGGTTTTCGGTTTCCTGGGTTACCATATGCGACATCAGGCCGAGGCTATCCATGTGGTCGAACACGATTTCCCACTGGTCGAGTTTGCTGCAATCGAACCGGCTGAATTCGGTATGCGACACAAAAGGCCATACATTTTTTCCATCGCCATTGATGTTGAGGGTAAGAAAATAAACGGCATTCATGCCCTGGGAAGCCAGGTAATTCAACGCCCCGATCATACCTTTTCCTTTGCCCTGCTGCCAGGTGGGGTTGCCTTTGTGCCAGTCTCTGATGTGGGGTTCATACGTTTTCACATAGTTTTTTTCACCATGGGAATACGTGGAGTCAAAATCCTCATACCCTAGAAAATCTTCAGGGCTGTCGGCCCCGCCTTTTAGAAAAGGTTTTCCGGTTTCGGCATATTCCAGGTATCGTTTGTTTACATATTGTACCCGTCCTCTTTTGGCGGCATGGCGGCTTGATTTATCTACCGGTAACACTTGAATACTACTCTTTTCGCCATCGAAATACACAGGTTTTCCGGCATCCGGCTCGTCACTGATCGCGATGTTATCGCCATGCCGGAATGAAACCTCATACTGCCATTCGCCTTCCGCATCGGGTACAAACCGGACCTGCCAGGTACTGCCCGCACTGGCTGAGGTTTCGGCGGCATTCCCATCGCCTGCATAAAAACCAGGTACCAGATAAGACCGGTCGCCCAGGGTAAACGTTACGTTCAGGCGGTAGTTAAGAAAGGGATTGTCGGCATCCATTTCTGAAGTTTGCGGCCCCTGGAAATTAAGGGTAATTTTTTGCCATTTGCGATAGGCGGATTGGTCTGTTCCCAGACTCATACTGATAGCAACGGCAACAGCGAAAAGCGCAAAAAATGAGAATACCCTCAGTTTCATGTATGTATAATTTTGATTGATCTTTTTAATAAAACCTTTCCTGGAAGTAAAAGATAAAAAGCAAAAGTATGGCTACGATACCTATTCTATTCTTCCGAAAAAAAGAATTGAAAAGAGCGTATCGATAAACAGAATCAATACGCTCTTTCAATGGGAATACTTATTTATTACCTATAAATTAATATCCCGGATTCTGCATCAGATCAGGATTAGCCATGATTTCGTTGGCAGGAATCGGATACAAATAATAGGTATTGTCTAACTCATAACCCAATCGGGCGGCTCTTTCTTCAATAATGCCCCACCGCTGGTAGTCGGCAAAAGAATGGCCTTCGAAGCATAATTCCATAATTCGTTCGTTGCGGATGGCTTCCCGTAATTCTGCCTGCGTTAAACCTGATAAGGGTGCCAAACCTGCACGCTGCCGAACCGCGTTCAAACCAAAATACGGATCGCCTGTGCCGCTTTCATTAGCCGCTTCTGAATGCATCAGCAATACGTCGGCATAGCGAAGAATGGTAAAATTCATTCCATTTAAATCTTCAGAACCATCGCTCACTCGATATTTTTCAATGTATGGAGCCAACAGTATTTCAGGATACGCATAGGTTTCGCCGTTTGATGCCGAGGTATATTCCAACAGAAAAGTTCTGTTAAAACGCGCATCAGTAGTATCCCAGGTAGCCATAAATTCAGGGGTGGTTCTGCCTATTCCAAAGGAACGACCCTGCGCTAACGATCCGTCAGGATTAAGCTGAATGGGAATTTCACTGCCCAACCCTTCAACATTAGGCAGGTATTGTAATTCAAAAATGCGTTCCGCGCTGTTTTCCACATCAAAAACCTGGTTAAAATCATCCAGCAACTGATAATGGCCGCTTTGCGTAATTTCCGCTGCCTTTTCAACTGCCAACTGCCATTCGTTAACGCCATCCACAGCCCAGTTGGCCGGAACCGGTGAAAACTGAGCCAGGCCGGAACGCTGCAGATACACTTTTGCCAGCAAACCTTTGGCAATCCACTTACTGGCCCTGCCCCGTTCTGCTGCCTCACGCTCATCAGGCAAATGGGTTTCGGCAAATTTCAGGTCTTCCATAATCAGATTCCAGACCTTAGGAGCGGTATTTTCGTTACCGTGATCCAATCCTTCAATGCCGGTTACTTCATGCTCCACATAAGGCACATTCCCCCACATCCTGATCAGGTTAAAATAAGTCATCGCCCTGAGAAAACGAGCTTCTGCTATTATTTCTGTTTTCAATTCCTGGGGTAAATCAGCACTGTTAATACCCGGCACCCGGTCAATTACGGTATTGGCCTGATTGATGGCCTTGTACATGGCTGTCCATACATTATAAAAATTATCTTGCAACGGATTCCACACATATTCACCCAAATCGTCATCGGAAATCCCATCCGACACAAAAGCATCGGAAGGGTATTCAGACAAAAAATAATATTTATTGCCATAATAATTGCTTTCGGCAATCGCACTGTATGAAGCGTACAAACCGGCCAGGGCATCGTTTTTATTTTCGTAAAAATTGGAAGGCGTCACAAAGTCAAAAGCTTCTTCTTCCAGGCTACAGGCGTTCAGAAAGAGAATAAGTAGCGGAAGTGTAATATATTTCAATATGTTATACATGATATTTTTTTTAAAAGCCTACATTAATTCCAACAGTATAGGTACGGGCCGAAGGATATGAATTCATATCCACACCCAGGTTTAGGTTGTTTTGTCCCTGGCTGTTAGTTTCTGGATCGTAGCCATAATAGTCGGACAGCAGAAACAGGTTTTGGCCACTGACAAACACTTTGGCAGATCTGAAAATTTTGTTCTTGGGGACATTATAGGCGAGCATTACGTTTTTCAACCTGATAAATGAGCCGTCGTAAATAAAGAAGTCTGAATATTCCAATCTGCCATTGTTGCCCGAAGTAGCTTTTGGCGTATTGGTATTCGGATTTTCGGCGGTCCAGGCATTGGTTACAAATTCTCTGACCTGATTAGAAACCCGAGGCCGAACGTTGCCGGTAAACCGCAGTTGCGGACTGATAATTTCATTCCCCTGCACGCCGTTGATAAATACGTTGAGTTCAAAATTCTTAAAGGTAAAATTATTATTCCATCCCCAGATAAAATCAGGATTTGGATCGCCAATAATAGCCCGGTCAGCCAGTTCATCAAAATCCCCATCACCACTTACATCCACAAAACGAACCGTCCCCAGATCTTTTTCTTTCGCCCAGGGATCTTCCGCGATCTGGTCCAGATTCTGATAAATCCCATTCGTAACCGCGCCATACCAAACGCCCAAAGGATAGCCTTCAGCGATGTAGGCACCATTGATACCACCAATATTACGGGCATAGAAAGGCTCACTCCCTAATTTCAGAATCTCGTTCCGGTTCATCGACCAGTTCACATTGCTTTCCCATTTTAGTTTTCCGGTCAGAATATGGGCATTCACGCCTATCTCAACGCCATAGTTTCTCAGTTCCCCGCTATTTCGGAACGACGATTTAAAGCCGTAACTTCTGGGAAGCACCACTTCCATCAGCAGGTCTTCGGTAAGATTATAATAATAGTCGGCCGTCAGGGTAAGGCGGTTTTCAAACATACCCACGTCTAACCCGGCGTTGTACATGGTAGTAGTTTCCCATTTCAAATCAGGATTGGCTACTGATGCCGGACCAATGCCCACCACCATCTGGTTGCCAATAGCATAATTACTGATGCCCAGCGTAGCTTGCGACTGGTACACGTTGATTTGGGTGTTGCCGGTAATACCATAACTGGCTCGCCATTTCAAATCAGAGAACACCTTGCCGCGCTGTAGAAAGTCTTCCTCTATCATCCGCCAGGCCAGGGCTACTGAGGGGAAAAATGCCCATTTGTTGCCAGCACCAAACCGGGAAGAGCCATCGGCACGACCACTGAAGGTAAACAGATATTTATTATACAAAGCGTAATTGATACGGCCCAGCACAGAACCAATCTGCCATTTGCTTTTAAATGAATTGGGAATACCCGGAACGGCACCCGCACTCAGTTTATTATCCTGCAAAATATCGTTGATAAAATTGGTGGCTTCCACTTTATTTCCCAGTCGAACCTCTTCCTGCCAGGTAACGCCAGCCACCATATTGAGGCGATGATTTTCGTTAAAATCTTTTTTATAGGTAATGGTGTTTTCGCTCAGCCAGGAAGTTTTGTTAATTAGTCCCTGCATGGCATAACCATTATCCCGGTCTCCTACCCGGGTTCCCCGTGGAAAGTATACGTTTCTGCGACTTTCAAACAAATCGGTACCAAAACTAAAATTCAGCGAAAGGCCATCCAGAATGGTATAATCCAAATACATATTACCCAGGAAACGATTCGAGGTATTGATGTCTTTTCCGGTAAGCGCCAGGGCAACTGGGTTTTCCTGATGCCTGAAATTCATGTCGGGCGGAATGTCGGGCTGGGAAAAAAAGCTACCATCCTCTTTATAAACCGGAAATACGGGAACATCCTGAATGGCACTGCCAATTAAGCCCATGGTAGCTCCGGTATTACTGGACTCTGATTGGGCGATATGCCCCACCGAGCGGCTGTATTTGAGGTTTATACCTAACTTCAGCTTTTTGGTAATATCTGTGTCCATATTCATCCGGACAGATGCCCTTTGAAAACGAGAGCCAATTACAATTCCCTTCTGATCGTAGTAGTTGGCCGAAGCGCTATAGCGGGTATTGCTGCTTCCGCCGGAAACGCTCACCTGATGGTTTTGCTGATACGCGGTTCTGAATACCTCGTCCTGCCAGTCGGTTCCTTCTCCCAATTCGGATGGTAACGGGTTTACCACGCCGTCGAAAGTAACCGGCTCACCCTCGTTGATATTCGCCTGATTAACCAGTTCCGCATATTCCTGTCCGTTGAGCAGGTCTAATTTCTTCGCTACTTTCTGCATGCCAAAGTAAGCATTATAATTTACCTGTGGCGCACCTTCTTTACCCCGCTTGGTAGTAATCAGCACCACCCCGTTGGCACCCCTTGATCCGTAAATAGCGGTGGCAGAGGCATCTTTTAAAATCTCAATAGACTCGATATCATCGGGACTGATGGTAGACAAAGCGTTGGGTGAAGAAGTGCCATTATAGGCTCCGCTGTATACGGATGACTCTCCGTTGTCGCTATAAATAGGAAATCCATCGATCACATACAGCGGTTCATTGCCACTGTTGATAGAGTTACCACCCCGGATGCGTACACTGATGCCCCCTCCTGGTGCGGCAGAAGCCTGGGTTACCATTACACCCGGTACCCGACCCGATAAACCCTGATCCAGGGAAGTAATCGGAACCCTTTCCAGTTCTTCGGAAGAAACAGAAGAAACCGCTCCCGTCAGGTCACTTTTCCTGACAGAACCGTAACCAATTACCACCACTTCTGAAAGGGCAGTTACATCCTGCTCCATTTTCAAATCAATGGTAGATCGCCCGGTAATGTCAATTTCCTTGGCGATATAACCCACTGATGAAAAAACGAGGGTAGTGGTATTATCGGGTACCATAAGTTTGTATCGGCCCTCTACATCGGAAATGGTACCAATACTCGTGCTTTTTACCAGGATATTGACACCGGGCATCGGTTCTCCATTTTCATCAGTTACCCGACCCGAAATGCTTTTTTCAGGAATTACCACAACCGCTGCTGCCGGTGCGGAAATACTACCTGTAAGCAATAGCATGATGAGCATTATTCCCACATGCCTTTTACTGTTTTTCAGATAAAAAAATAAATACGCGTTCATACATTAAAAAATTTGGGTTAAGAATATAAAAAAATCGCCCGTCACAATCAGAAAACATTGTGGCAGAGAAAGTCTTATCCGTAAGAGAAATTTGGGTACCAGGCAATACAGGGCTAAGCAATAGCCTAATGAGGTGTAAGTATTTTTGTGGCAGTGGTTAAATTAAAATGTACCCTTCTGTATAGTATATCTTAAAATAGGTTAAGGTAATTACTAAGAAAAAAATATTTGCGATATATTTAACGTATTCCCTAATTGATTAAATATTCATATATACTTATTGTGATTATATTAAAAAATTTTAAATGGTTTCCTAGTCGCGTTATGATAGAACAATGCCCAGATACCGCGAAAGATATTGTTTGACGGCCAGCGTACCTTTTAATAATTGGGAACGTACCGTATGGATTGAAATTCCCAGTTCCCTGGCAACTTCTTCGTGGGTTAACCCTTCCTGTACCATTTCAAAAACAAGCCTTCGTTTTGGCGGCAATTGTTCAATGGCTTTCCGGCCAATAAGCTGATATTCATCAAACACATCATCGTTTCTTACGGGCATATAGGTAGCCAGAGCGTGCCGCGACAGTTCCTGCCGCGACAATGTTTCGTGGGTAATAAGTTTCAGGTATTTAAAATTTTCATTTCTGGCAATTTTAAACAGATAGGCCTGAAAGGAAAGCCCGGGGTTCAGTTTGCGGCGGTTGCGCCATACCTGTATAAATACGTTTTGTACCATTTCTTTAGCGGCTTCATCGGCCCGTACAAATTTCATGGAATAGCGATATAATTCAGGATGGTATCTTTCGTACATGGTTCGAAAGGCCTGTTCATCTCCCTGTTTTAACTTGTTTACAATGGTTGCCGTACCTTGCATATGCTTTAGTTTAATATTTGCCTCACTATTATTTTGAACTGATAGCACGCCCATTAACCCTGTATTTCAGCAGGAGAAACATCACTGTCCACATCAATACTTTTTGATTGATAAAGGTGCCGGTCAAGGATTAGTATATCCTGAGTATCACGCCCTTCAATTTTTATAAAAGGTGTATTTTTCTCGAAATGTGCGCACCTGGCTACCATCGCCTGTTTCACGTTTTTCAATACAATTTTTGATAATGCCTGCTGGCCCGTATTTACTTTAATACCATTAATATCCAGGCCGTTGATGTTTTCAAACAAACAGGGATTGGCTTCTTCGCTTTCAATCTCTATGTCGTGCAAACTCAGATGGTCCACATACTTGCAGGTTACGCCTTCTGCCGCCGACAGGCTGATCTGGCTCAGGCTGATATGCCGGGCATGCATTTCTTCCAGACCCATAATTTCGATAGCTTTTTTAAGGTGGTTACCCCTCACATTACTAATATGAATGTGCTGAAACCGCGGGGTTTCTTCTGAAACAGGACCAGGATTTGTTTGCTCCCAGTATTCCATATTGATGCGGATCGCTGCAAACTTTGGAATTTTATTCATTACCAGGTTCGCGATCTGGATATCTTCTACTACCCCACCTCTGCCCCGCACGGTTTTGATATGAACCCCTGAACCTGTGCCTTCAAACACACAATTGGATACCGCTACTTTCCGGATTCCGGCCGACATTTCGCTACCAATACCAACTCCGGCCGCGCCGCTGGTCATTACGCAGTTGGTAACCGTAATATTCTCACAGGGTTTCGCGTGATCGCGCCCCCACTGATTTTTGCCCGATTTGATGGTCACACAATCATCATCTACGTGTATATGGCAGTTGGCTATCCGTACATTTTTCGACGATTCCGGATTAATGCCATCGGTATTGGGCGAATCGGGATTATAAATGCTGATACTGTCTACCACCACATTTTCGCAGGTAACGAAGTGGGTAGTCCAGAATGGGGAATTACGAAATCGCACCCCATAGATCAGCACATTGCGGCATTCATAGGCCTGTAAAAGGGAAGGTCGCTGAAACCCAAAACTCTGATGACTTTCGGGTTTATTGTTTTTATAGAATAACTGTTGCCATTTTGACTGGGGTGCCTGGCTATTTTCTCTGTTTTCTTTTCTTATTTTTAGTATGTAATCCCACCACACAGCCCCTGAACCTTCCAGGGTTCCACTTCCGGTAATGGTGATATTTTCCGCGCGATAGGCATATATGAGCGGCGAAAAATTGACCGCATCCACACCCTGCCACCGGCACGGAACCATGGGTAAATAATCGTCAAAGTGCTCGCTAAAGGTAATAGTAGCCCCGGCTTCCAGGTACAGGGTAATATTACTTTTCAGGTGAATAGCACCTGTAAGATAATTTCCCGGAGGAAAATAGAGCGTACCCCCTCCTATTGCGTTTACCTTAGTGATAAGCTCATTAATCGCTAGTGTATTTTTGGTTTTACCATCGGATATTACGCCATGACTGAGCACATTGACCCACTGCCCAAGCGGAACCTCACGCTGGTGGTGGGGTGGGTGGCCGTTGGTCAGGAAAGGCAAAGCAAACAAACTGCTTCCCGAAATACCTGCGGATTTAATAAATTGCCTTCTGTTGTTAAAAGAATGCATAAAAATTAAGATGTGAAATAACAATTAAAAAATGAACGCGCTGGTACAGGCGTAATTATTTTAAACTCGGTAGTCGGTTGTAGCTTTTATAAAGGCATTTAATTTCGATAAACCATGTAACCTTTTGCATTAAAAACTAAAAAATACAGGCAAAAATAAAACCACAATTGCCAAATAGCTTTTATTTTACATTTTAAAATGAATTTGTTCTATTGAAGGAATACCCAGGCTATCCTCCGTCAATAGCTTTCATTCTGAATCAGGTTCGGATTGATATTAGTTTCTCTTTCGGGAATGGGATAAACGTAATGGCTATTGTCAGTAGCATATCCCGATTTGGCGGCCTCTGTATCAATGGTGCCCCATCGCTGCATATCAAAAAAGCCATTAAATTCAAGGGTTAGTTCAAACCGCCTTTCTTTTCGTATGGCTTTGCGCAGATCTTCTTTAGAGAGACCGGCCAACGGGGGCAGACCGGCACGTGCCCTCACCAGATTTACACCGAAGTAAGGATCGCCCGTTCCAGCTTCGTTAGCAGCCTCCGAATCCATTAGCAGCACATCGGCATACCGCAATAAAGTAATGTTTGATCCATTGTCTGCACCTATGCCATCCTGAATCCTGTATTTACCACAATAAGGAAATTCCAACTGACCGGGATACGTAATGAAATCGGAATTAAAAGTACTATAATACGCTGTAAGTAAAGTTCTTTTATACCGATAATCCAAGGTATCCCATTCACTATAAAATAGCGGTGTTAATCCGCTTACGCCATAGCCCGGACCCACCAGTGCACCATCGGGAGTAGTGTACTGGGTCAGGTTTTGTCCTTCGTTGTTACCTGCCATAAACTGTATTTCAAACAGTCTTTCATCATTAAATTCTATATCAAATACCTCATTGTAATTGGAAAGAAGTACAAACTGCTGGCTTTGAATAATCTCCTGAGTTTTACTTAGTACCAGTTCCCATTCGTCTATTCCCTGAATGCCCCATTTTTCTGATACGGGATTAAAGGCCGACAAGCCTGACTGTTGCAGGTACACTTTAGCCAAAAAGCCTGTAGCAGCCCAACGGGTAGCCCTACCCTTTTCAACATCTATGCGGGTGGCCGGCAAATGGGCTTCAGCAAAACTGAGATCCTCAATAATTTGTTGCCAAACCAGCGCCGCGGTATTTTTATTATCAGGATACAGGTTGTCAAGTGATGTGGTTTCTTCTACCTGAAGGGGCACATTACCAAAGAAACGAACGAGGTTAAAATAAAAAAGCGCCCGCAGAAACCGGGCTTCGCCTAAAATCAGATTAGCGGTTTCCGGTTTGAGATTTGGTGTTTGCGGAACCCGGTTTATCACTACATTGGCGCGGTTGATGCCTGTATACGAAAAATCCCACATCCTATAAATGTTTTCAGTACTCGATTCCCAGGTGTACTCGTCAAATACAGTTTCGTCTACTCCCCTTAGTATTACCTCATAAGTAGGTGCTTCTGATAAAACAAAAAAATGAATCGGGTTGCGTTGCAGGCTACCATACGCAGCCATAAGTGCTGCCAGAGCATCATTCTTATTCTTATAAAAATTTTCTGGCGAATAAAATGAATAGGGTTCTTCCTCTAGGCTACAGCTTGCCAGCACAACGGTACAAACCAGTATCATTTTACACATGTGTTTCATAAATCAATATTTAAAACCTGATATTCGCGCCTATCATCAAAGTTCTTGCTTTGGGATAAGCATTGGTATCAATTCCCTGATTCAGGTTATCCTGGCCAAAGGTATTTACCTCTGGATCATACCCCCAATATTGAGAAAAAGTAAGCAAATTCTGTCCACTGACATACATGCGGACAGATTCCAAATAAGCTCGCTGCACCGGAAATGTATATCCAACCGTTATATTCCGTACCCGCAGATAGGACCCATTGAAAACCATCCGGTCGGAAACTTCATAAGTACCATTATTACCGAGAGTAGCCCTGCCATATACGGCATCAGTATTTTCCGGCGACCAGGTATCTTCGGTAGTAACCTTCAGCAGATTAGAATGGCTGGGCCGCTGACTGGCAAGCCAGACATAATGTGGATTGAACACATCAGCTCCCTGAACGGCATTGACAAACAAATTAAAATCAAAGTTTTTCAATGTAATGCTATTGTTCCACGACCACACAAAGTCAGGATTAGGATCGCCAATCATTGTATTATCAGCCGCATTGAACAAACCGTCGCCATTCAGGTCTTTGTACCGGTAATATCCCAATCCATTTTTATTAGCCCAGGGGTCTTCGGCAATTTCTTCCTGAGTATTGTAAATACCATTGGAAACAGCGCCCCAAAACGCGCCAATGGGTAATCCAACATCCACCCGGGTACCCGACACATTAAATCCCTGTGATACATTGGCTGCGTTAAAGGGTTCACTTTCACCAATATCTAAGATTTTATTTCTGTTCATTGCCCAATTAAGGCTGGTATTCCACTTTATTATTCCTGCCAAAATATCTGCTTCTACCCCTATTTCCAGTCCTTTATTCTCTAAACTCCCCGCATTGCGGAAGCTATAAGCAAAACCTGAAGTAATAGGTATGCCAGAATTAAATAACAATCCTTTGGTGAGGTTATAGTAATAGTTGGCCGTAAAGGTAAACCGGTTTTCAAATATACCAGCATCCAGGCCTACATTCAGCATGCTTGTGGTTTCCCACCGCAAATCAGGATTGCCGATAGATCGGGGCGTAATACCCGTAGCAATGCTTCCATTCACCGTATAGTTATCAACCTCGAGCCTGGCTAACGACTGATACACTGGTATTTCCGTGTTTCCGGTAATTCCGTAACTGAATCTTAATTTAAGAAAAGAAAGATAGGAACTATTTTGCAGAAAAGGCTCATCAGAAATACGCCATGCGCCTGCTACGGAAGGGAAAAAGGCCCATTTGTTACCTTTACCAAACCTCGATGAGCCGTCGGCACGTCCACTGAGGGTAAACAAATATTTATCCGCGATTGTATAGTTAATCCTGCCAAGCCACGAAGCAAGTTGCCACTTTGACTTATTAGAAAAGGGAGCATCTGGTTGTGCGCCTACATTGATGTTGTTATCTTCTAAAATATCATTGATAAATTGTTTGTTGGTTATCTGATTGCTGAAGTTGATCTGCTGCTGGTAAGTAAAACCTGATACCACATCAATCTCATGACCATTGCCAAAGGCTTTGTTATATTTGAGTGTATTTTCAAATAGCCATGAAGTAAGGGTACGGGTGCCTTGTGAAGCCAATCCTTCATTCAAATCTCCTATTCTGGTAAAAATTGGGAAGTAGGTATGCCTGGTACCTGTAAGCAAATCAGCACCCAGCGAAATTTTATTGATCAAATCATCAGTCAGAGCATATTCACCAAACACATTACCCAGAAAACGGTTGGTGATACCCCGATCCTTAGAAATTTTACCCAATGCCACGGGGTTATCCTGAAACCGGTAAGACGCATCGATGGGCACATCTCTATAAGTAAAAAAATCACCGTTTTCATTATACACAGGCGCATAGGCTGTATTAAACAACGCGGAACCAATCATGCCCTGCTTTTGCCCCGTATTATTTGATTCGGCCTGTACTATGTTATTGATGCCATAGGAATAAATCAGACCTGTGCCAAATTTCAGCCGGTTCAAGGGAGTAATATCTAAATTAGTACGAAGCGTACCCCGTTGATAACCAGAGCCCAAAACAATCCCCTGCTGATCAAAATAATTTAATGAAACCGCATACTTTACAGCCTCAGTACCGCCAACAAATGAAAGCTGATGATTTTGTACGGGTGCTATCCGAAAAATTTCTTCCTGCCAATCGGTACCTGCCCCGATTTCTTCTGGTAAGGAAAAATCCACGCCATTATATACCAATGGAGTATTATCCAGTTCACTGGCTTTATTGTGAAAGGCGGCCCATTCCTGTCCGTTCAGCAAATCAATCTTGTGATTAATTTGCTGCATACCAAGATAAGCATCATAGATGATTTTTGAACCACCCGCGCTTCCCCGCTTTGTGGTAATAAGTACCACACCATTGGCACCCCGGGAACCATAAATAGCGGTAGAAGAAGCATCTTTAAGGACTTCGATAGACTCAATATCGTTAGGATTAAGAAAAGAAAGCGCATTGGGCGGAGCATAGGTAGGGTAACCGGTAGAGGGTGCCATAACTTGTGAATTGTCGCTATAAATAGGAAAACCGTCAATTACATACAAGGGCTCATTGCCGCTGTTTATTGAATTCCCGCCCCTGATGCGAACCGTGACTGCCCCACCGGGAGCGCCGGAGGCCGAAGTAACATAAACGCCGGGCGCCCGCCCCTGAATGCCCTGGTCTATTGAGGCAACCGCAACACTTTTCAGATCTTCACCTGAAACAGAAGCTACCGCACCGGTAAGATCACTTTTTTTAACAGCGCCATAGCCAATCACAACAATTTCCTCTAACTCGGCCATATCAGGTTCCAATACAATAGTTATTGTACTTCGATTACCTGGCTCCACCTTCTGGGTTTTAAATCCGATTGAGCTGATTTGCAGTACCGCGTTTTCAGGCATGCGAATAAAAAACTTTCCCTGCGCATCGGTAGTAGTTCCCATATTGGTACCCTTAACCATTACATTAACCCCGGGTAAAGGTGAATTATCATCCTGCGCTATAATTTTTCCGGCAACCTCTTTCAGGTTACTGGTTTTTAGTGATCCATCATGGTACACAGGCTGGGAATCTGATCTTGGATACACCACGATGCTTTCACTGATTCTTTTGAAAGCCAGATTCTTGGCTTGGCCTATCTCATTGAGTACTGCTGCCAAAGACTGATTTTGTATGGAAATCGTGATACGTACTTTAGCGTTAATAACAGCGGTGTTATAGGAAAACCTGAAATCGGTGAGCTGCTCAATTTGCTCAAACACCGTGGTGAGTTTTTCATTGTTAGCCTGTAACGTAACAAAAACTTCTTCCAGACTCTTTTTCTGGGCAAAGATATGGTGGGTTTGCGAAAGCAAACAAAATAACAAGAGAAGTAGGGTTGCGCGATAAGTAGGCTTCAACATGGTAAAATCTCAAAGAGTTTTAACATTGATTTTTCCAAATTCGAAATAATACTTCTCGATGGCAATCAAAAATCAAAAGATTATTTTTGGTCTGGTAGGCCTAATTTAAAAAAAATAATTGGCAGGATGGGTACTGGTTATCAATTTATTAAGGTCTGTTCAAAAAAATTGTTACCTCATCTTCAGAAATTTCGAATCCAAATCCTGATGCGGCGCCCATAATTTCCAACACATGTTCCAGCGATTGCTCTTTAAAACTACCGGTAAAACCACCCGGGATGGCAGTTCCATTAGTCAGGTGTATTTTTACGCCATACCAGTTTTCTAGCTTTTCTACGATTTCCTGGCTGCCAGCATCTTTAAATTGTAAAATTTCGTCTTGCCAGCCCAATTCCTCATTCGGATCAAAGATAGACTTTTCAAAATCTTTGCTTTTGGAATCGTATGCCAGCATTTCTGTGGATTCAAGCACAAAATCGCGCTGCTTTTCTGTTTCTTTATTGGCTACAGTTACTTTTCCGGTTACAACCGCGATTTTAATTTTTTTATTGTAGGAATACGCGTTAATATTGAAAGAAGTACCTAAAACGGTGGTAGTTACTTCACCCGTTTTAATGGTGAAGGGACGATTTTTATCCTTTTCCACTTTAAAAAAAGCTTCACCTTCCAATATTACTTCTCTTTTTCCAGGCTCAAACTCCGCCGGATAAATCAGTTTGCTATTCGCGTTTAGCTTAACAACAGAACGGTCGGGCAACGTAATGGTCGATTTCTGACCCTTTGGATTATATTTGGTAACCCATTGGGCAACGTATTGCTGGTTATCCAGTTTTTCATTACTCTTATATTCCAATATCCAAAAACCAACTGTGAAACCAATAAATAAAAGCAAAACCGCCGCGTATTTGGTATAGGACAAAACCGCCGATTTTTTCTGCTGTTGCTCCGGGATGATGGTGTTCTCTTTTTCCTCTATCAGCTCGTTTAATTCCTTTTCTATGATTTCGCTCATCCAAAATTTACGAAAAACTTCCTGTGAATCGCTGCCGTCATTTTCATGTTGCTTTTGCTTCCATTGAGCTTTTAGCTGATTATATATAGCTTTATACTCTTTGTTTCCAGCAAAATACTTTTCCAACTTCTCTTCGTCGGTGGCTGATGCTTCGCCAGATAATTCTCTAGCTATTAACTGCCAAAACAATTCGTCATTCATAATAGAATTTTTGTGACATTATTTATATAAATACCTGAGTACAAAACTTAAAAAAAAGAAAAATCAGTGAAGTTCTTAATTCATGCGAAAAAATTTAAACAAAGCTGAGATATTATATAAACAGAACAAGATTAACGGACTAATTTAATAACTTTATACTATTAAATAATGGTATTTTGAAAAATAATTTTCATATACTACAAAGTTATCATTATAAATTATATAACTAATTTTTTTACCGCCTGTTTATTTAGCTCTAAAATAACATTTTTACTTGAGAAATTATACTTTTGACTTAAAATTTTTTTAACTCAGGTAAAAGTAGATTTTTCTAATTGTTTCAGTAAGAAAAACAACCTCTTTCCTCATTAATGGTTTCCGACATCTTTCCTGTGTCAGGCTATATGACTTGCTTAAAAATGGCTATTCATTACCCTTAATAACTCTTTTTCCTGAGGAAAATCAGCTTTTGAGCCATGAACAATTTGTAGCGCCAGCGGTTAATTTTTGAAAGAATTATCAATTAGCATATTACCGAAAAAAATCATTATGAAAAGAATCAATTTTTTGCGTCTTACCCTATTTTTTATTCTAATGGTGTGGGGATGCTCCCCAACTAATAAAAATAACGAAAACGATATTACTGATACAGTAAGTTCAACCGCCGATTCGCTGGCTGGCTATGGCTTATCCATAGATAGTTTACCGGCTCCCTATAAAACCGAATCGGTAGGAAAAGGCAATGAAGGCAAAGTAACTGTCTGGCCCGAAGGCAAAACCCCACAGGCACCTGCCGGTTTTGAAGTAACCAAATTCGCGGGCGATTTGAAACACCCCCGATGGATTTACGAAGCGCCTAATGGAGATATTTTTGTAGCGGAATCAGATACCAAAAACAGCGCGAACCGCATCAGTATTTTCAGAGACGAAAATGGCGATGGTAATCCTGACATGCAGGAGGTGTTTCTGGAAGACCTGAACCAGCCCTTTGGGATGCTGGTGCTGAACGGATACTTTTATGTAGCCAACACCGATGGCTTACTGCGCTTCCCATACAAGGAAGGGCAGACTAAAATAGAAGGTGAAGGAGAGAAAATTCTGGAGCTTCCGGCAGGCGGATACAACAACCATTGGACCCGTAATTTGCTGGCCAATGCCGATGGGTCAAAAATTTATGTGTCGGTAGGTTCGGCCAGTAATGTGGGCGAACATGGGATGGAAGAAGAAGTACGCAGGGCTGATATTCTGGAAATAAACCCGGATGGTTCCGGAGAACGGATTTACGCTTCCGGTTTGAGAAATCCGGTAGGCATGGATTGGGCACCGGGTACGAATACTTTGTGGACGGCCGTAAACGAAAGAGATGAATTGGGCGATAACCTGGTGCCCGATTACATCACCAGCGTACAGGAAGGCGGATTTTACGGATGGCCCTATTCTTATTACGGCCAGCACGTAGATCCACGGATGGAAGGCAAAGCCCCAGACCTGGTACAAAAAGCCATTGTGCCTGATGTAGGCGTAGGCGCGCATACGGCATCGCTTGGGCTTGCTTTTTACGATCAGGAGGCCTTTCCTGAAAAGTACCGGGGCGGCGCCTTTGTGGCGCAACATGGCTCGTGGAACCGTGCTGTGCTGAATGGCTATGCCGTGTTGTTTGTACCTTTTGAAAATGGTAAACCTACGGGTAAACCTGAAAACTTTCTGACCGGATTTATCGCTGATTTGGGCGAGAAAGAAGTATATGGCCGGCCGGTATGTGTACGGATTTTATCAGATGGTACGATGTTGCTGGCTGACGACGATAGTGGAACAATCTGGAGAATCAGTGCCAGCGAAGCAAGTTAATTGGGATTTTTATGTTATTAAAAGCGGTATAGAAGCCGCTTTTTTTATGCTAATTTTTACTTATATGGGTTTGTTGAATAGCCTCCAGTATGGCTTTGGAAGCCCTGAAAACAGTGCCATGCCGGGTACCTTCCGGAAAGTGTACTTTGTCTGAGATATCGGTCCAGGTTATCAGATCTTCTGAAACCACAGCACCCATTTCATGATCGCGGTATCGGTCAAAATAAACCATCCAATGATTATCCTTTTTAAGCACCGTAGGACCTTCCACCCAGTTTTTAGTGATAGCAGGCGAAGGTTTCCCATAACCCTCGGTAAGCGATTGGCTGGTAGCGATGCGTATATTTTTTTCTTCCGGGTACAGGGTTTCGTTTTTTAGAAACATCACATAAGCCGTATCGGTTTTTTGTATGGTGGCATCAATTACATTAAATCCCTGGTCGTAGAGCAACCGCGTGTCGCTGAAAGCGGTGAAGTCTTTGGTGGTTACACAATACATGCGATGGTTATATTTGCTTTCGGAAGAAGAATCGGTTTCCGGAAACCGGTCGGGAATGGTAGTAGCCCAGTAAATCATGTACTGGTCCTGGGCCTGATCGTAAAAAACTTCCGGTGCCCAGCAATTTCTGGCGGTTGGTTCATGCTCCATTACCGGAATATATTGCTGTTCCGACCAGTGCATCAGGTCGTCGGAACTGGCATATCCGATGCCTTTTTCATTCCAGCTTACCGTCCATACCATATGAAATTTGCCATCAGGTCCGGTAATAACGCACGGATCGCGCATCAGTTTATCGTTGCCTACTTCCGGTGTTAAAAATGACTGATTATTATTCAGGGCGGTCCAGCGGTAACCATCTTCGCTAAAAGCCAGGTGCAAGCCATCTTCCCCATTTCCCATGAAATAGGAGAACATAAAGACTTCGTCCTGATTTGCCTCATTTTTCTGTATTTGTTTATTACAGGCAATCAGCATGCCTGCCAAACCGATTAGGCCATACAAAATAGTTTTCCGCATCAGGATAATTAATTATTGTTTTATTTTGACCGTAAGTTAGGCGGGGTTTCTGAAAAAAAGAAGTAATTAGGTTTTACCCCATAGCTTCTCTTATAAAAGACTATTTAAAAACGGTTAATCCACTTTTTTAAACACCAAAATATTTTTCTCATTACTTAAGATAAGTTTGAGCGCATCAAACTGATAAGAAAGTGTTTTTCCGGACAAGACTTCCAGCAATTGCTGCTCTATCTGTAGGCCTGGGCAAGCCATTCTGGTACTGGTAATGGGAGAAACTTCAATCTGGTTGCCCCTGATTTCTATGTTTCCCTTCAGCTGATTGCAGCCCCCATTGCCCATCAGTGTGTTGTCGTTGAGGTGAAATTCCAGTACGGGTACTCCTTTCGGGAAATCACCGGGTTTTACATCCACGCCATTAATTTTTTCCAAAGCCCAGATATCGTTCAGGCGGTAATCGATGATGTACATGCCACACCCTGTTAGTTCGGTTGGCGCGGCATCAGTTCCCACTTTGGCGGAAACAGTAACAGCATAAGGATAGCCCTGACCCGACATGCTGTCAAAGCAGGAATCTTTCAGGATGGTAACAAATAAATTGCCCGCCTCAGTTTGGGCGCGGTAACTGACAGCCGCCGCGTCCTGCTGGCGAACCAGTTCAGGTACAGGCGTATTCAGTTCTTTAGGTTCATTTAAGGAATGGAAATACATGCCTTTCTCAAAGTCAATTTCCAGCAGCCAGAAGGGTTCATTGCCCCGGGCTGTAAAATCCACACCGGGCCTGCGTTTGGCAGCAACCTGTTCTCCCGGTACCGATATTTCTTTTCTGGATAAAATATACTGATCGGCCAGTTTAGAGACAATTTCGTTTCCCTGGATATCCAGCATTCGCAGCTGATTGCCGCGGAATAAAAATTTTCCCTGCCCTTCATGCATTTCTTTCTCCAGCATTACTACCGAATCGGCACTCATTGACCATTTTCCCTCCTGGGTAACAGGAGCGGCGTTTTTTCCTTCATATACTGAAGTTTCGGCATACGTGCCATCCGGGTGTAACGACAATTCAAACTGAATGCCCGAACAATCGGCACAGGGCAAAACGCCTGTCCAGTCTCCTGATACCGATTGCAGCAGTTCACTATCGGCCGGCTTAGAAGAGCTATGTTCTCTGCCAAACTGATTGCAGGCGGTAATACCAAAAAGAAACGCAAGCGATAACAAAAAAATCAATTTCATAAGTTTTTCTGTTGGTTAATAATCCGGACCGCGATTAAGCGGAAATTTCCGGTACTTATATTTTTTTACAGCGCATACACCTATTCAGATAAGCGTAAAGATAAAGCTAAGATTTTAACTTTATAGTAAATAAAACTTCCACAATACAGATTTTAATACCGTCACATTGAGTTTGTTTACCGCAATAGTTTTAATTTTCTTTTTTTCCTTTTCACTTTTGGCGGTAAATTCAAAACCATGAACAGCAAAAGTTCGCGAATAATTATTCACATGCCATCGCTTTCCGGTATTGATTTTTACAAAAGCGCGCGGCAGGATACCATGGTGATTTTCACCACCACCCATAGCCAGTATGCCGTAGAAGGATTTGATTTAAGTGCGGTTGATTATCTGTTGAAACCCTATACCTTCGAAAGATTTGCACAGGCGGTAAATAAAGCGAATGATTATTACCATTACGTTCATCCTGTTGAACAAACCGACCATCCTTATCTGTACATTCACGCTGATTACAGCCTCATCAAAATTAACAGAAAAGATATCCTGTTTATCGAAGGATTGGATGATTATCTGAAAATACATATTCAGGATCAAAAAACCATAGTAGCCCGAATGACATTGAAAACTATGCTGGAAAAATTACCACCTCAGGAATTTATCCGCATGCATCGGTCGTTTATTGTTCCTTTCAGCCGGATTGAACAGGTACGGGGAAAACATATAGGGATCGCCGGACAAAAATCCCTATTGGCAGCAGTTACCGGGACAACTTTTTCCAACAATTCAAATAGGCTGTGCATTGCTAATGCTTTTGAATATGAAAAGTGTAAATTCTGATCCTGAGCGAGTGGGCTTATTTAAACTTATTGATTGCCCAGCGTTTGGTTTTTTTAAAGATATTATCTTTATTTTTTTTATCATCCGATATTCCTTCTTCGCCAAACAAATAGCCCAACGGGCTTAATACCGGCACCTGGTCGAAAACTACTTTTAAAATACCGAAAGCAGGAATGGCAATCAGCATGCCCATAATACCCCATACGGCACCTCCCAGCACCACCACAATAATAGTAAATACCGGGTTCAGGTTTACCTTATCACCCACAATATAAGGTTCCAGAATATAGCTTTCTACAAATTGCGTAATGCCAAAAGTAATGGAAACGCCTATCACGCCTGTGGCTCCACTTCCGGAAAAAAGGGCTATGCCTACGGCCAGTACATAGCCAATTACATTACCAATATAAGGAAGCAAAGATAACACAGCTGCCAGTATGGAAATCAGAATGGCTTGCTTTACACCAGATACAGAAAGGCCGATGGCATAGAGTATGGCCAGAAAAATAATCAGGATCAGCCTGCCAAACAGATAGTTTTGTGACACTTTGGTGGATTCTCCAATAATATCCTGAGCCAGGTCACGCTTCTTTTCAGGTACCATTTTCAGTATAGATTTCCTGAATTTGTCGCGGTATAACAGAAAAAAGAAAATATAGATAAAGGTGAGCAGGAAATCGCCCAGAAAACTAAAAAATTTGGCTGCGAAGTTTCCTGCTGTCGACATCAGTGAAGAGCCTGATGAGGATTGTGATGCTGATTTACCTTGTTCCTGAGGTTCCTGCTGTTCGGAAGAAGATTCTCCTTCCTGCTCACCCGAACCACCTCCCGGAATTTTCTTGGAAATTTCCTGATTTTGCTCTTCCACAGAAATACCGGTTTTACTGGCAATAAAAGTTTGCAGTTGCTCAATTTTAGGCACTATCCTTTCTTTGATCTGTGGCCAGTCCTGGGCAAGGCTTTTTACCTGGGTGGCTACTATACCCGTCATCAGCACAAAAAACAGCAGGATAATCAGATCGGAGAACAAAGCGGCCCAACCTCGGTTTACGCCTTTTTTTTCTAACCAGCTACAAACCGGCAGTATCATCATGGCAAGTAGAGCCGCTATAGACAGCGGAGCAAGAAAAGCTTTGGCCTGTACAAGGCCTGTAAAAAGAAAAAATAAGCTAACAACAATTAAAGCAAAATAAGTAAGAATAACCTTTGCTTTATTTTCCATAGTATAAAAGTTAAAAAAATTGAAACAAATTCATTTTCAAGGTACGGATGGAGATGGTTTTATAAAGTTCCGTTAAGAATTTAAACTGGTTTCACCGTAATCATTTTTTCAGTTTCTTGCGATACTTTCAATGTATTTCTTAAAGGTCTGCCCATGCCTTCCCAATAAACTTCCATCAGGTCGTTATCCATCAGCTTTATCTGTTCGCCATAGCTAAAAGCATCAGCTCCCATAAAATGCACATGCGCCTGCCAGGGTACTCTGTGGCTTTCATATTTAAAATGATGGTATTCCAGATTGGCCAGGCTATGGGCCATGGCCTGCTCACCGGTATGAATTTCTTTCGACCAAATTATCTGCCCGCTTCTGTAAGCACTTACTTTTCCTTTAATTTTCTGAAAAGCAGCACCAATCACCAATTCCGGTCCGATGGCACAATTTCTTAGTTTAGAAGGAGCCAGGTACAGGTAGTTCTTTTTTTCCATGATATGATCGGAAAACTCATTGGCCGGACAAAACCCGATTCTTCTCGGATTACCCTGTGTGTCTACCATATATACGCCTGCTATTTCGGGTTCGTCTCCGCCGCCATTTCCATAAGCAGGAATTTCCAGCGGTTGTCCGTGTGCGCGAAGGATATGTCCCTGACCTTTGTAGAACCACTCCGGCTGTGCACCTACGACTCCGGGTGCAGGTCGCCCACCCTCTATACCCCACTGGTACATTTTCATGCTGTCGGTAAGCGACGTTTGCTCCTCCTGATGCATTACCTGCCGGTTCATGGCGCTTTTCCGGTGCGTTAAGCCCGTACCGGAAACCAGACAGGCAAATGGGTTGTCAGGATTATCGAATGCGGGTAACAGGTGCCAGTCACTTTTATTTTCGTACACACCTTCATAAGCGAGTAACTCATCGGAAATTGCTTGATGGATTATCTCCCTGATGTCAATATTTTTTTGAATAGCATGCTGTGCCAATGCATAAACAGAAGAAAAAGGCTGTAAGAGCACAAGGTTGGGTTCCTGCACCAAAGCCACTTTTCTGCCATAGGCCGAATGCCCAAGTTGAATAAGTCTAAGGTTTTCGCTCATAACTATTATCAATTTATTGTGCTGTCCAACCACCAGTCGTACCAAAAGCTATTCCGGTCAGGATACTTGCCCTTCGGTTTTAGCTTTTTTTACCAACTTTCAAATTTGTCGATAATATGGACATTTTCAGGAAAACAAACAACAAACGAATAGATCAAAAGTTGAACACCAGATCCTTACCCCTGGAAATACGATAGATAAAGAGAATTAAATTATTTTTTTAATTTTTCCTTAATGGCCTGTGCAGGCATGGGCTTGTTGTATAAAGCCTGATCAACTTCCATTACCTTTGAATCGGCTATGGTACCCACATCAACTGGATCAAAACCTATATCCTGCAATAACTGACTTACCGTTTTCTTGGCCTCCTCATCGTCGCCGGCAATGGGCAATCCGGTTCGGTTCCCTTCGGAACGAAAGGCATGTTCTTTTAAATGCACGTAGTAAATGGTATTCAGGGCTTTTACCACTTTCGCACCCGGAAAATGTGTAACGGTATAGGCCGACTGCCGCATAGCGTCATCATTCATCACATTAGTAGCCACCGCTCCATCTCTTCCAGGATAAGGATTACAGGTATCGATGATTACCTTTCCTTTTACCTTGTCGCCTATGGCTTTGGCGATATCTTCAATCGCTTTAAACGGCACTGACAAAACAACCACCTCACCAAAAGACGCGGCTTCCTCAATGGAGCCTGTTTGGGCGTTTTCTCCTGCCTGGTCGGCCAGGCTGGTTAATTGACCCGGATTCCGGGAACTGAACATTACCTGATGGCCTGCCCGTGCCAGATGGGTACCAAAGTTTCCACCAATATTACCCGATCCTATTATTCCTATTTTCATATTGATACAGTTTCGTGCGTTATTATTTTTTAGTTGCCTGGCTGCCTTTTTATCATTAACTATATTAATTACAAAAGAGTTAATTAAAATAAAAAAAACATTACACTATATTTGAAGACAAACTAAGTTACAAAATTAACCCGCCTAATTTTTTTAACTATTTTTTAAATTAATTGCATTTAAATAAGTTTAATTGCTATTAAAATCATATATTTATATATAATTGTTTTATAATTATCATTTTATTCTTACATCAATGTTTACTGATATACTGAAGAACCGGATGCTACCTGCCACTGCCCGTACGGTATGGATGGTAGCACTTCTGCTGGTTGCTGTAGGGAGCATCTTCGCGCCCGAATTGAAAGGTCAAAATACACAAATTCTTTATCGGGTAAATGCAGGCGGCGATCAAATAGATGCAGAACCTATCAATTGGAGCGCAGACCAGGCCGCCACATTTACACATGGAAGCGCCAAAAAAGGAAATCCTTCGCCATACCTTACCATCACCGATGAACTTACGGAAGACCTTGCCTTTGGTGTGCCGGGCTTTACAGGTACCAACGATACCGGATACCCCAATAAGTTATTCGCTACGGAAAGGTTCAGCGTTTCCAGGAATAAAATCAGTCAGACCTGGGACTTTCCTGTATCCGTACCAGGCATGTATACGGTAAACCTGTTGTTTGCCGAAATCTGGGAAGGCGCACAGGATCCTGGCAAAAGGGTATTTGATGTAGCTGTAGAAAATAAAGTCGTTAGTGAGCAATTCGATGCCACAGCGGCAGCAGGATGGAATGTAGCCCTGGTTCAGTCCTATAAAGTGGAAGTAACCGATGGGAACCTGGATATTGATCTGCTGAAAGAAATTCAGAACCCCGCCATCAAGGGGATTGAAATTATCGGCCCCAAGGGCGCCAATGCTAATCTACCGCCCCAATTCGCGAAACTTCCCCTGGTAAGGGCCGAAGCCGGAGAAATAATTAATGCCACTTTTACTACCACAGAAAAA
Source organism: Cyclobacteriaceae bacterium (assembly GCA_041745535.1). Taxonomy (GTDB): domain Bacteria; phylum Bacteroidota; class Bacteroidia; order Cytophagales; family Cyclobacteriaceae; genus JBGTIS01. Next base: position 6,601 of record JBGTIS010000261.1, on the reverse strand, counting down.
GATGGCGATGCGGTAACGCTAAGCCTGAGTGTGAAAGACCAGAACGGTGTAGCCATTACCCCGGGTACATACACATTTACCGACAAAGGAGATGGAACCGCCACCCTGGTATGGCCCACCAAACCCACCGATGCCGTATTTTATAACGCTACCATTACGGCCACGGATAAAGATGGGGCTGTCAGCAAAAAATTCATTATTACCATTAGCGAAAAAGTAACCAAGTTTCTGTACCGGATCAATGCAGGAGGTTCTGCGCTGGACGATGTATCTGACTCCGAGCGGATGCCCTTTGCCGCTGATTCACCAGCAACCCCTTCCGAATATGTTAATGAAGGCAGCTTTTATAGTACTAACAAACCTGTAACGGTGAATCCTTCCGTACCGGCCTATGTACCACTGGCTTTGTTCCAGACGGAACGCTTTAGCGAAATAGTCGATGGCGCCAACATGACCTGGTCGTTCCCAGTTCCGGATGGCGCGGCCGTAAATGTGCGCATCTATCTGGCAGAAATTTTCTTAACCCAGGAAAGTATTGAAAATAAAAAACACCGGATTTTTGATATTATTATCAATGGTGATACGGTAGAAAGGGCCATAGATGTATTTGAAGAAGCTGGCAACTATGTGGGGATTATGCGGTCTTACAATGTAACCAGCAATGGTTCGGTAACTATCAGCTTTGGAGCATTTGCCAATAACCCCAGTGTAAAAGGTTTTGAAATTATAGAAATTAAACCGCTCACCCTATCTTTTACCAAAAAAGATGCTACCTGTTTTGGTGGTACCGGTGCTGCTACCGTAAAAGCCACAGGAGGCACCGGTCCGTATACCATTAACTGGGGTACGGGCATTGATCCGCAACAACTACTGGCCGGCACCTATAAAGTAATTGTAACGGATGCCAGCGGCCAGGAAAAATCTGTGGAAATCACCATACAGCAGCCGGAAGCCCTTTCAGTTACCATTGAAGCTGCCAACGCGACAGCTGCTAATGCCACCGACGGTACAGCCACGGCTACGGTTAGTGGTGGTACCGAACCTTATACCTATGCCTGGGGCGATGGCGTAAATCCGGAGGCATTGGGTGCGGGCGATTACACCCTGACCGTGACCGATGCCAATGGCTGTTCAATAAGCGAAGATTTCACCATTGGTGATCCGGAAACACTGGCGGTAGACATTAAAACCACGAATCCAGCTTGCTTTGGTGGTACCGGAACGGCTGCGGTTACCGTAACGGGCGGTACCGAACCCTATACTACGGTATGGCAGAATAACGCTGATCCGGAAGCCTTGCCTGCCGGTGAACACACCGTAGTAGTAACTGATGCTATGGGTGCACAGATAGAGAAGAAAGTAGTGATTACCCAACCTGAATCAGCCCTTGCAGTGGTGGTGAATACCGTGGATGCCAGTGCTTTCGGCGCGAAAGATGGCAGTGCCAGTCTGGAAATCTCTGGTGGCGTTTCCCCATACAATATCTTGTGGGGCGCGAATAATTCCAATGCGCTGGCTGCCGGTACCTATCATCCAGTGGTAAAGGATGCTGCCGGCTGTGAAAAGGAAGTAGAAGTGGTAATTGGCCAGCCTGCCGGACTTTCGGTTGAAGTGCAGGTAACCAATGCTACCTGCGATACAGCCGGATTTGTAACGTTAACCATAGAAGGCGGCACTTTCCCGTACAACACCAGATGGAGCAACAATGTAAATCCCGATAGCCTGTTGGCAGGCACCTATCAGGTTACCGTTACCGATGCGAACAAGGCAAGTGTGACCCAGGAAGTGATAGTGGGCCTGGATTGTGAGGAACCAACAGCGGTAGATAATCCGGAAAATGAAGACCTGGCCTTTAAGCTATATCCTGTACCGGGCGACGGCCTGCTGCATATCAGTCTGCCCAACTCCCTGGCAGGACAGACAGGTACGGTACGCATTTACAGTACAACAGGACAGCAGGTGTTTGTGCAGAAAACCAGTTTTCTGAACGATGCGGCCATAGATATCAGCCACTTTAAAAAAGGCACTTATATTATGGAAGTCATTGTCAATAATAAAGTATTCAAAAGAAGGTTCGTAGTAACTAGATAGTTATAAAACAAAAGGAAATTATGACAAGTCTGAAACAGTGCTTGTCATAATTTCCGTTTTCAAGCTGGTACTATTTGTTAAAATACCTTTTACAAAGCTTGATAAGTAGGTAGACATAAATTTTCAGGTATCCCCGGATGAGGCTGGGCCGAATTCCGGGGTCCTATGATAGGGATGCCGGGTGTCGGCCACCGGAATTCCTTATCACTCATCCGGCAAGGAGTACTTTATTACTTTTGTCCACTTGCTTATGGTAAGTAGTTTGTGAACTTGCAATAAAAAACTGGACAAAAAATTAAGCAGCATTTTTGTGATAACTCTGTTTTGCCTAAAAATTTATCTGTGTTAAATACCCTATGGAGGCTTGCATTCTTTTTCTATTATACCAGAATTTTAAAAACTCAAAGATCTTAATTTTTGCAACTACAACAGTTTTTAAGTTTACCTAGCCTATCAATTCCAATTTGAGTATTTTGAAAATCCTTTCTGCTACAGCCTTATCCCAATAGTTTCCTTTCCTGTGCTATTTGTATAACATTACAGAGTCTTACTTTAACCGTAAGTTCTTTGAGTTAATGTTTTATATTCATGCGCTATATATTCGCTGTATTGATACAGGTATAATTATTAATGCCCTTGTGTCAATACCCAATTTTAGGTATTTTGCACTGAAAAATAAAGAATAAGTATTGCAATTTCTTTGAGTAAGTAAAGAATGATGCTGAGTATATAAGCGATAGCGAGGATTACAATATTTCTTTATCAAACTTCTTACAACGAGTATTACAAGAAATTTGAGCAAGGCCTACTACAAACTCCTTGAGCAAAACTTAATGGCTATATCCTTAACAATAAGTATCGTTCTAATTTCTCCTAGTGGAATTGGGGTAATTATTCTACTGTTACTATTGTATATTGCAAATAGCTTTCATAAAGTCAAATAGTCCTTTTTAATGGAATTAAAGCCAATTTTCTCAAAAAGTTTTTTATCTACCTATTCAACCGATTTTACCCTATCAAGTGTTACTGACATTCGTGCAATAAAAATTGAAATTAGTGAGTGGGTTAAGGAAATAGATTCAGGAAAGATTCAAGTGGCGAAAGAGGAAGAAATAAAACCTCGATTTATAAATTCTTTTTTCGGAGTTATATTAGGTTTTAATTATGGTAATTCAACTAAATGGCAGTTAAAATACGAGAAAAAATCGACTATTGATGGTACTAAGCCTGATGCTGCATTAGGATACTTTTTTGTCAATGCTATGCACGATGATGTAAGAGTAGTCATTGAAATAAAAAACGCAAAGACTGATTTGGATGAAAAACAAAATAGGCCTCCCCAACAAACTTCTGTTGACCAGGCATTTGAGTATGCGCCTAAAATGGGAGGAAGGTGCGATTGGGTAATTGTTTCTAACATAAAAGAAATAAGATTTTACGCTTCAAGTGACAGAGCAAAATGCCAAAAGTTTATTTTAAAAGATTTAATGGATGAAAACAAGCTTAAAGAATTACTTTTTCTTTTTCATAAGGATAGGTTTATAAAAGAAAAGGAAAAATCTTCAACAGATAAATTATTCGAGCTTGCAAGGGAAGCACCACAAAAAAAACAAAAACCTATCCATATCATTGATAAAATTTATAACAGTTTAAAAAGATTTGAAGGTTTAAGTTTTGTAGACCCCAATTATATCGCACGTATTTCTCCTTTTAATATCCTTGATGAACATGTTTGGCATTACAACGAAAGAAGTTTATTCACGATTAATAGCGAAATATATGATCTCCTGCATGAAATTAATATTAATAATGATGAAATAGCCTTTTCTAATGCGCTACAAGCAGAAATCACCAAATTAAATGTAATTGAGGCCAAAAATAAAGTGGAATGGATTTTTGTGTTTCTTAACCATTGCTTGATTAAAGAAATAATTGCTATTAAGGATTATCAATTAGTTGCAAAAAGGAAAAAAAGAAATTTAGGCTTTTCCTTCAGGCATCACTTTAAGTTTGTAGAAGGAGAAGAAGGAATTACCAAAAATATTTCGTTGTCAAATAATATAACTTGTGACTGCCTTAGTTGTAATTACCGTACCCTCAATTTTAATAATTTAGTGAGTAAACTAAAAATAGGGCTTGGAAATGAAAATTACAACAATGCGGAATATGCGTATGGAAATTACCTCGTTGCCACAAACAACTATAAGACCTCATTTACCATTTACAAAGCAAACGAAAAAAATTTAAAAGGAAGGGAAGGAAAAGAAATCGAGTACTTCTTAACGAAATTGAATTTAAGAAATCTTCATAACCTGTTTTTTTATTATCCACTAGCCGATAGTCAAGAAATACTAAATGATATCAAATCAATAGATTTAGATAAGGTTATTTATGATGAAATTGAATTCAGGGTAGACAAGGAAGTGAAAAACTATTTAATTGATTTAAAAGAAAATGTGTTAATCTACCACCTTCAAGATGAAATCGAGCAAATTATTTTCGAAATAGACAATTTGAATAAGCTCTATAAAAATGGTGGAAAGCAACAATTTGGCCCAGATTTTCCAAAAAATTTATTTCAACTGTATTTTCTTCTTTATGTGCATATCAATGCAAATTACATTGTTTACGATACTTTTAACCGGTATAAAGCATTAACAGAGAAAGTTTTCAGAGGCCTTATTTCAAGTGCTCAAACTCCTGATTTTGGTCTTAAATTTTTTAATGAGTTTATTTTGACGGAAGCAATCTTACACATTCAGCCGAATAATCTTAATGAGATTTTGAAAAAAGTAGACATCATTGAGGTTAAAGAGGATTGCTTACTTAAGTTAATAGAAAAATTAAATAATTTTACTTCTTCCTTTTTTGAAAATAATATTTTTTCTAATCCTTACAGAAATCCTCTACTAGTTGAGCAATTAAGTAATTATGTATTTAAGTTTAAATTAAGGGCCATCTTTTCAAACTTATTTTCGGTATTTTCCCGTTTAGATATTTCTAAAGAGCAGTTTAGTAATTGTGAAGTTTCACTTTTGAAATTCCTTGAAATAGAAAAAGAATTTTTAAATGTTGACCTCGATAAGTTCTCAAATTTTATTCTGTTTAAAGGCTATTTACTTCTAGAAACCAACCTAATAAAAATTTTATCTATTGCTATTAAAGGAGATGAATTTGAAAGTAACAAATACAAAAATTTAATAAAACAGGTTCCACAAGCGTTGGCAAAATTTTATCCGGTTTATAAAATTGATAACATCCAATTAATTAAAGCTGCAATTTCAAAGTGCACCTCAGATGATGGAAAGCATACAAACTATATTCACTTAGTCCACTTGGTGGATGGTTGTGATAATAAATGTAGGCAAATTTTACTCAACGAATTTGAAATAAATCTAAATGAAAAATTCAATAGTAAATTTTTTGAAGCCCTAATATTGCATTCCAGTTACGATTATAACTCAAAAAATTACTTTCAACTCTATACTGAACAAACTAATCTGAACAAAGGAGGAAGATCAATTGAATATGGTACAAACAAGTTAACTGATCTGGTTTTTTTAAATTATATTTATGTGTTGTATTACCGTGAGATTGATTTTAATAGAACTGAATTTGAGGTTTTTAAAAATCTCAATGAATTTGAACTGTGGTTACTAAATCCTATAAAATTTAATTATAAAAACTTTGATGCAAAATGGCTGATAGACATTCACAATTCCATCATAATTAATAGATTAAAGGGTAATAAAAATATATGTGAGGCTATTGAAACAGAATTAAAAAAGGAATTTAATTCCATATTGGCAGAACTTAAATATAAATATTTTAATTTACCCTCGACAAAAAATTAATTGTCATTTACTAATCGAGCAGGTTTGATACTGAACCCAAAATGATCCTTAATTTGTACAGCTAACCTGTACATTTCAGTTGCAGTTTTTTTCTAGTATTTTCAAATATGTTCCAGTTTATTAAGAAATAAAGTTGTAACACTAACCAAATCTCTATAATAAGGATTTCCATTCTTACCCCTAATTACTTGCCCATTTCCAGGAAATAACGTACCTTTTTACACTTGATATTTCGTGCTGAAATTCTCCTGAGAGAATGTCCCGGAGCGCCTGGTTGATATGATGAGATGACATTGTAATTATTAGCAGTTTTTTGTAAAAATTAATTTCTTAATAAAACGTCGCACAGTCCTCCATACTGTGCGGTCTATTTCCACTTAACCTGACTATCATGGAATTGAAAGCAACCCTTCAATCGATTCATTCATCATTTCAAATCGTAAAGAAACAGTCCTGTCTTTTTACCAAAATTCTGCCCATCATCCTGACGATTATCCTTACCGGATTAAATGCCTGTAACAAACCAGACGATGAACCCATTGCGGCTGATGACCTGGGCGGTGTGGTTACCGGGCCAAACGGACCGGAAGCAGGCGTATGGGTAATTGCCGAAACTCATGATCTGCCTACCCGGTTTGCCAAGATTGTGGTCACCG
>JBGTIS010000260.1:0-10463 GCA_041745535.1 Cyclobacteriaceae bacterium | reverse complement strand
TCCCCGATGAACGGACGCGCACAGTGTTTAGACAGGTAGTTTTGTTTGTCTGAATAGCTTTCGCGGTCATTTTTGACGATATTGTCGTGTTGACAGCGGGGACATCGTAATGTGATTCGTATTTTCATGACACACAGATTTACCCTTATGTCCTTGTCTGTCAATTATTTATGCCATCATACTTTTTTAATCACCTCCTTATTTTAGATTGATAACAAACCATTAATCATCCAGTGAATTGATCCATTCCGCGATTTTAAGCGCATCTTCTTCGGGAACCTGTGGCATGGGTGGCATTTCGGTAGCATAATCGGGCCAGTTAGCCGGCTTGGGATTATGAATTAACTCCACGATCTGCTCATTGGTATAGTTGCGTTTGGCCACTTCGTTAAAGCCCGGTCCGATCTGCCGCTTTTCCGCGTTATGACAAGCCGTACAGGTATAGCTGGTCAGCATTGATTCTACATCCGCATAAGTGATGGCAGTTTTAACCGAAGCTGTCGCCTTTGGATTCGCCTTTGCAGCCGATTCTTTCGCTGCTTTACTGGCAGCTTCTTTCTTTTCGCCAGGCTCCATGCCTGAATTTCGGGTGCTTACCGCACTCAAAGCCAGTTTATTGCCTTCCGGAATATTATTCAGGGTATAGAACGCCGTAGGATGTACCAGAGAGTAGGAGTTTTCTTTAGATTGTACACCATTCAGGGTAATGCTGTGGATAAAGTACCGGCGAAGGCTGTCTACCACAATACGGGCTTTCATGCCATCGGCAGAAACCTGCACCCCTTTTACTGTTTGTTTTTCATAGTTTACCGGCGGACTTCCATATACCGGATGGTATTTATAGGTATAACTATCTACGGTATAAGAGGCCAGATCTTCGGCTGATTCTTTGTTCACTGGCTGGGTGAATTCTATTTCAAAACCATCGGGCATGGCGCGGATGGCACGCATCTCAAATGGAACTCGCTTGTTCCAAACCAGACGCTGCAAGCCTTCGTTGGCCTCACCGGCAGAACCCCATCCGCGATTGGTTTCGCCCACAAACAGAGAACCGTCTTCCGCCCAGGCCATCCGCAATACACCGGAACGGAAACCACTTCGGAAGTCAAAGGCAGCCCCCTGGTACTCGCCATTCACCTTTTCAAGGAAAACGCGGGATATCTTGCTTTGCCCCTGATCGCCCACCAGTATTTGTCCTTCAAAAGGACCGAAGTTACCTTCCGGAATTTTCAGGGGTTCAGAAGTAGAGATACCCAGTATACCATGCGGCAACCATACGGCAGGCAATTGCAGGCCGGGAATTTTGCCCTTCATTTCATACAGGCTTACAAATTCCTCCTCTACTACATTTTCCGGTTTAATATAGCGACCTTCTTCGTTTTTTGTTTGCCGGGGATCTACGTTGGCATACAATTGTTCGGTGGTAACCTCAACTGGCGATTCAGGTTTTTCCGCCCATTTCAGACCAGCCGGATGTCCGGTAAAGGCTCCTTTGGGCAAATGCCACAAGCCGCCCGAACCCATCCAGTCGCCCTGGTTATCAGCATAAAACAATTCACCGTCGATTAAACCCAGTCCACAGGGAGAGCGCATGCCGGTAGCCCAGGGTTCCATGGTACCATCGGGCTGAATGCGCATCACCCAACCCCGCCACGGCACACGGCTTTCGCCGCGCCACCATTCTTCGTCGCCAAAGGCTACGTTGCCTGATACAAAGAAAGAACCGTCATCCGCTATTTTAGGTCCGTAGCTGTATTCGTGGTAATGACCGGAAAGCGGCCAGGCATATACGGTTTCAAATACATCGGCTTTGCCATCCAGGTTGGTATCTTCCAGTCGGGTTAATTCGCCACGCTGTGCGCAGTAGAGTGAACCATCTTTATAGGCCAGTCCTAATACTTCGTGTAACCCGGAGGCAAACTTGCGGAAATATGGGCGGGCGCTGGTAGGGTTTTCCACAATAAAAATATCGCCACGCCGTGTGGAAACGCCCAGGTCGCCATTGGGCAGCATGGTTAAGCCACCAACTTCCAGCAACGTTCCTTCCGGGGAACTCACTTTCATGATTTTGAAATAATCTTCTTCCTTGGGTGATTCCTGCGCATGGGTTCGCAGGCAAAAACCGGTTAACACCATAATAGTTAACATTTTTACTCCCCAGTAGGTAAAGTTTTTAAATATATAGTTCATGGGTAAATTGTATAATAGTTAAAATAAAATTGAATAGGTCAGCTTGTTTTGAACCGGAACAATCAGTTCCCGCATTCCAGCCGCGTCCCGCACAATGGGTTGGGTATCTCCGGCATCTTCTATATTCAGATAATACGCTTTATCGTCTACCAGATACATTCCATTTTCCATTTCCTGAATTTTGCTTCCTGCTGCCAACCGGGCATATAGTTTATCAGCCGGATTTTCTACCGTAATCGTACGTTGGATACCTTTGCCATCATCTGTAACTCGCACTGCATCGGAAACATCCGATCCGTAAATGGTATAGCGAAAGGTAGGTTTGCCCTGTGCATCCAGCACATAACCTTTCGGACGATAAGAAGTGCTGGTAGTATCTTCCACCCAGCCAGTTCCTTCTGAGGAAAGTTGGGCGATTGTCAGTTGCGGCTTCCCAAAATATTGTATGGCACCTACCGGTCTGGAAGAGCCATCGCCCCGCTGGTGCCACATGGGTGTAGCATCCAGATAATCGCCCCGCCATACCTGCACCAGTGCGCCATGATCCAGGTCGTAGGTATAATGTACCTGCTGCTGGCTACCCACCGTAATGGCATGGGTTACCCGCGGGCCGTCCGGTATGTCCATAAAACTGCGTAAAATAGGTTCTTTATTAACCTCAATCAGAATAGGATCTACCGGATCATCCTGATTGGAAAGGCCATCGCTGATCAGGTATTCGCGGATGCCCGGTCCGGCAATGCTTAGTCCTAAACCAGGTTCTACCCAATCCATAAATTTGGAATACAACAGCTCAAACGGCATATCTCCGGCAGACAGGGTTACTTTTCCCTGTTGGCTACCCAATGGAACTACTTCTTTGTTATTAATTCTCATTAAACCGCCGCCGCCAGGTACATTCAGGTTAAAAGTATACTCGCCAGGCTCTGCCACATGCAAATTACCCTGATAGCGAATCAGAAACGAATCGGATTGTACCCGCAGGTCGGAAGTAAGGATTACAGAAGAGCCTTCGGCTTCCGGAGGCAATGCTTTGTAGTCGGGTTCTTTTTCAAATCTGCCATGATATACCGAATACTTTAAATCGGTAAGTTCAGGCCTGGGTTTATCGTAACTGGTAATCATGATATTTTTGAAAGCTATGGCACCATGATCGCCCTGAATGCGAATCGGGCCTTTAGCCACTTCTTCATCACCGCCCATGGCGCCACGGGTAGGGCCTAACAATTCCACATTTTCATGAATGGTTACCCCATTTAACTCTACCCGCGACATTTTCGCGTTTTCAATTTTATTACCCTGCGCATCGAAGCGGGGCGCCTGAAAAGAGATTTTCATATGTTGCCACAAACCGGGCGCCTGGCTCACATTCTGGCGGGGCGCATACCCCTGATAGCCTTTCTGTCCATCCGGCTTGCTTTCGTCCCAGCGCTCATAAACGCCGCCGTTGTCGCCGGCAGTCGGATTAACTTTCCCCCAACTGTCCAGCAATTGTATTTCGTATCTGCCCTGCAGGTAAATACCGGAGTTGGACCCCTTGGCCATCATGTAATCGAGTTCAAGGTCCGCATCACCATGTTCTAATTTGGTAAACAAGTCTTTACCCACATTTTTTTTACCGGGCATATTCACCAAAATACTTTTGCCGCGCGAGGTAGTCAACACCTCATCTTCAGTAAGGCTGGCATTTACATCGCCCACAATCTGCCAGCTCGGACCAGGGTCTTTAAAAGATGACAGATCGGTGAGGGGTAAGGCAGTTTGTGCAGACACGGGTTGGAGTACCAACAAACCTGCCGCGCAAAACAATACACATAATAAGTAGAAATAAGCCCGATACCATCGTACGACAGTATCGCTGTTTCGCTGAACAGAAATGGCTTCTGGTTTACAAATAGGATTAAATAACATAAATGAGAATCAATAAATTATTGGGTAATTGATTTATTTAAAAGGTAACAGCAATATAATAATGGCTTCAAATATATGGTTTTTTAACAATAAAGACCATTTTGGTTTCCTCTACTGGTATTTTTAGGAATAATGAGAGAGCGCATAAAAAAACACTTATAACTATATACAAAATATCTCTTTTTATATTCTCATTATTTTTTTATTTAGTAGCTTTAGATTTGCCAGCGAATCGCCATTTTCATTTCATATCTATAATTCACTACACTTGGAAGGTAAATTATTAAAAAAAATCACACCCGAAACTCTAATACAAAGTATTGTTGAAGTAAGATTTACTACTATCATACCTGTTGATGCTGTTTTTGGAATGATTTATTCTAAAAGGACAGATATCCAAATTTGAATAATTCTGATGTATTACAATTGCCACCACAAATCAGAAACTCAGACCCCAAATATTAAGTATCAAGCGCATCATACAATTTTTAATGAAATTATTTCTATTGGTACAGTACCTTCAGTAATCTTATTTAATTGTATTGGTGGATATTTAGGATGGACTAATTATTTGCCGGTTATAGAGGATGAACTAAAAAAAATATTTGATTTAGGAATTTTAAGCAAAATACAGAGAGTAGGATTGAGATACATGAGTTTTTTTGAGGGGCAGCGAAATTTTTTTAATAACGTCAATATAAGTGTTGGTTTTGAAAATGAAAGATATCAATTGGAACAAACTAACGTTAGAACAACTATCAGACTAGGCGAAGCTAGGCAGTACCGTGCCACATTCCAATTGAATGATAAAGTTACTTTAGAAAATGATGGAAATGGTAATGAAGGTGCCCTTACTGACATTGATGTTGCCTTTGAAATCCCATTTTCTGCTGATTATGATAAATTAATAGAAATTATAGATGCGATTCACTTTGAGGTAGTGAACTTTAAATAAGGATGGAAATATTAAAAGTTTGGCAATGGGAAGTAAATCCGTATTATTGGATTGACCAAAATCTTAATAATTGATTTTCTGAATCAAGTTCTCAGCGATAGAGAACAGATTCAAGATTTGACTTACCTGAATACTGAGAATTTGGGCAATACAGAAGCAGATAGAAAGGCGATTTTTGATTGGTATTGTGAGAATGAAACAGGAGAGAAATTCATCATTGAATTACAAAACGCTGAGCAGTTATGCTTCAAAGACAGAAGTATCTTTTACTCAACCTTCCCTATTCAGAGTCAGGCTCCAAAAGGCAGGAAATGGGATTATTATTTGAAGGCTGTTTATACAATCGGGATTTTGAATTTTAGCCTTCCAGATCAGAGTAATTTAGATAGATATCAGCGGGAAATTCAATTAGTGGATAGGCAAACTCAGGAAGTATTTTACGTTAAGTTGACGTTTATCTACTTGGAAGTACCGAATTTCAGAAAAACTGAAGATGAATTAGTAAGCCAGTTTGACAAATGGATGTATGTGCTGAAGAATCCGCATCAATTGCAGAGTAGACCAGTTAAATTACAAGAAAAGGTATTTGAAAGATTGTTCAACGAAGCTGAGATAGCCAAATTAAAACCAGAAGATATGAAAGCATATGAAGAAAGTTTAAAAGTTTATCGTGAGAATCAAAACACGATGGACTATGCTATATCAACAGCCGTGCAAAAAAGAGATTTTGAAATAGCAAAAGAGATGAAAAAAGATGGACATCCGATAGAGATGATTGCTAAATATACAAGATTGACAAAAAAACAAATAGAAAAGCGATAAACGAAAAAACACAGGGCATAACATTGTGCGGCCGACTGCCTAGCAAAAACTAGCTTGATTGTCTGATGCTCCAAGCACGAAAATTGATACTCGGTAAAAAAACAGCAACCATGCCCGGCAGTCGGCTGCACTTAGTCGTTACCCTGCATTAAAATTTAAACTAACTTGGAACTTTATTAAATTGTAATAACTTTGTAATTACAAATAAGATGTAATTATGGAAGTTTCAATCATACAAATTGGCAACTCGAAAGGACTTAGATTGAACAAATCAGTACTCGATAGATATAATATCAAAGATAAAGTTGAGGTAATTCTGGAAAAAGGACAGATTGTACTTCGTCCGATCGATACACCAAGAAAAGGTTGGGATGAAGCTTTTAAGGAAATGCATGACAACCAAGACGATCAACTACTCATGGATGATGTTTTTGAGGATGAAAGTTTTGAGGAATGGAATTAAAGCAATACGCGATAGTCTTGGTTAATCTGGATCCGACGGTAGGAAGTGAAATAAGGAAAACCAGACCCTGTTTAGTCATATCACCCAATGAAATCAATGATAATTTAAGAACCATCATTGTCGCACCTATGACTACCAAAAGTAAACCATATCCTACCAGGATAAAAGCGCGACATAATAACCAGACAGGTTGGATAGTCATTGACCAGATACGAACGATTGATAAAAGTCGGATTGTCAGAATACTGGGAAAAATTACAACTAAAGAGATTAAAAGTTGTAAAGCAATTATCAAAGAAACGTTTGTTGATTGAAAACGCAGGGTAACAAGGCATAAGCGCCATACCTCGGGCGATGCCCTCGTTAGCGCCTATGCTAGTCGTTATGCCCTATAGAAAAAAAAGAACTGATTGATGAACAAAAAAAACCTCTTTGTAATCATCTTCCTATTAGCGAAAACACTTTGCTTCGGACAAATTGATCAAAATAGCGAGAGAACTTACAGAAATGCGGTTCATGGAACTGTTGGGCATGCCGGTTTCATGGGTGCTTTAGGTTTAAACTATGAAAGACAGATTCTTGATTTTAAAGAAAACACCCTAAAAGGGTTATGGACAAAAGTAGGATTTGGCACATTAACTTATCCGGTAAAAGCTAGCGTATGAAAAATCGTCAATCTTTTTTTGAACAAGAAAATTAACCGTTATATCTTTACTCAACCTGTGCACTCTTGTTGCCGAAATCCGCGCATTCCTATTTGCCAAAAACTATGCATTGTTACTTTCTGATTACAAGTTAAAACGGCAGGTAACATTATGCGCCAGCCATGATGCCTCTTTGAAAAGCACTTTTAAGCTTATTTCTCCAAATCCCCCAAATGATAAACGAAAGTAAAACCGCCAACAATTCGGCCGTCGGCTAGCCAAATCGTTAGCGGCAACCCTAAAACGACCCCCTATACATTCGTAGCTTAGACATATACTAACCGTTGTAAGTAATGCTAGAAATCCGTCTTCAAAATAAAATTGATTCCTAATTAAGAAACAGCTTTTTTTGTACAAACAGCGGACTGAATGAACCCAAAATTTAAGGTCGAGTTGCTCAAAGAAGTAAACGAATTTCTAAACCAGCCCGATGAAAAAGCCAAGCGGAAAATCGTTTACAATATGCGAAAAGCGCAAGTTGCGAACGATAGCGAACTTTTCAAAAAACTGAATTCAAATGTTTGGGAGTTCCGGACACTTCACAACAAAACGTATTATCGCCTTTTTGCGTTTTGGGACAAGACAGGCAAAACCGAAACTGTCGTGGTATCCACGCACGGAAAAGAAAACCGCAAAAACACTTCCAAAGGAAATCGCAAAGACCGAGCGGATTATGAAAGAATATTTTGTCGCTAAAAAATAAAGTTATGGCAAAGAAAGGAATGAAAACTTACAGTCTGGACGAAGTGACCGACAGGCATATCGGGAAAAAAGGAACACCACAGCGTGAGGAATTCGAGAACGAACTGCGACTTGACCTAATTGGCAACGCCATCAAACAAGCGAGAAAAGAAAGAAAGCTGACCCAAGCCCAACTTGGGCAATTGGTTGGCGTGCAAAAAGCGCAGATTTCCAAAATCGAGAATAATCTGACCGACGCCCGATTTGAGATAATCCTAAAAGTTTTTAGAGCGCTAAATGCAAAAATCAATTTCAAGGTGGAGTTGCTCAACCAAAGTCTGAACTTGACATAGATTACGGAAAGCACTACTTACAACAACTAAGATTCTGTGGCCGGTACGGCCCGGCATGAAGCCAGTACTGAACCGGCGAGAGAGAAGATGGTTATTCTATGGGAATTGAGTCGGGTTTGGAGAAATCCATGAGGGAAGGTTTTCAGGCCTTCCTTTTTTGTTGGTGTGGAATTGCTTTGATTTCAGATCTTAATCCAGCAATATCAACTGATCAAAAGCAGAAAACAGAACCTGTTTTTGATAGATCTGGGCGTAGCAGTCCCAGGCCACCTGAACAATGGGAATATAGGAAGCTATTTTTTCTGCTGGTTGATCTTTTTAATCCAAAAAGAAGGAGGTGGTCTACCATGAAAAATGCTTATGGTAAGCAAAGTACCTGTAAGGCAACAACCGCACTTTCGGTGAGAGGTAATTTTTTGTTTTGAGACACCAGCATTTTTGGTTTTATATCCAAGCATTTGCTGGAGTTGATGCAATCTGATTTTTTTCCAGCTACTTGAGAGAAAACCATAGTGCCGGATTCTGACAAAACCCTTTGGCAAAATATGCTGTCTAAATCTTCTAATAAACTCTTTATCTGAAAGTGTCATTTCCAGTTGCTGAGCACCTTTACGGGCTTCTCTGACCACCCACTGTACTCCTCTTTGAGAATAAGCCACTGCCTCACCTTCGGCATTTTTACCGTTGAAGAGCCAGTTGTGAGGATGTTCATTTTCTAAATACCTGTGCAGTCCTCTCACCAGATGTTTGCTTAAAGGCACAGCCTAGCAAAACAAAGCTCGCAAGATAGTTGCTCCAAATAGCCAAAATGTAAAACGGAAATAAAAACGCCAATAAGTCGGCCGAGTGCTCACACTTGACCGTTGTGTGCCAATCCCCAGGTTCGCAGCGGAAATTGATGGGATAAAAAAATATCAAATTCTACTTTTCCAAATTGATTTCAAATGGCTGACGTTCGCTGTTTGTCCTAATAAAACAAACAATTGTGAGTAAAATAGTCGAAAAAATGTATATTGCCAGTTTGTGATGAGCTTTACCCATAAACCTACTATCTAACAACCTTATTGATTTTTTCTGAAATTGCTTACTATTAAAATACGCTCATGATGAAATATATGCTCTTATGGTTCTTATTAACCTATGTAATTGTGGCACGGGGGCAGACTAATAGCCCGCTTGAAAATGTAGTGATAACATCTGAAAAGAAGAAAACCCAGGTACGCACAACTGAAAATGGGGAATTACATGTAAATATATCCCCGAAGGATGTCCTTAAATTTAAAACCAATGGTTTGGTCCGCTACAGTGACTTCGGTGCCAGGGGCGACGGCAAAACCGATGATATAGACGCTATCGCCGCGGCCCATGCATTCGCCAATCAGCAAGGCCTTTTGGTAAAAGCCGACAATGGGGCCACCTACTACATTGTCGGAAAGGAGCGCACAGCAGTCATTCGGACCGACACCGATTTCGGCACGGCGGCCTTCATCATTGACGATACCGAAGTGCAAAACCGTGATGCATCTGTTTTCATGGTCAGTTCCAGCCTGCGACCGTTTAAACTTGAAGCGATATCTTCGCTGAAGCGGAATCAGGAGAAAATCGACGTCTCTTTGCCCGGCACCTGTCTGATCACGGTTACCAATTCCCAAGTAAAACACTACATCCGGTTTGGGCTAAACCAGGACAATGGATCTCCGCAGACCGATATCTTTGTCGTTGATAAAAACGGCAATGTAGATATGGACGCTCCGATCATCTGGGACTTCGACCAGATCACGGAGATCACCGCCCTGCCCATTGACGAGAAGACACTGAATATCATTGGGGGACGCTTTACCACCATTGCCAATAAAGCTGAATCGAAGTACACCTATTATAGCCGAAACATCGCGATCAGGCGCTCCAATGTGCTTGTTGATGGGCTGGAACACCGTGTCACGGACGAAGGAGATCATGGTGCGCCCTATGGCGGCTTCATCAATATTGGTGACTGCTCCTACGTAACGGTGAAGAACACCATCCTTACCGGACACAAAACATACAGTACTATTGGCTCGGCAGGGAAGCCCGTCTCCATGGGCACTTACGACATTTCAGTCGGCCGCGCCCTGAATGTATCATTCATAAACTGCAGCCAGACCAATGACATTAACGATCGCACTTATTGGGGAATCCTGGGTTCTAACTACTGCAAGAATCTGCTTTATGACAGTTGTATCTTTTCCCGGTTCGATGCCCATAAGGGGGTTGCCAATGCCACCATCCGCAACTCGACCCTGGGACACATGGGAATCAATGCCATTGGCAGCGGAACCTTAACCGTAGAGAACTCCACCATCCGCGGAAGGAGCCTTATTAACCTGCGCTCCGACTATGGCAGT
>JBGTIS010000259.1:0-5776 GCA_041745535.1 Cyclobacteriaceae bacterium | reverse complement strand
AAATGAACCGGGCCATCCGACAGGGCAAATGGAAATTGGTTTCTAGCGGAGAATTAATGGATGGGGGTTACGGTTCCTGGAAAAATTATCAAAATGGCCCGTGGGAGCTATACGATATGGAAAAAGACCGTGGAGAGTTTAAAAACCTCGCCGGACAATATCCGGAGATTGTGCAGGACCTGATCGCCAAATGGCAATCCTGGGCAGAAGAAGTTCATGTCTTTCCTACGCCCTGGCAGGAAAAAAAACCACCCATCCGCGCCAATTACATTAACCATTAATGAAAACGCTTTTTATTATATCCTACGTTTGACTTACTAAATCTTTATTTAAAAATGAGAAAATACTTTTTTCTATTCCCGATTTTAATAATTGGGAGCCTGATAGCGGGTTGCTCATCCCAACTTCAACCTGAAGGTGAGGAAGATTCCCGTCCTAATATCATTCTCATTATGGCCGATGATATGGGCTACTCCGACCTGGGTTGTTATGGGGGTGAAATTCATACGCCCAACCTGGACCAACTGGCTGCCAATGGCATCCGGTTTACCCAGTTTTACAATACCTCCCGATGTTGCCCTACCCGTGCTTCTTTGCTCACCGGCTTATACAATCATCAGGCTGGTATTGGCAATATGACCACCGAAACCGGTCAGGAAGGATACCGGGGGCACCTGGTGGAAACATCGGTAACCCTGGCAGAGGTGTTAAAAGAAGCCGGTTACCATACCGGCATGGTTGGTAAATGGCATGTTTCCAATACAGTGGTACAGGAAGACCCGGAAAAACAACTCGCCTGGCTGAACCATCAGGAATTTCATCCCAGATTTTCACCTTTGGAACAATATCCGGTTAACCGGGGCTTTGAGAAATACTATGGAAACATCTGGGGTGTGGTGGATTTTTTCGATCCTTTTAGCCTGGTAAATGGAACCGAACCTGTACAAACCGTTCCTGATAATTATTACCATACCGATGCCATTACCGACAGTACAACTGCCTACATCAAAGCATTTAGCAAAGATGACCAGCCCTTTTTCCTGTACGTAGCGCATACGGCCCCCCACTGGCCTTTACAGGCATTGCCGGAAGATATCGAAAAATACAAAGACACCTATACGGCTGGCTGGGAGGCGATCCGAACAGCCCGTTACCAACGGATGGTGGAACAGGGAATTATTGATTCGACCAAGTATCCATTAACGCCCCGATGGAAAAACGAATTACAGTGGGAAGATAATCCGGACCGGGAATGGGATGCCAGGGCGATGGCGGTACATGCGGCCATGATCGACCGCATGGATCAGGGCATTGGCCGGATCGTTGAAACCCTAAAAGAAACCGGAGATTTAGAGAATACCCTGATTCTTTTCCTGAGCGATAATGGCGCCAGCCCGGAAGATTGTATGCGGTATGGCCCGGGATTCGATCGGCCCAGCCAGACCCGGGCCGGAGAAGAAATTATTTATCCGGTAAACAAGGAGGTGATGCCAGGTCCGCGAACCACCTATGCCTCTATTGGAGAACGGTGGGCCAATGTAGCCAATACCCCATTTCGTTATTGGAAAATGGAATCGTACGAGGGAGGCGTGCATACACCTATGATTGCCTACTGGCCCAAAGGAATTACCGCCCAAATAGGTAGCGTGTCCGATCAGGTAGGGCATGTCATGGATTTTATGGCAACTTTTGTGGATCTGGCGCAAACACAGTATCCTACCCTGTACCAAAATCACCAGATTACCCCTTTACAGGGAAAAAGTTTGGCAGCTGTTTTTAAAGGAGAAAAACGGGCGGGCCATCCGGTATTATTCAATGAGCACATTGGCGGCCGTTATATTCGTACTGCCGACTGGAAGCAGGTGGCACTGGATGCCAATAGTCCGTGGGAATTGTATCGGATCAACGAAGACAGAACCGAAACCACAAATATGGCGGACCAGCACCCCGAGGTGATACAGGAATTGGATAGTTTGTGGCAGCAGTGGGCACGGGCAAATCATGTACTACCAAAACCTGGCCCAACTAACTAACTTCGCTCAATGTGCATCCTAAAGATTAGTATCAACTCTCTTCGTAAATACCCACATCAATTTTTTGATCCCAGAAGCCTGGTTTCCAGGTTTCATGCATGTGAGGAAACTGTTTGCGGCAGGCCAGGTATTCCTCCATCATGCTACGCATGGTAGGGCTTAGCCGTTCCAGATAGTCCGTTGTGAGTAGTTCGGCATTCAAAAGATAAAAATGCCAGGTAGGAGGATTTAAAGCACTGTGATAGCCCATATGTACGGTTCTTCGCGGAACTTTTACCTCATCGGTGTACCCTCTGTGGATCAGGTTGTTGTTATAAAACACCGCCTGTCCGGCTTTCAGTGGTACGGGAATACTCCCGGGCATTTTCATACCTTTGGGAGAATAGTGTTTCGAACCTCCAAAAATCGCTTCTTCTTCCGGTGAGTTAGCACGATTATGGCTTCCCGGCACCACCCACAGCGCGTCTTCATCATACAAAGGAAGGTTAATCTGAACACTATTATGAAATCTGTCTGCGGAAAAAAGGTAATCCTCAATTTCTTCTTCAGGGATTTGAATCACATCCCGGTGCCAGCCCAGGTCATATTTTACCCCTTTGTTGGCTGCCAGTACCGAAGCGTTATTGATGATTAATTTAGGTCCGATCAGTTCTTCCACAATCTGCATCACGCGCGGATGATGATAGACCTCATGAATGGGTTCTGTACCGGGTTTAGTCAGAATATGAAAATAATACTGCCGGTTCTCTTTGCCAAAATCTTTCAGGTCATCGCCTAAATGCTGGAAGGATGAAGAGCGTTCTTCTTTGTCGTCATCAGCAGCTATTTCCGGGTTCATCAGGTCGGCCAGTATTTTTCTGTAGTTAAGGATTTCTTCTTCGGTAAGCACATCCACGATCACAAATCCATCTTTTGTAAATTGTTCTTTAAGGGTACGCATAGAAGTAGCAAAAAGTTAAAAGGTGAAAAATTATTACTTTAATGCAATCTGTTGAAATAATGCGCAATAAGACCCTGACTGTGAGCAAGATCAAAGTTCAGGACAAGCTTATCTTTTTTCCCTGTCGGGCTGATTCCAGGCCTGCTTCCAGCACAGCAATGATTTTTACGCCGTCTCTAAAATTAGGTTCTATGACACTGCCCTTATCCACCGCATGCACAAAGTCCACTACCGCATGCACAAATTCGTGCTCATAACCAATGATATGCCCCGGAGGCCACCAGTGCGACATGTAAGGGTGTACTGGCTCGGTGACCATAATGGCGCGAAAGCCCTGAGCCTCTTCCGGATCGTCACGGGAATAGTATTCCAATTCATTCATGCGTTCCAGGTTAAACCGTAAACTGCCCCGGCTGCCATAGATTTCAAAGGTGTTAAAATTTTTTCGCCCAGTCGCGAAGCGGGTAGCCTCAAATGAGCCGATGGCTCCATTTTCAAATTCAACCATCATCAGGGCCGCATCTTCTACGGTAACCTTTCCCATATCCGATCCACCGCCTGACCCGGCTGAAAAGGTAGCGGCTCCTTTGCCCGGCAAAGGTCGTTCTTTGATGAAGTTGCTGGTCAGGCAGCTTACGGTGCTGATCTCTCCCACCAGGAATCGGGCAAGGTCTACGCTGTGCGAATTCAGATCCCAGTGCGGTCCGGCATGAGCAGTCTCTTTTTGCAAATGCCAGGTCAGCGGGAAATTAGGATCTACAATCCAGTCCTGCTGATACGCTCCCCGCCAGTGAAAAATTCTCCCTATTTTCCCTTCATCAATCATTTTTTTGGCCAGCATAACGGCGGGTGTTCTGCGGTAATTATGATTGAGGTAGTGGACTACCCCATTTTGTTCGGCCACACTTAACATTTCTTCTGCCTGTGCCCTGGTAAAGCACAGGGGCTTTTCACAAAAAATATGCTTACCATTACGGGCTGCTTCAAGCACTACCTCATAATGGAGATGTTGCGGCAGCGCCACATCCACCACATCCACATCTTCGCGAGAAACTACTTCTTTCCAGTCTGTGGCGGTTTCCTGCCATCCCCAGTTTGCCGCAAATGCGCCAACGGCTGCCGCGTCCCGACCGCAGGCTACTTTTAATACAGGTTGTAAGGGCAGGTCAAAGAACCTGGCAGCCTGAAGCCAGGCATTGCTGTGGGCTTTGCCCATAAACTTATATCCGATGATAGCTACATGTAATGGTTTCATGTGTAAACTTCTTTTTTGTATTGACACCTTGCGGAAATATTTTTTAGCTCCTGTACACTCTGGGCTACCACTTCCAATTCTCTGAATGCATAGCTGGGGTGCAGTGTATCGGTCTCCACAGCAAAAAAACCCTGATAACCGTGGTTTACTAATATTTGCGCGATTTTTTGGTTGTCTATAAGGCCAAGCCCTGTGGGCACACAGGAGAAAAAATACCACTCATCTACCGGGATGCCCCTGACGGGTAACATATCCTTGATATGGGTAGCCAGTACATGAGGGGCCAGTTTTTCCATAGCCTTAACCGGGTCGTCCAGCACCCGAAGGAAATTTCCTGAGTCAAAATTTACGCCAAAATTGGGAGAATCCACCGCTTTCAATAACCATAGAATTTCCTCTGAATTGTAGTCGATATGATTTTCTATGGCGAGTTTGATCTGGTAAGATGCTGCTACTTTGGCGGCTTCTTTGAACATGGTGGCCAGTTTTTCCAGTTGAGGCTCATGTGGTTCGAAACGAAACATCAGGCTGCTCCCTACTACGCGCATCACTTCAGCGCCTATGGCTTTGGCATACTCAATATGCTGTACCATAGCATCGAATTCCTTCTGATTTTTGCCGCCTTCCAGGCCATCAGGATGTCCCCATGCATATACCCTGTCAAAACTATGCTCATCCAGCCATCCTTTTACAGTAGAAAGATAATCCGAATTGAAATTTGGAAAAAAGCAGGACTCCAGCGATACCCCATCCACATCAAGAGATTTGGCATATGCCAGAAAATCTTCCATACTGAAAACATCTTCCTTTTTGTATTGATGGGGATAAACTTCGCCAAACAGGCGGTGAAAACAATAGCTGTCTATGCCAACTTTTAACCGATAATCTGTATCCATAAATTCAAAAGTTTTGAATGAAACAATACCAATTGCCCTGCCTATTTGTTTTCTCTTAAGTTGAAGTTCATTCCAAAAACATCTAACATACCCGCACGCATAGAAGCTACAACTATAGCCACACAACTGGCATTGAATAAAGTTGACTTTTGAAAAGTAGAAAACTCTGCCATGCGTAGTGTTAGGTTAGTATTACAATTAAAAAATTTTTAATGATGATCGCAACCCTTGCGAAGGGTATTTCAATGGGGTCGCAAAATATAAAATCCAATAAACTTCGCGCTACGGTTATTGGCTTAACGCTCTTGGTATCAAAGTAGTTTGGAATACATGTTTTTCAAACATGTGGAAGATTTTTTTTTCACAGAATTTTATCCATCAGAATCTGTGCGGCTTCTTTTTTGTCTTAATCCTTCTTTTAGTGGATATGGTATTCTGAGCAGACAAATTGGCCTTATGAAGCCAAGCAAAAGGTCTTAATCCTTCTTTTAGTGGATATGGTATTCTGAGTTCTGGTAAATTTGAGCAACCGAGGAAAGAAAAAACAGTCTTAATCCTTCTTTTAGTGGATATGGTATTCTGAGGAATCGCACTAAGTCGGAACGTATCCGAAAAGGAAGTCTTAATCCTTCTTTTAGTGGATATGGTATTC
>JBGTIS010000258.1:0-24394 GCA_041745535.1 Cyclobacteriaceae bacterium | reverse complement strand
ATACGGCAATATGCGGGTAAGAGGCTTTTTTACAGGAGGTTCTATGACGTGGATAAAAAATCTGGCTATCAAACCCGACAAAGGATATGGGGTACTATCGGATGACCTGATTTTTACCACTTACTTAGACATACTGTTAGCGCCTTTTAATACAATTGATAACATACAGTACAAAGACGCGAACGATGCTTATCAGCAACGGATTTTTTCTACTGATCCAGTAAAAACGAGTTTGCTTGGCGTACGCGCAGGAATAGACGGGAAGTTCAATCGGGAACTAGGCTGGGCCTATAACCTGGAAACTGGCTACCGCCCAGGCATCAGTGGCAGAGGATTTTATATGCTTTTCAGGGTATCTTTCCCGGTGTATTCTACCAGCCTCGACTACGAAAGAGAAGCTTTTGGTAAATAATACCCTAATCTTTCAGGGCATTTTTTGTAACCCAGTATTTGTATCCAATTAGCGCTTTATCCATTTTTGAAAGATTATTCAAATCAAGTTTGTATACCTTTGGCAGTAAAGCTTTGTTTAACTTTACCAAAAGGTCAAAAAATTTCCTTTTAATGTTTTTCATCTTTTGCGGAAAGTGTAAATCTTCTGATAAAATAACTGAAAACTTTTCGAAACTGTTTTACAACAGGCCTTTTGTACTGGGCAAAGCATGAAGATTTTTCGTATCCCTCGCAATAGCCATTTTAATAGCTTTGGCGAAAGCCTTAAAAATGGCTTCTATTTTATGATGTTCGTTTTCTCCTGAAACCTGAATATTCAGGTTGCATTTGGCAGCATCGGAGAATGATTTGAAAAAGTGATAGCACATTTCCGTGGGCATATCGCCTACTTTTTCTCTTGTAAATGTAGCGTCCCATACCAGCCACGGCCGGCCACTGAAATCGATACCTACCTGGGCTAGCGCGTCGTCCATTGGCAGTAAGAAACCATACCGACTGATGCCCATTTTATTTCCTAAAGCTTTCAAAAATGTTTCGCCCAACGCCAGTGCGGTATCTTCAATGGTATGGTGCTCATCGATATGTAAATCACCTTCTACAGAAATGTCCAGATCAATTCCTGAATGTTTGCTGAGTTGGTCCAGCATATGGTCAAAAAAACCTAATCCGGTATGAATGTGATAGGTTCCGTTCCCATCCAGATTAAGCGCTATATTTATTTTAGTTTCATTAGTAATTCTCTGCACCGTAGCAGTGCGGGGCGGTAACTGTAGAAACTGGTAGACAAGGTCCCAATCGGTAGTGGATAATACAGCTTTATCTGAAGATTTTTCTGAAATAAAAATAGCCTGCGCGCCTAAATTTGCGGCCAGTTCAATATCCGAAATGCGGTCACCAATTACATAGGAGTTGGCCAGGTCATACTCATCTGTCATATACTTTTTTAACAGGACAATGCCGGGTTTGCGGGTAGGGGCATTTTCGTGCGGGAAGGTGCGGTCAATAATAATTTCACTAAAGGAAATGCCTTCCCCTTTTAAGGTATCCAACATTTTATTGTGGGCAGGCCAGAAAGTATCCTCAGGAAAAGATTCGGTACCCAATCCGTCCTGGTTGGTTACCATTACCAATTCGAAATTGGTTTCCTCAGCGATTTTTCTGAGATTGGAAATTGCTTTTGGGAAAAAAGCCAGTTTTTCAAGCGAATCAATCTGTTCATCCGCCGGTTCAATTATTATGGTGCCATCACGATCGATAAAAAGAACTTTCTTCATAGAGTTATTGGTTTCCATTATCAGTGAGGCTGTCAGAAAAGTCTTTAAGGGTTTGTATCAGAATAAAATTTTCCTCAGGTGTACCCACCGTAATTCTGAGGCTGTTATCACACAATTGAACCCTGGAGCGGTCGCGGACAATAACTTTTTCCTGTATCAGGTAATGAAAAACTGAAGGAGCGTCTTTTACTTTCACCAGCAGGAAATTAGCATCAGAAGGGAAAACTTTTTCTACCAGGTCAAGCTTTTCCAGATTTTTTGTTAAAATCTCTTTGTTCTCTAATATTTCACGAACCCATTGATTTTTTCCTTCCGCGTATTCCAGAATTTTTAATGCTGATTTCTGGGTAAGACTATTGATATTATAGGGTGCTTTTACCTGATTTAAAATATGGATAATTGCTTCACTCGCGAAGGCCATGCCTAATCGAAGACCAGCCATGCCCCAGGCCTTGCTGAAGGTTTGCAGCACTACCAGATTAGGATGGGCATCCAGTTCAGATAATAAACTTTCTTCTGAGGCAAAATCAATGTACGCTTCATCAATCACCACCAGGCCTTTAAACTGGTTGATCAATTCCAGAATGCTTGCCCGGTTCATTAAATTACCGGTAGGGTTATTGGGCGAACAGATAAACAGCATTTTTGTATGCGCATCGATAGCTGCTAACACAGCCGGCAGGTTAATCTGATAATCGGCAGTAAGGCTAACTTCAAGAAGGGTTACCTGATTGATGTGGGCGCTTACTTCATACATCCCATAGGTAGGCGGTAAAATAAGAATTTTATCAACAGCAGGCTGACAGAAAGACCGGATGAGGAGATCGATAGGTTCGTCGCTGCCATTTCCTAAAAATATTTTGTTTTGTGCAATGCCTTTCACTTTGGCAATGGCTTTTTTGAGTTCAATCTGATAAGGATCCGGATACCGGTTAAAAGCTTCTGTAATGCCCGGTGTGCCGAAAGGATTTTCATTAGCATCTAAAAATAAACCTTCCTGACCGCCATATTCGTCTCTGGCTGAGGAGTAGGGCTTTAGAGTTAACAGATGCGGTCTTAATAGGGCTTTGATATCAAACATGGGATTAGTTCTTAAAATACGCTTAAAGTTACCTGTTTTTAAGGTATTGAAGGCGAATGCTCACAGCATTTTTGTGGGCGGTCAGTTCTTCCGCTTCCGCTAACACTTCAATATAAGGACCCAGTTTCTGCAATCCTTTGGGCGTAATTTCCTGAAAAGTGATTTTCTTTACAAAACTATCCAGAGAAACCCCGCTATATGATTTCGCGTATCCGTTGGTGGGCAATGTATGGTTGGTACCCGAAGCGTAATCGCCGGCGGATTCCGGTGTATACGGGCCAATAAACACCGAGCCTGCATTAAAAATTTTCGCGGCAGCTTTCTTTGGCTGTTCCGTAGCAATAATCAGGTGTTCCGCACCGTATTCGTTCAACAAATCGATGGCTTCATCCAACGTTTTTACAACAATGGCCACACTATTTTCCAAAGCTTTCCAGGCTATTTCCTTGCGGGGTAATTCTTCTAACTGCACATCAATTTCCTTGAAAACCTTGTCTACCAATGTTTTACTGGTTGTAACCAACAAAACCTGACTATCTACCCCGTGTTCAGCCTGCGAAAGCAGGTCGGCAGCAACAAAAGCGGGTTCGGTGCTGTTATCGGCAAGCACTGCTACTTCTGAAGGTCCGGCAGGCAAATCGATGGCGATACCGTCTTTTTGCACCAGTTGTTTGGCCAGGGTTACGTACTGGTTACCAGGACCAAAAATTTTATACACCTGCGGTACAGTCTTGGTGCCATAAGCCATGGCAGCAATGGCCTGCGCGCCACCAATTTTAAATATTTTGGTGA
The DNA here is from genome assembly GCA_041745535.1 of Cyclobacteriaceae bacterium. Classification (GTDB taxonomy): domain Bacteria; phylum Bacteroidota; class Bacteroidia; order Cytophagales; family Cyclobacteriaceae; genus JBGTIS01. The sequence goes on along the minus strand of JBGTIS010000258.1, from coordinate 20,794 downwards.
TACCTACCAGCTGCGCGGCAAAAAGAATGGCCGGATGAATTTCTCCTTCCCGATTTGGAGGCGTGCACAAAACGATTTCCTGACAGCCAGCAATGCCCGCCGGTACGCCCAACATTAATACGGTAGAAAATAGCGGAGCGGTTCCTCCCGGAATATACAAACCAACCTTGCTGATCGGTACACTTTTCCGGCTGCACGACACGCCGGGCATGGTTATTACCTGAAGGGTTTTGGAGCTTTGTGCTTCATGAAACTGGTGGATATTGTTTTTTGCTATCAGAATAGCTTCTTTTAGTTCCTGGCTGATTTTCTTTTTAGAAGCCGCTATTTCTTCAGCGGTAACCGCAAAATCGCTGAGTTCGACATGATCGTATTCAATTGAAAATTTTCGTAAAGCCTTATCGCCCTGCCGTTTCACTTTCTTGATAATGGGCTTGACAATTTTTTCTATTTTCTTGTATTTAAAAACAGGGCGTAACAGCAGTTCTTTCCACTCTTCCCTTTTCGGATTTATCACAACTTTCATACAATCATTTTTTCAATGGGTACTACCAATATTCCCTCGGCACCAGCTTCGCGCAAACTTTCAATTACTTCCCAGAATTCATCTTCATTAATTACCGAATGAATAGAATTCCAACCAGCTTTGGCCAGGGGCATTACTGTTGGGCTTTTCATACCAGGTATTAAACCAATTATCTTTTCAGTATGTTCGGCAGGAGCATTCAGTAAAATGTATTTGTTATTTTTTCCTTTTTGAACAGCATTAATTCTGAACAAAAGCTTGTCCAGTATTACTTTTTTTTCTTTGGAAAACGATTCACCGCCTACCAGCACCGCATCTGAATCGTAAATAGTTTCAACCTCTTTCAGGCCGTTGCTCAATAAAGTACTTCCAGAACTTACAATATCGCAAACGCCATCTGCCAAACCGATGCTGGGGGCGATTTCTACCGAACCGCTGATTTCATGAATATGGGCTTTGATGTGATGCTGATCCATAAATTTTCGCAGAATAATAGGGTAGGAGGTGGCGATGTTCTTGCCTTCAAAAAACTGTACACCTTCATATTCCTTGTCGCGGGGGATTGCCAGCGAAAGCCTGCATTTGGAAAAGCCCAGATGTTTGATAATCTGAATTTTCTTTTGCTTCTCTTCATACACATTGGCCCCTACAATGCCTACATCGGCTACGCCATCTTCTACATAGCCGGGGATGTCATCGTCGCGCAAAAATAAAAACTCAATGGGGAAATTCTGTGCGGTAGATTTTAATTTACCGGCGCCATTGCTAAATTTAATACCGCATTCCCGTATCAGTTTAACCGAATCTTCGCTGAGGCGGCCTGATTTCTGTATAGCGATGCGTATTTTTTCTTCCATGGATTGATCAATAATTAAAGTTCTTCAGATTGGATTGTATGATTATTTCCTGAATATTATCAATGTTCAGCACAATGGAAGTGGCCGGGAGTACAATTTCTGAATGTTTCAATTGAATGCATTGACTAATAATTGTAGGTTAATCAGGTTTTTTGCAAATATATTTTTTAAATAACTAACATGAAATGATATTGGTTGAAAAACAAAACGGATTACTTTATTGGTTTAAGTATAAAAGATTTATGCGTTATTTGTTTTCAGAAATTCTTAAATAGAACGAAATGAGATACCACGCTATTGGAAAAGACCTGTTTATTCAAAACAGAGAAAACCTGATAAAGCAACTGAAACCCAATTCTATCGCGGTTTTTAATGCCAACGATATTATGCCTACCAATGCGGATGGCACCATGCGTTTCCGGCAGAATAATGATTTGTATTACTTGTCAGGCATCGATCAGGAAGAAAGTATCCTGGTTATTTTCCCTGATTTCCCGGATGAAAAATACAGGAAAATATTATTCTTAAAAGAAACCAGTGAATTAATCGCTATTTGGGAAGGCCATAAATACACCAAAGAGGAAGCCAGAGATATTTCCGGTATCAGTACCATTATCTGGAATAAAGACTTCCACGGAATTTTTAATACCTTAATGGCTGAAGCTGAAAACGTGTATCTGAATACCAATGAACACCTCCGGGCTGATGTGGTGGTTGAAACCCGTGATGCCCGTTTTATAAAGCAGTGTAAACAAAGTTATCCGTTGCACCAGTACCAACGGTTGGCCCCAATTATGCACCATTTACGTGCGGTGAAATCTGAAGATGAAATCAGGGTAATGCAAATGGCTTGTGACATTACTGAAAAAGCCTTTCGCCGGGTGCTAAAATTTGTAAAACCCGGGGTAATGGAATTTGAGATTGAGGCTGAGTATGCCCACGAATTTCTGAGAAACCGTTCTCGTGGCTTCGCTTATGAACCGATTATCGCATCGGGAAAAAACGCCTGCGTGTTGCATTATGTTGCCAATGCCGATGTTTGCGATGCGGGTGAGGTACTACTGATGGATGTTGGGGCGGAATATGCCAATTACAATGCGGATATGACGCGGTCGGTTCCAGTAAGCGGCACCTTTAGTAAGCGGCAAAAAGAGGTTTATAATGCCGTTCTTCGGGTGCACAGGGCTGCCCTGCCTATGTTAACACCCGGCAACCGGATTAAGGAATACCACCAGGAAATTGGAAAAATAATGGAAAGCGAACTGATTGGCCTGGGGCTGCTGGACAAAACCGATGTGAAAAATCAGCCTAGGGAAAACCCTTTATACCGGAAGTATTTTATGCATGGCACCTCGCACCACCTGGGCCTTGATGTACACGATGTGGGAAATGTATACAGAAAATTTGTTCCGGGAATGGTGTTTACCGTAGAGCCTGGTATTTATATCAGGGAAGAAGATTTGGGCATCAGGCTGGAAAATAATTTTGTGATTCGTGAAGATGGAGTGTTTGATTTAATGAGGAATATTCCCATTGAAGCCGATGAAATTGAGCAACTTATGAATAGTTAATAAAGAAAAGTTATTTGTTAATAGTTATTTGGGCTTAAACTATTAACAAATAACAATTAACTATTTTTTTTTCTCCCAACTTCCAACTACTCAAACCACTTCTTTATACTGCATTTTATAAAGCTGACTGTAAAATCCATTATGGGCCAGTAACTCAGCATGCGTACCTCTTTCCTTGATTTCGCCATGATCAAGCACCAGAATCCGATCAGCGTTCTGTATGGTAGAAAGACGGTGGGCAATTACAATGGAAGTTCGTCCTTTCATCAGCGTTTCAATGGCATTTTGAATCAGTTCTTCTGTTTCAGTATCTACGGAAGAAGTGGCTTCGTCCAGGATAATAATTTCAGGATCGTATACCATGGCTCTCACAAAAGAGATAAGCTGTCGCTGCCCTACAGACAGGGTGGCACCGCGTTCCATAACGTTGTAGTCGAAGCCACCGGGTAGCCGCTCAATAAATTTCAGGGCACCCACCAGTTCGGCTGCTTCTACCATTTTTTTGCGGCTTATTTTGTCATTTTTTAAGGATATGTTATTGGCAATGGTATCAGAAAAGAGGAACACATCCTGAAGCACCACCCCAATATGTTTCCTTAAAACATCCAGATCAAATTCTTTGATATCGGTATCGTCGATACAAATCTGGCCTTTGTTAATATCGTAAAAACGGCTCAGTAAATTTATAACAGAAGATTTACCGGCTCCCGTGGCCCCTACCAGCGCGATCGTTTTTCCGGCTTCTACTTCAAAATTGATATTTTTCAATACATAATCCTCATCATTGTAGGCAAACCATACATTTTTAAAGTTTACCTTACCGGATAATCGTTCAGGCCGGAAGGTACCGGTATTCGGGATCTGCTCCTTATTATCCATTAATTTCAACACCCGTGAAGAACTTACGATGCCCATTTGCAGGGTATTAAACCGATCTGCGATTTGCCGGATAGGTCGGAAAAACATATTGATATACATGATAAACGTAACCAGTACCCCAATGGTAACTTCCGAATGCAACACTCCTTTGGCGCCATACCAAACCAGTAACCCTACACCCGTAGCGTTGATAATTTCCGCTACCGGGAAATAGATGGAATAATACCAGACCGATTTAAGGTGGGCATGTTTATGCTCGTTATTAATTTCCTTGAACTTTTCAGATTCTATGTGTTCGCTGCTGAAAATCTGAACGATACTCATCCCGGTAATATGCTCCTGCACATAGGAATTGAGATTGGACACCGCGTTCCGAACATCATTAAAAGCTACTTTAATTTTCTCTTTGAACACATAGGTACTAATCAGCAGTAGCGGTAAGGTAGACAAACTTACCACTGTTAATTTCCAGTCTTCGTACAGCATAAAAGCCAGAATTACCAGAATTTGCAACATATCACCGATAATGGCCGCTACACCCTGACTGAAAATATCGGATAAAGTTTCCAGGTCGGAAATGGTGCGGGTTACCAGCCTTCCGATGGGAGTTTTATCGAAGAACTTTGACCGGAGGGAGAGCAAATGCTGGTACAGCTTTATCCGGATATCCCGGATAATGTTCTGCCCCAGCCAACCGGAAAAAAAAGTTTGCAGGTACTGAATAAATCCCTGCAGGAACAATACGCCGATCAGTACCATGGTAAATTTGACCAATCCGTGAAAATCTTTGTTCAGCACGTAATGGTCAATGGTGTATCCTACCAGGTAAGGCACTACCGGAGCGGCAATGGCTGTGGCAATTGTGAGAAACACCAAAAAAATAAATTTACCCTGATAGGGCTTCACAAAAATGAAAAGTCTTTTTAAAACCTGTAAATCTAAAATATCACCACTGTTGGTTACTTCTTTATCCATCATGAATCTTCTAAAAATAAATTTTTTGGGTATTGAACCGCTGTCAGATAAAGCCCACAAGCCTCTACCGAGCGGGCTGCTTTTTTCCGGTCACCACTGGATAAAATTCTTTTGAAGTCAGGTATGGTAATTCTATGCAGTCCTATTTCCAATAATGTGCCAACAATAGCCCGCACCATGCCCCTGAGAAACCGGTTAGCGGTAATGTGGTACGTTAATGTTTCCTGGAAAGTGCCTGCCTGCGTGAGTTCCCAGTGAGAATATGAAACATCGCAGCGAAAGTGATTTACATTGGTTTTTACCTTACTAAAACTGGAGAAATCAAGTTCAGGATGCATATTCGAGGATAATAGCAATTGGGCAGCTTCATTCATTTTATCAATATCCAACTGTTTTTGGTATAAACAACTCAATCCATTTCGAAATGGATTTTTATGCCGGGTAATTCTATACTGGTAACTACGGGCAAGGGCATCGAAGCGGGCATGCGCCTCCGGTTGCGCCTTATAAATTTCTTTTACGGAAATATCTGGCGGAAGGATGGAATTAAACTTTTTTATATAATTCTGTTCTGTTAAATGCTGGCTGGTTTCCAGGTGGGCGAATTGCTGTTCGGCATGTACCCCCGCATCGGTACGGCCGCTGCCGGTAATTTCAACAGGTTCGTTCAGGATGATACCGATACTTTTTTCAAGCACCTCTTGTACCGAGATGGCATTTTTTTGTCGCTGCCAACCGTGGTAAGCTCCCCCATGGTAGGCGATATCCAGAAAATAACGCACTTTTTAAATTTCAATTATAACATTACCCATTCCAAACTTTTCATCAGCATGTCCTCTTTCCAGTCTTTTTCGGCAGAAACCGGCAACTGGGCCACGCCAATCAGTCTGCGCATAATTTCAACTCCGGCAAAGTTAAACACCAGTTTGTTACGAATGGGAGTTAACGATTCATAATTGTTGATTACAGCATTCTGTGTTTCAAGGTTTTGCCTGGACAACACCAAATGCGCCAGCATCACGCCCAGGTCAAATTCCGGCATACCAAAGAAGCAAAATTCAGGATCGAGGATGTAAACCTTATCTTGTTTGAGCATCCAGCTACCAGGATAATAATCGCCGTGCAGTAACGATTTTCCTTCTGTAAGATAGAGGTTGCCCAACTCTTCCACCTTTTTACAATAACTCATGTTCCATTTGAGTTCCTGGGCAATTTTGTCAAGACCGAGTGTGATTTTGTCCAGGTACAGACCATTATTTCTTCGGAGCGGTAACTCAAAAATATGCTCATGGTTGAGTATCCGCATTTTTAAATTCTTTAATAAATGCTTAGTTTCAGGCGAAAACTCTTTGTTATGCAGCGCGCTGAGCCAGCGCACAAGCAATTTAATAACCTTTTCAGGAATGGGGTCGCCCTTATAGGCACTTTCAAGGCTTTCAATGCTGCCCAGATCTTCTAAAAATATAATATTCGCACGTTCATCTAATCCATATATAGCAGGGATATGCTGGCGCAGAAATTCATGTTGAATAATAGATTTATAAAAAATTCCCTCGATAGAAGTACGATGAACGGGAGCGGCAATGGCAGGGTATTTTTCTACCCAGGGTCGCGATTGTTTAATAATAATCGACTTTTCTTCTGTGGTTACCCGCAGGGTAAGGTTCATATTACCATCGCCGGCTTTATCAACTTTTAATACATGATCAGTCTGGCTGATTTGTTTCTGGGTTTTAAGATATTTTTCTAAAGCCTGTGGTTCAGACTGAGCCAAAAACACTACCCCGGGAAACAAGTTTTTAAATTCCGCCTTTTTCTTCTCCAATATATTCTGATCCATTATCTGAATTTTTATAATTCTTAGTGCTGAATTTTTTATAAACGGTAGAAATTTATAAAAAACATTTTGAGTAAAATTTTGTGAAAAAACCTAATGGTTATAGCTGATATGTTGAACAGCATAATATAAATGAAGCATGTCCGTAACGGAAGAATTTCCTTGCATACCTAAATTAATAAAAAACTTAACAATAGCTTTATCTAAAATGATATTTTTCTTATTAGCAAACACTTACCTTTGCTGAAATTTTGAATTGCTATTCCGGATCACGAATTCTACATCTTATTGAACGAATTAACTTCTAAAAGTTTTTCCGGTACGAGCGTAAGCGCATAATTATTTAATTAATTTGGAGGCGGTAAAAGTACAAAAGAATAAAGAAACCATTGGGTATATAAGTAAAGGATTATTAATAATTGGGATCACTTTGCTTTTTCTTCTGTCTATCGACCTGATCGGCGGATCTTTCCAGCGGTTATCTGGTGGTGTGGCTCAGTCTTTATTATCGGCAACCTCCAATCCTTTTATCAGTTTGTTTATTGGGTTGCTAATTACCGCCATTATACAAAGTAGTTCTACGGTAACTTCTATGGTGGTGGCTCTGGTAGGTTCTGGCACCTTAAGCCTTACGCATGCCATCCCGATTGTAATGGGGGCCAATATAGGTACCACCATTACCAGCACCATAATTTCGTTGGGTTTTATTACCAGCCGCAGGGAATTCAGAAAAGCCATCAGTGCCGGTACCATCCACGATTTTTATAATATCTTACTTACCATTATATTGTTCCCGTTAGAATATTTCCACCAAACGCTTTCTATCATGAGTCGGGAAGTAGCCTCCTGGATAGCCCCGGCTTTAACCGATCAGTCCAATAGTTTTCAAACTACCGGCATATTTCACAGCAACCCTATCAGTAACTTTATTTTTCAGGTAATTGACAATAATTGGATTGTGCTGGTCATTTCCCTGATCATTTTGTTTGTTAGCATTAAAGTAATTTCCCGAATTATTTATGGTTCACTTATCGGAAAATCGAAGGAAAGAATTAACCAGTATATTTTTGATAAACCACTAAAATCTTTTGCCTGGGGTACCCTGCTAACCGCGGCAGTGCAGTCCAGTTCCGTAACCACACCCCTGGTGGTGCCATTGGTAGCTACCGGAAAAATTTCGCTCAGGAAAGCCTTTCCGTTCATTATTGGGGCCAACATTGGTACCACAGTTACGGCTCTGATCGCGGCCCTGTTCAATTCGGAAGCTGCCATCAGCATTGCTATCGCGCATTTTTTGTTCAACCTGACTGGCGTGTTGTTGTTTATGCCATTTCCCCTGATAAGAAAGGTGCCGGTTTTGCTTGCTTTGCAATTTGGAAAGCTAACCATGACCAATCGGATTTACGGGTTTTTGTATATCCTGATCACATTTTTTATTTTGCCCTTTATTTTAATTTACTTTAACTGAAGCCGTTTAGCCAAAATCAAATTTATTTTTAGTAATTATTGATTTTTTTCTAACAAATCAGCAAGATTGTTATTTATTAATAATGTAGTACCGTATACAAGTACAGTTACTACGAAAATGTACAACCTAAAATTTTTTTAATTTTGTTCAGTGCTATAAAAAATAAAACAAGAGCTTTCGCGGAAGCTAAAATAAAATTGATAACCATAGAGGTAAAAGAAAAAGCCGCGAGAATTATCGCCACCATAATTCCCATTATAGTTATAGTGGTTTTGGGTTTTTTCTTCCTTGTATTAGGAAGCGTTACGCTGTCCTTGTATTTGAACGAAGTGCTGGACAGCATTTGGCAGGGATTCGGCATTGTAACCACGTTTTATTTGTTGCTGCTAATTATAGTACTTATTGTTAGCAGAACAGAATCATTTAAAAAAATGATGGTAAATAAGTTAATAAACGGTATGATTGAACCAGAAAATTAAACCTTTAAGATATTGGCTACCGATATAGAAACACAAAAAGAAAAGCTGAGGCAGGCAGCGGAAAGCATTAAAAAAGAACTGCAAGTCGCTATTAAAGAAGATTCCGCCGCCATTGGCAAAATGGCCATGATAGGGGGAGCCGCACTGATTTCCCTGGTGGTGGTAAGGAAATTGTTTAAATCGAATAAGAAAAAAAAACACAGAAAACAGCTTATTGAAGCTGTACATGAAGGACCTGAGATCATTCCAAATAATTCGATAGCAAAAAAAAGGAACCCATTTGTGAGAAACATTCTTGAGCAGATTGGAATTATGGCGATAGGTTTGGCAAAGCAGAGAATTTTGGATTATCTTGATGCCCGGAAAATCGTCGACAAATAATGCGAAAAATACTCGATATCTTGGTTAGTAAACGCGAATCAGGGATTAAATCGTTTGTAGTATTAATTGATCCCGATAAAATAGAAGACAACGCTTCGTGTATAAAAATAATTAACATGAGCGTTGAGAATAAAGTAGATTTTTTTTTCGTAGGTGGAAGCCTGATTACCGGTAATAATTTTAGTCAGGTTATTTATCTGATCAAGCAACAATGTAATATTCCTGTCATATTATTTCCGGGCAGTAACATGTATATAGAAGGTTCTGCCGATGCCCTCCTTTTTCTTTCTCTGATCTCAGGCAGAAATCCCGAACTATTAATTGGCCAGCATGTGGTGGCGGCACCAGTTTTAAAGCGCAGTAAATTGCAGGTGCTTCCTACAGGTTATATGCTGATTGGCTCAGGAAACCAGACTACTGTTTCGTATATGAGCAATACCATGCCCATTCCGGCTGACAAACCTTCGGTAGCAGCCTGCACCGCTATTGCCGGTGAAATGCTGGGTTTAAGGCTCATTTACCTGGACGCGGGCAGTGGTGCCCAGTTTCCTGTAAGTGCCAAACTAATCAGCATGGTACGAAAATCTGTGGATGTGCCCCTTATTGTGGGTGGAGGTATTAACAACCGGCATAAGGCCGCGCAGGCATTGGATGCCGGTGCCGACATTCTGGTGATCGGAAATGGCATCGAACAAAACCCTGAACTGCTTACTGAAATCGCTGAACTGATTTACGATTACAACAGTAAACTGAAAGTTTAACCCACTCTATTGCTTATTTACTTCCCTCATTCTTACATGTGTGGTATTACCAACAGAATCAATTTATAGAATCCCCAGGATTTGGATTATTTTGGCTGTTACATATAACAGTTGTATTCAGAAATACGTAGAGATAATCTTTTAAAATTGATAAAACATGGAAACAAAATCACTCAGCGACTTAAGCGCAACCAATAAGCAAGTAAAGATAATTGTGATGGAAGGAGAACTCACCCTTGAAAGGGTAGAAAATATTGAAAACACACTTTTTAACGCCATCAGAGATTATGACGGCATCCAGCTACAATTGAAGAATGTACAAAAGCTGGATTTGAGAGTAATTCAATTGCTGTATGCTTTCCGCCGGGCTTCCGAAACCGAAAATAAAGAATTTGAGATTGAGATGCACCTGCCCGAAGAAATTCAGGAGTCGCTGAATAAATCCGGCCTGAATGAAAAGTTCAATCAAAGCAGCATTTCGTAAATGGAGAGGAAGCCTTAGTGGGGAGGTTTTTTCTTGTCAGGCTTCTAAACGTACCTTATACCCTGCGTGACTTCTGATATTAATCGCGGTATCGTCGTCAAACAGCCAGTATTGTCCCCTAATTCCTGTCAGTTTCTTCTGAATAACCGGAACTTTATCAAGCTTGATGCTGGTTACTTTTTCAGGATACCGGATAACCGGATAATGTATTTCCGTAATCTCATTCTCTTTAGCTATATATGGCTGGTATTCCGCTGGTACTTTTTCGATAAACTTTAATTTTTCCTCCATCAAATCAATATCCGGATCCAAGGTGTTGGTTAACATTTTTCGCCAGTCAGTTTTATCCGACATATGGGCTTTCATGGCTACTTCAATTAATCCGGCCAATTGCCTGTAAGGTGTATTCGCTACTACCATGGTTTTCCATGCTCCCTGATCAATCCATCGGGAAGGTACATGCCGGATGCGGGTAACGCCTACTTTCACACCGCTGGTTTGGGCCAGATAAACGACATGAGGCTGCATATCGTGTTCCAGTTCCCAGGTTAAGTCGCGCAAACCAATACCCAAATGCGCCTGCGAAAGTTCGGGACGAATAATGCTCTCTACCGCCTGCGGAGACTTAATAAAGGCCAGATAGCTCATGCCTTCCCCATAAACCTTTTTAATTTTTTCGCCGGTTACCACGCAGTTAATCTGTTGCTGAAAGGTAAGCCGGATTTCTTTGCCAACCAGTTCATTCAGCGGTACCAATTCATTTTCTTCCAGCACATCAAATAAGGGTAAAACATAATTTACCGGATTGCTTAGTTCGCTTCTCATTTTTCTGATATTGCCCGACACATTCATTTTACTGGAATAAGTTTAGTTGCTTAAAATATTTAAAGCGGAAAGTTAAGCAAATCGCTATAAAGAGAAAAAACTTAAGTGTTCCGGTCAAAATATAAACTTGTATGGAATTATTATGAAATTCTTGAAGGTTTTGTGAAAAAATGGAATTTATAAATTGCTTTTGCTTCAAAAATTTGAATTATTGATTATATTTTAATTCTTAAAAAGAAAACCGCCCTATTAAAATAAAAATTATTTGGGGTTAAACTACAGTTTGATACCATTTGGAAAGCGGCCTTCTGGCAAAATATACTTGTTAAGAAGTGCGGCTCTATTTTTTTAAAGACAAACTTTATGGAATTAGAAGTCGAGTTTTTGCCTTTATTTCTGGTTATGGTAGTGGCGGTGTTATCGCCGCTGATTACCTCACAACTTAAAGTGATTAAAATACCTGCCGTTGCTGTAGAAATAATCGCGGGTATTGTTGTGGGGCAGTATGGCATGAACCTGCTGCACGAAACGCCTTATCTTAATTTTTTAGGACTTATCGGATTTATTTTTCTCATGTTTTTAAGCGGGTTAGAGGTGGATGTGCATAAAATAATCGCCTCATTACCACGCCGGAAATTAACGGTTGCCAGAACCACAGGGAATCCTTTGCTCATGGGCATTATTATTTACCTGGGAACGCTGGTGTTGGCTTTGCTGGGCGCCTGGTTCATTTCTCACATTATTTCTGTAAGGAATATATGGTTTTTTGCTGTGATTATCTCCACCACTTCCTTGGGCGTAATTATACCCGTATTAAAAGACAGAGGTGAAATTTCTACCAAATTTGGCCAGATGCTGGTATTAGCAGCGGCAGTGGCCGACATCCTTGGAATATTGCTTTTTACTTTAACCACTTCTCTTCTGAAACAGGGTTTTCAGTTTGAAATTGTACTACTGCTCTTCCTGTTTCTGGCCTTTTATTTATCGTACCGGATAGGGCGGCGGTTGGTAAGGGTGAAACTTTTTAAACGTACCTTATTTGAGCTTTCTCATTCGGCTTCACAACTGAAGGTGAGGGGCGCTATTTTGTTGTTATCCATTTTCCTCATCATTACCCAGTTAATGGAAATAGAGGTTATTTTAGGAGCTTTTATGGCTGGGGTGCTGCTATCAATTTTTACCTCAAAGGAGCGCTCAAGCCTGATAATGAAACTGGATGCCATTGGGTATGGATTTTTTATACCCATCTTTTTTATACAGGTAGGGGCTAATATCGACTTAAGCGTAGTGCAGGATATTGGCGGGTCATATTTATTCTTAGCTACTTTGTTACTTACTTTTTTCATAATTAAAGTTGTACCCTCCTTAGTTTGGGTGCGACAATTTGGATTTAAACAAGCTTTAGCCGGCGGATTTCTCCTTTCTTCCCAGTTAAGTTTAATTATTGCCGCAGCCCAAATAGGTATGCAAATGGGGGTAATCAGTTCAGCTACCAACACTTCTTTTGTAATTTTGGCTGTAGTAACCTGTATTTTTTCACCCATAATTTATAACCAGCTTAGCGAGAAAAGCATGATTCCTAAGGATAAAACCATTATTGTGGGCGGTAGTTTTGCCAGTGAACTGCTGGCCCGGAATTTAAAAATGCACGACAAGGAAGTAATTATTATTGAAACGGATCTCAGGAAAGTGGAATTGCTCAGAGACGAAGGGCTACAGGTAATTCATGGAAATGGCGCTGATGTAAAGCTCTATGAATACATGGAGCTTCAACCCGAGAATTATGTTATTATTCTTACCGATTCCGATGAAAAAAACCTTGCCGTAGCTCAGATTCTTAAAAATGACCTGCAACATGAAAATATTATCAGCTATGCGGCCGACTATAAAAATGTTGAGATTTTCAAAGTGCTGGAAATAGAGGCGCTGTATTTAAGTCAAACTTTGGCTACTTCACTGGAAAACCTGATTTTCCGACCGGCTACCTATCATACCTTGTTCGAAAGTTTTGAATCGTACAGTGTAGAGGAAATTCCGGTGTTGAATAAAAAACTGGATACCATGATGGTGAGAGAAATTTCCTTCCATAAAGATGGTTTTTTAATGCTGATCAAAAGAAATAAGGAAATGATCGTACCCCATGGTGATGATTTCCTGATGTTGGGCGATGTGGCAATTGTATTTGGCAATGATACCGCCCTGAGTGATTTCAGGAATAAATTTATAGGTACTTCACAGGTGCGACTTCTAACAGAGAACCAGAAAAATTATCCCCATTTAAAATTTTCCTGACCTTATTTACAAATTAAATTTATCCAGCCTGCGATATAAAGCGGTTCGGGTAATACCCAGTTCCTGAGCGGTTTTGGTAACATTACCCTGATTTAACTCGAGCACCTTTTTGATATGATTCTTTTCATTTTCATCCAGGGTTAACAATTCTTTTTTCTCTGAAAGCGTAATAAAAGAATTTTGGGAATCAAGCACAAAATCTTCGGCATCTAGGGTTGAATTATTACCTAAAATCACAGCTCTTTCCACCACATGTCGCAATTCTCTGATATTTCCGGGCCAGTTGTACTGCCGCAGTTTATTCATGGCTTTTCCGTTTATAGAAAGTTTTGGCTTTTTATATTTATCCGCATATAGCTGAAGGAAATGATTAGCCAGTAAGGGGACATCATCTGGCCGGTTGCGCAACGGCGGAACCATAATTTCTACGGTATTAATCCGATAGAGCAGGTCTTGCCGAAACTTTCCTTCCACAGCCTCCTCTGTCATTTCGTATAAGGGCATATTGGTAGCGCAAATTAACCGGATATCCAGTGGAATTTCTTTGTTTCCACCCACCCGTGTAATTTTCCAGGTTTGTAAGGCGGTTAATAACTTTGCTTGTTGTGGCAACGAAAGGTTTCCGATCTCATCCAGAAAAAGCGTCCCTCCGTGCGCTATTTCAAATTTTCCAGGTTTATCCTGAACCGCATCGGTAAACGCGCCCCGCACATGGCCGAACAACTCCGATTCGAAAAGAGTAGGGGTAAGGGCACCTACATCAACTTGAATAAATGGCGCGTGTTTCCTATGAGATTGATGGTGCAGCGTTTTAGCTACCAGGTCTTTTCCGGTACCACTTTCGCCCAAAATCAAAACATTGGCTGAGGTAGCAGCTACTTTTTCTATAAGTGCATAAACCTGCCGCATTCCTGCGGAATTGCCAATAATTTTATTTTCATTTTCGGCAACACGCACCTCATTTTTTGTTGAAGAAGTTGTTTTTTTAGATCGTTGCCGGGAGGCCAGCGCGGCTTCTATGGCTTCCAGTAGTTTGCTGTTTCTCCAGGGTTTCAATACAAAATTGAAGGCCCCCTGTCGCATGGCGTCAACGGCCAGTTCAATATCGCCATAGGCGGTAATCAAAATAACCGCCAGATTCGGATCTATGGTGAGTATCCGTTCCAGCCAGTACAATCCTTCTTTTCCATCGTGTTCACCCCGTTTGAAGTTCATATCCAGTAATACCACATCGTAACCATGGGTAGAAACCAACTGGTTAATGCGAACAGGATTTTGTTCGGTGTCTACGGTATCAAAATACAGTTTCAGAAACATGCGGGCAGAATGCAGCACGTCTGCGTCGTCGTCGATAATAAGGATTTTTTTCGCTTGTTTATTCACCAATTTTCCATTTTAACGGATCGTTGAATATAACAGAATCCTTTAAAAAATCAATCAGTTTCAGCAGGGTTTGTAATAGTGACTTTCGCGATTTTCCCATGCCCGCCGGTAGCCCAACCCACAGCAGCACCCGGTGCGAACTGAATGTTGTGGTACCCTGCGGTATCGGCCGGTAACCAATGCACGCCACCGTCGGCAGAATAGTCTGATCCGGTAGGGCCTACACAAACCAGCATTTCAGGCTTAGCCGCATAAGCTACGCCCGACCGGTATCCGCTGGGTGGTGTTGGCGCCAGTTGCCAGGTGCGACCACCATCGCCGGTATAAATCGCGGTTCTATCTTTTTGGTCAGGCTTTACATAATCTCCACCCACTGCGGCGCCATTTTTCAGGTCCATAAAAACCAATGAAAAAATACCGGTGGAAGCCGCTCCGGCTATCATCGGTGTGTCGGCTACTTCCCATTCGGACCCGTTACTGGCCGACCGGAAAACTCTGGCTTTTGTACCTCCGGTGGCGAACCAGATATGCTGACTGTTTTTTAATACCACACCCGTACCACTGGCGGCAAAACCCGCTTCGCCTGCCGCTGGTTCAGGAATGCTGGCAGCAGGGATTTCATCCCAATGGGTTCCTCCATCGTTGGTAATCAGCAATACAAAATGACCTTCTACCGGGTCGCTCATGGCCATACCCTGTAACTCATTTCTGAAATCAAAGGCATCGAAAAAAATATCCGGATCGGTATTTTTATATTGCGACTCCCAATTCCTTCCTCCGTCTGAAGTTTTATAAATCAGACCCGGAGAGCCGGCACTAAGGAGCAAAGCAGTATTTGAGTCAAAAGCGTGAATATCTCTGAAATCAGTAGAATCAGCATCCGGAACTTGTAATGCCTCCCAGGATTGTCCGCCATTTATGGTTCGCAATACTGTACCGAATTGTCCACTGGCCCAGGCTACGGTACTGTCTGCCACCGATAATCCTCTTAAACTGGCGGTGGTGTTACTGGTTTGGGCGCTAAAAGAGATAACGAATGCTGATGTATTTTCCTGTTTAGCTGAAGGAGACGCGCAGGCGAGCGCTATTAGAATAAAAAAGAAGTAATGGTTTTTCATGCTACGGGCACAGGCATGGCACAGGTTGGTTTGTACTGATTACATTTTGATTTAAAGATAGAAAATTATGCTGGTTATTGTAGAATTAGGAGAATAATCAATCAAAGGAAGTTTTAATTACAAACAGTAAGTCAGCAAACCAGTTTAAAAGTGTGCGGCTGTAAATCCGTTATTTGAAATTGGCCTGAAAACAAAAAAATTGCCGCTTGGGCAATCTGGTTATTTCAACAAAAGCCGTAGTCTCGTAAATACTCTCCCTTACAGTACCACGAGACTACAACTGACTGATTAATTGTTTGATCCGGTTACTGAATCATTGGCAATGTCAATTTCTGTATCAGAAGCCACATAAGAATTAAAGGTGGTACCTGCTTTAAGTTCCGCATCTTTGCCCTTGAAAGCAAACCCGGCCAGTAATCCAACACCTGAAGTAAGTACGCCGGCTCCTAATCCTACTCCCCAGGCGAGTCCTTTGCGATTTTCACCTTCCATGGCACTTGAATTACCACTCAGCAGAATTTGCTGTCCGTCAACGGATTGTACGCTTTGCAGGTTGATGATGAGTTTACCGGGCTTTCCAAAACCTTTGGGTTTTACCACTTCCGATACGATGGCCGTGCCCAAAGCTCCGGCTGATATTAATACCTGTTTGTTGTTGACAACATTGAACTTTACCCTTACACTGATCACTTGCCCGGAGGAAAGATTTTTCGCGTTATAGGTTTCCAGAGTTTCCACAATTACAGGCGTGCCGGCAGTAAGGGTATTTTCCTTTGCCCTGGTATTAAAATTCGTGCTTTCCGGGTTAAATACAGAGGCTTTGCTTAAAGAAGTGATGTCGGTTAAGGTTACGATCAGCAAAAGACTGGTAAGGAGGTGTAATGTTTTCATAGTTGTTATATTTATTTGGTTTATCGTTTTTTATGCGCTTTCTAACGCTTTCAACTATGAGTTACCAACTTTACCAAAGGTCACCAATTGGATAAATTATTTTTTTATTTTGTTACCTGTATTCCTGTTATTGATTCTATATGGTATTAATTTTCAGTCTTTTAAATAAATAAAAAACTGTAATTATTTCTTTTACTGAAAAGTTTAAATAAAATTTTATAAATTGATAACAATAGACATTTTCTTCTCAAAGAAAAACCCGGATGCTACCTAAACCGCTTCTTATTTCTCTGCTTCTTGTGAATAACTTCATGCTGATAACCCCAGGCAAGGCTCAAAGCTGGCAGGCTTTGTATGACAGCAGCGAAGTATACTGGGAGCGAAGTGAGTATGCCAAAGCAGTACAGGTATTAGAACAGGCTTTGCCTTTGACGAAAGCACTTTATGAAAACGATAAAAAAGATCCCACCTATGGGCTTATCTTAAACGACCTGGGCATTTGTTATATAAGCGCAGGCAACCCGCAAAAAGCAGAAAATATTATTCTGGAATCTTTGGTGGTAAACAAAGCGGTGCTGGGAGAAAATCATATTGATTATGCCATTTTGCTCAACAATGCTGGCCGCTTTTATGTTGATATGGGCAAATTTCCTGAGGCTGAACGCTATTATAAACAATCCATCCAAACGTATATCAATATATCGGAACAGCAATCAATCGATTATACTTTCTCCATCAACAACCTGGCCTTGCTGTACCTTGAAACAGGTCGGTTTCAGGAGTCAGAACAACTGCACAAACAGTTGATTGCCTTACGAAAAGAAATTGTGGGCGAAAAGCATCCTGACTATGCCCAGGCTGTGAACAATCTGGCGGGGCTTTATACAGAAATGGGTCTTTACAGTCAGGCTGAACAGCTCTTTCAAGAATCGCTGCGGATCAGGAAAGAAGTTTTGGGTGAACATCATGCCGATTATGGGAATTCATTGCACAATCTGGCCGCTCTGTACGCGGACGACCTGAATAAACACGCAGAAGCTGAATCATTGTTTAAAAAAGCCATCGCGAATCGGAAGGCTGTGCTGGGTGAGCAACATCCCAATTATGCTATTTCGTTAAATGGTTTGGCCAATTTATATACTGATCAGGGGAATTATCAGGAAGCTGCCTCCCTGCATAAGCAAGCTACTGAGATTCGCGAAGCTGTTTTTGGTAAAAAACATCCCAGCTATGCGAAATCGCTGGCTAATGCTGCTTGTTTGTATTATAAAACGGGAGAACTTACCAAAGCTGAAGCGCTGTACAAAGAAGCACTCGCAATTTATAAGGAAGCATTTGGCGGGTTTCATCCCGACTATGCCTCTATATTAACTAATCTCGCTTCTACCTATGTCAGGATGGACGAAATTAAGCAGGCGGCTACCTGCATGCAGATGGCTGAAGACAACTTCCTGCAACAAATTCGGTTGTACCTTCCTTTTCTGAGTGAAAAAGAAAAAGGGCAGTTTCTCCAGACAACGAGAGAACATTTCGAAATATTTAACTCATTTGCTTTATGGAGCCAGGCTGCTGATCCGGCTGTTACCGGCGAAATGTACAACAACCAACTGGTTACCAAAGCGCTGCTGCTCGATGCTTCCCGAAAAGTACTGCAAAGTATCCGAGATAGTGGCGATACCAATCTTCAGCAACAGTTCGAAAACTGGCAACAACATCGGGAAGCGCTTGCGCGGTATTACCGGCATACCCAGGCTGATCTGACTGCCCGGCAGGTTGATCTGGATAGCCTGGAAGATGTTGCCAATGACCTGGAAAAAAAGTTATCAGCAAAATCCGCTGAGTTTTCCCAAGCATTTCTTCAGCAGTACGATTGGAAGGATGTTCAAAAGCAATTACATACCGGCGAAGCTGCACTGGAAATGATTCGCTTTCGCAAATATGGTTTTGAGGCTTCGAAAAAATTTACCGACACGGTGTCGTATGCAGCGCTCATCGTTACCCCTGACGCCAAATACCCGAAACTGGTTGTGCTGGAACAGGGTAACCTGCTGGAAACCCGTTTGCTAAAAGCCTACCGGAATGATATGCAAACCGGCAGACATGAGTCCAATGCATATGCTTATTACTGGCTACCTCTCATCGAACCTTTAAAAGGTGTGAAAAAACTATATTTTTCGCCCGATGGGGTGTACCATCAGATCAATCCTGTTACTTTGTACAACCCTGTTACGGCTACTTATCTGCTGGACGAACTAGAGATTGTAACGGTTACCTCTACCCGGGATATACTCACAAAAGAAGCCAATAAGGAAGCATTGGCCGGAGGTGAAGCCCTATTGGTTGGTAATCCCAGCTTTGACCTGTCGCCGGAAAATTATCAGCAGCAGCTGGCACTCGCCAGTATTTCGCCTGCACAAACAGCGCTGCTGCCTTTGAAACTGGAAAGAGGATATGCGCCAATGGCACTTCCGGGTACCCGGCAGGAAATAGAACAGGTTGATGAGCTGTTGAAAAGGCATCAGATACATTCACAACGCTATTTACAGGATAACGCCCTGGAGGAAGTGATCAAACAGGTAGATAAACCCAGAATTTTACACATTGCCACCCACGGCTTTTTCGAACCTGATGCCAATCCGGAAAACCCCTACCAGAATCCGTTGCTGCGCTCAGGTCTTTTGCTTGCGGGTGCAAGCCGTACCTTGAACGACACTTCAACCTTTGACCTACTGGACCGGCGATATACGCCAGAAGATGGTATTTTAACGGCCTACGAAGCCATGAATTTAAATCTGAATAACACCGAACTGGTAGTGCTGAGTGCCTGTGAAACCGGGCTGGGCGATATTGGTAATGGCGAAGGCGTGTATGGCTTGCAAAGAGCCTTTACCATTGCCGGAGCGGAAGCAGTTCTTATGAGTTTGTGGAAAGTGAATGACCGGGCTACCCAATCATTAATGATCTACTTTTATGAGTATTGGCTCGGTGGTGGAAATAAATCAGCGGCATTGAAACAGGCGCGGCTACAATCGCGGCTACAATATCCTGATCCTTACTACTGGGGTGCTTTTGTTTTAATTGGTGAGTAGCATTCTAAAAAATCTAATATTTGTGTAAACGCGATTTTAACAATTGCGCTGCTGGTACCCTTAATTTAGTTCCTCACTTCAACCTTGCTCAGCATGCAGGTATTATCAAAGTTTATTTTCTCAAAAACATCGAGGTTGGGGGCATTTCCCATGAATAAGGCGTTCTCTAAACTCAGACTTTTATTAATTTTTATGGTATTGAATTTACTTTCTCCCCAAAAGGCACAGTCTTTCAGGCTGCCTTCATATATCAGAGCATTCATAAATTCACACCTGCCCCTGAAAGTGCTTTTATTGAAATTAGCTTTGGTATTAAATTCCGCATAGTTAAAAAACGCATGCTGGTGGAAGGTAGCCAGCGATAAATCCGCGTACGCATAAAATTTCGCCATACTGAAATGAGTATCAGCCATAAAGGTCGCGTTCTGAAAGCCGCATACCTTTTGAAATTCTGTTTGGATGGCAAACAGTTTTTTATTGAAAAATGAATTTTGAAACCTTGCTTCCTCATAAAAAATACAATTTGAAAAGTAGGTATCATCAAAAAAGGTACTTTCTTCAAAGTTTGATTTTTTGAGAAAAGCAGATTTCGAAAAATCTGCCCGTCCCCTGATGCTCCCCGCTCTTAAATTGAATTCATCTTCGAATACGCAATCGATAAATGAAAGGCTTTGCATAAAGCAGGTAATGGTGATGGTTCTGTCGTTCCGGATGGTATAACTGGTAACTTTACCTTTGAAGGTGCAATTTCGAAAAGTAATCGCGGAAGTGGATGTTACCTGGTAAACGCCTTCGCCCATCAGGTGTGGCGAAAGCATGGTAGTGAAGTCCAAATCATTTTCGCATTGCCGCGCATATTTTTTCCAGTTCATTAATTTTACCAATGGCAGCCGCCTGGTTGTTTTGCAATGAATACGCGCACGCCAGATTAATATAAGCAGAAGCATAAGATTTATCGCTAACCAAAGCTTTATCAAA
>JBGTIS010000257.1:0-9730 GCA_041745535.1 Cyclobacteriaceae bacterium | reverse complement strand
CAGGCCAATGCCGGTAATATCGGTATTAATATCGGTGTGGCTGCCCCGATGGCACAATTTCCCTTCAGTGGATGGAAAGAGAGTTTCTTCGGCGACCTGCACGGACAGGGACGGCATGCCATTGAATTTTTTACTCAAACTAAAGTAGTGATAGAGCGATGGCCCAAAGAATGGTCACGAAAATTTTAATATGATTTCTAATTCTTCCAATTGTAAATAAATGAATAAAGCATTTTGCCCTCCCTTTAGTTTGCAGACCAGGATGAACTTCCTGGGGATAGACTGTACCGTTACCGACCTGAGCCACACCATTAGCACGGATGACCCTACCTTTATCGGCCACCAGAGAACGTTAATCTGGGACCATTTGTCACATGAGGAAACGCAGAAAATTGGCCTTACAAAACCTCCGTATTCTTATAAAGTGGTAGGATTTACCATGTGCGACCATTCCAATACGCATGTAGATGCCATTAACCATGTGGTGAATAATCCTGAGGCACGGGCTATTAATGAGCTTCCGCTGCAGTGGTTTATGGCTCCCGGCGTTTGGTTCGATTTCTCTCATAAAGCGCCAGCCAGTTACATCACCCGAGCCGATATAGAAGAAGCAATCGCTAAAACAGGTGTTACCATTAAACCGCAGTCGATAGTACTTTACCATACCGGCTGGTACAAAAAATGGAAACAGCCTTACGAATACATCAAGGGGTATCCCGGCCTGGACAGAAGTGCCATGGAGTACCTGAACGATTTGGGTGCTGTGAGTGTAGGCGCTGATGCACCCAGTATCGACAGCCATCATGAAGTGGCTGTGGTAAGAGAGCAGCCGGCACACATTGTGTGTCGGGAACGCGAGATTCTCAACATTGAAAACCTGGCCCAGGTAGACCTGATTCCTGCCCATGAGTTTTGGTTTGTTGGCCTGCCACTGAAGATAAAAGGAGGATCAGGTTCGCCTTTCAGAGGAGTAGCCATTGTGCCGGAAAAATAACTATATAAATAACTGATTATGAATTTACCTCTACAAATGGATGCGCTGGTGCTCAGGGGAGTGCGAGATTTTACCATTGAAACCATAGCCGTTCCTGTTCCCGATACCGATGAGGTGATCTGCAAAGTGGACACTACCTTTATTTGTGGTACCGACCCGCACATCATTGCCGGTGATTTTCCCGGGTTCTGGCCTACTGCCTACCCGTTTGTTCCCGGCCACGAATGGTCGGGCACCATTGTGCAAACAGGTGAAAAGGCGGCCCGGTTAGGATGGCATGAAGGTGACCGTGTGTGCGGTATATCACATTGTGGTTGCGGGTATTGTAAAATGTGTATGATTGGCCGTTATAACATCTGCCTGAATTATGGGCATGAAGAGCGCGGGCACCGGCAATACGGACATTATACCCCCGGAGCCTATGCACAATATATGCGTACTTCAGTAAAAAGCATTTTTAAAGTGCCCGATGCCATGTCGCTGGAATATGCCGCCTGTGTGGATCCGCTAAGCATTGCCCTTTATACGGTGAAGCGTTCGCGTATGCAACCCGGCGATGATATCCTTATCCTGGGTACCGGGCCACAGGGACTTATGGCAATATTGGTGGCCAAAGCATTGGGCGCTGGGCGCATTCTGGCAGCCGGAAGTGGCGAGCGACTTAAAAAAGCGAAAGAACTGGGCGCGCTTACCATCAATTACAGAGAGGACGATGTGGTTGAAAAAGTTAAAGACCTTACCCGGGGCAGGGGAGTGCCTGCGGTACTGGAATGTGCCGGAACAGCCCAGTCCATTCATCAGGCTTGCCTGGCTGCCGCAAAGGGAGGCGTGGTTTCTGTAATCGGTATTCCGCATTCAAACCCCTCCCTTCCGCTTAAGCGCATGGTGCTCGATGAGGTGGAACTGGTAGGCAACCGGGCCAATCCAAACACAGCACAGGCCACAATTGAGCTGCTGCTAAACGATCGGATCGACCTGCGTCCTTTAATGACGCATCGTTTTCCGCTCACAGACTTTAAAACAGCCCTAGATACTTTCGAGAAAAGGAAAGATGGTGCTATTAAAGTAGCCACCAAGCCAAATGGCATGGACTAAATTAAAAATGTTTCATCAGATAAAACCAATTCAAAATGAGTAATAAAGTAATGATTGTCAGTGGTGGCGCCTCCGGCCTCGGTTTAGCCGCGGGTATAAAGTTCGCGAAAAACGGATATAATATTGTGCTCATAGACATTGACGAAGAAAAAGGAGAAAAGGCCGCCAGCCAGATTAAAGAACTTGGGGTAGATGCTGTTTTTTGTCGTTGCGATATCTCCAGTAAAGTACAGGTACAACGTGCCGCACAGGTAACCAAAGAGCGATTTGGCAGGGGCGATGTGCTCATTAACAATGCCGGGCTGGAAGTTCGGGGCAGCATTATGCAGTGTACCGAAGAAGACTGGAACAGGTTGTATGAAATTAACCTGAAGGGAATTTACAACATGGCGCGTGCCTTTGTGCCATTCATGGAAGGTCAGGGTGCCGGCGCTATTGTGAATACCGGCTCCATACTGGGGTATCGTACTGTGGGAGAGCGTGCGGCATATTCTTCTTCCAAAGGAGCCATCGATACCCTTACCCGCAGTATGGCCTTCGATCTGGCCGAAAAAAATATTCGAGTCAACTGTGTGGTACCGGGGGCCATTGATACGCCTTTGCTGAGAGGATCGATCAACGACTCACCAGACCCTGCCGAAACAGAACGGTTTTTAGGCGCGAAAAGCGTTTTTAATCGTTTGGGAACCGCTGCGGAAGTGGCCAATGTCATGTATTTTCTGGCATCCGACGATGCTTCCTTTGTAACAGGTGCTGCCTACTTTGTAGATGGTGGCTGGTCTATTCTGTAATATGCTCGGGCACCGACAGGTTGTTTACTGGCATTAGTGATGAAATAATTATTAACTATTCCCTAAACGATAAGTTACTTTGATTTATTTAGAAAATAAAAAGTCCTTAATTACAAAAGGAATCACCCGGCTGCTGGAGATAAAAGACGCGGAAATACGATTGCTGAATCTTTATCAATGCCGTTATGCAGTAGATAATGCCATTCACATTGGCGGGGCATTCTCCGCTACCATTCCGATGGTCAGTTTGTTTTATGGCGGAATTATTGACCTCAATATTGAGCAGCCCGCAGCTACCGATCAGGATCAGTTTGTTCTAAGCAAAGGGCATGCGGTGGCTACGCTGGCCTCTATTTATACCGACCTGGGTTATTTCGACAAGTCAGTGCTGGAAAACTCACGATCGATAGCCAGCATACTCAATGGGCATCCCGGGCCACTGTTGCCGGGCGTGCACGTAGCCACAGGTCCGATGGGACAGGGCATGGGCGTGGCCCAAGGCTTTGCCATTGCCGGACAGAAAACACCCAAATTTGACGTATATGCCGTAACCGGCGATGGGGAATTGCAGGAGGGTTCTATCTGGGAGGCGGTGATGTATGCCGGCTACAAACGCCTGGACAACCTTTGCGTGATGATAGACAACAATGGCGGGCAACTGGATATTGTGAATAACCTGCATTTTCCTTATCATGGCCTATCCGGCAGTTTTACCAGCTTCGGGTGGCGTGTAATTGAAGTAGATGCCACCAAGTACCACACGGTATATGGCGCCCTATCGGAATTTAAATATGGCGCGCGAGATGGCAGACCAACGGCCATTATCTGTAAAACTACCAAAGGACATGGCGGCTTCTCCAATTTCATGAATAACCATAAAACTTCCATTACGAATGAACTGCTGGATCAGGAAGGGCATCTGCACCAGCAACAGCGGGATGCGGGAGAAAAAGAATTCTGCGAATTATTCAATGCGATGGCCGGAAACGAGCTATACGCCGGAGTAACAGCGGTACTCCATCAGCATGCCGGTAATATGGGATTCAACCTAGAACGGGAAGATGGCAGCCTTTTGCGGATAACCAACGTGCCTGTACCTGTGAAAACAAAAAAAGCTCCGGTTAGAAACAAGCAGATACAGTACGCACCTGACGCACTGCCCAAGCTGGAAAAAGGGAAATCATATGCCGCCCACAAAGTAATTGAAGGTGCCATGCAGGTTTTTGCAAAGGACGAACGCATTGTTTCTGTGGATTCCGACCTGGCTTCCACCAGCGGCCTGCAGGCAGGGGTAGGTTTTGTAGATAAATCCAGGGCATTAAACGTAGGCGTTGCGGAAGCCAATATGATGCTGATCGGGGAGGCTTTCGGCGTATTGGGAGCCAACGTATGGATCAGCACTTTTTGCCCCTTTTACGATTGGAAGGTGCTCAGAAGGGTGGCTGTGGGCCATCAGGAACGTTTGGAGGTAATCGCAGACAAAGGCTGGTTATCCGAGGGTCATGGGATAGACCTCACCCTGGTAGCCACAGCAGCCGATCTGGAAACCCAATCCAACGGAGCTACGCATATGGGCAACGACGATGCCTTGCTACTGAATGAAGCAGCCCATGTTAAAATCATCAATGTGTCGTGCCCGCAGCAATTGCTGGGGATTATGAAATGGATTGTGGCGGGTAACAAAGGAATCGTATACATGCGGATTTTAAGGTCGCCTGCCGCTGCTATTTATGATGCCGGTTTTACCTTTGAATTTGGTAAAGCCTACACAATGAAGCATGCAGAGACTGCCCAGGCATACATTGTATCGAGCGGACGTGGCGTACATGAGGCGCTGGCGGCAGCAGATATATTAGAAACCCAAAATGTTTTGGTGAATGTGGTGGACATGCCTTCCGTAGATGAGAAAGCGATCCTGGATATCTATCGTTCCGGTAAACCTGTTTTTATTGCTGAGCAAAATAACGGTTACCTCTGGACTAATTTCAGGAAAGTATTATTCGCACGGGAGGATCGCGTCTATCCAAAAAAGCTGATTCCTGTCAACACAACGGATCACGGTAAGCTTCATTATATTCATTCAGGTACCTATACTGAGCTGGCTGCCCATTACGGGCTGGATGCCAGACACCTGAGCAACAAAATACTGGAAACCTTAAAGGCTAACTAAAATGAAAATCATACACGAGAGCGATGTACCTGAAGTAAGTCATCCGGGCAGATTTATGCGGTGGCTGGCGAGTGAAGATGTGCTGCAGCCCAATAACCTGTCGGTTTGCGTAATCCGGGTAATGCCCGGCGAGGCAGTGCGGCCCGCGCACTCACATCCTAAAAGCGAAGAGCTGATATACATTATTACCGGTTCTGGTAAGGTGATGATAGAAAATGAAGTGGGAGCGGTAAAAGCTGGATCAGCCATCCTTTTTGAGCAGGGAAAAGTGCACATGCTAAAAAACACAGGAGATACCGAAATGAAGGTGATTTGTTTTTTCGCCCCTGCCACCAATCTGGATAACTATAAAATGTTTGAAGAAATAACCTTTCCGGAATAGGAACAGATAGATGCATAATACCAGAGAAAAGAAATAAGGCATACCTGACGCTTTCAGCCTAAGGTTCGTGTTTTTGCTTCGATGCACAGTTGTTTACTCATTCAGTATGTCTTCCCTTCTACCTGTAAAAAGGCTTTTTATCCGTTTACTAATGGCGCTACCCGTGTGCCGATTAGTTCAATAGCCTGTAAGAGCTGTTCGTGCGACAGGTCGGCATTATCCATTTGAAAAGTAACCCTTGCAATACCGCCCAGGGCATCGCTGTGCCGAAGGATTTTCTCAGCTACTTCTTCGGGACTACCAATTAATAATGAACCCAGTGGTGCCGTGTGTGCATCGAACCGATCCCGGGTCATGGGTGGCCAGCCACGCTCTTTTCCAATCCTGTTCATGTTGGCAGCGTAGCCCGGATAGTAATTGTCAATGGCCTCGGCCATAGAATTGGCTACATAACCCAGCGAGTGCAACCCTACTTTCAACTGTTCAGGCGAATGTCCGGCTTTTGCGCCTGCCTGTCTGTACAGGTCTACCAGCGGACGAAAGCGGTGCGTTTCGCCACCAATGATGGCAACCATCAGGGGTAAACCCAGTACACCGGCCCGTACAAACGATTCGGGTGTACCGCCCACACCCAGCCAGATGGGCAGCGGATTTTGCACAGGCCTTGGGTAGATCGCCAGGTTCCTGAGCGCGGGACGAAACTTGCCCGACCAGTTCACCACTTCATGCGCACGAATGGTGAGTAAAAGGTCCAGCTTTTCAGCAAAGAGCTCGTCATAATGCTGAAGGTTAAAACCAAACAGTGGAAAGGCTTCTATGGAAGAGCCACGCCCCACCACCATTTCAGCCCGACCCTGAGAAATCAAATCCAGGGTGGCATAGCTTTGGAAAACCCTTACGGGGTCTGCGGCACTGAGCACGGTAACCGCACTGGTAAGGCGAATGCGTTTAGTGCGGGCTGCTGCTGCCGCCAGAATGGTGGTGGGTGCCGAATCCAGGTACTCCTTGCGGTGATGTTCGCCTATCCCAAACACATCGAGGCCGGCCTGATCTGCATGCTCCATTCTTTCGAGCAGTTCAGCCATGGCCTGCATACTATGAACCGCATTACTTCTGTCATGATCTGCCTTTACATAGGCGAAACTATCTATTCCAATTTCCATGGTGCTTATCTTAATGCTTATTCAGGTGTGATGCATAAAAAGAAAATACTTTTTGATTAAAACCATTGGGTTATTTTCCCCACCTATAATTTCTCTTAGCCTTCAAATATGGTAACATTTCAGGATAACTTTCTTTGGCATCTTCTGGGATATTTAAAAAATGCTAAGACCCTTATGGCAAATACTAAGTCCAAGTATTATATGATGTTTAAATTTTCCCTTCGTGTAAATCCCATATTGGAAAACACATCTCAAAATCATTCCACATAATGTCTCCATATTCAATTGTAAATGATTGAAAGAGATTTTTATCTATGTATTTTTTAGTCATTGGATTTTTAGCGCTTCTCAGAAAATCTCCAAAGTCTATTGTTTGTTCGACTCCGTCCGAGAATTGAAAGTAGATTTTGTAATCACCTTTATATTCGGCTTTTTGTATAGTTATGACCATTTTTCTATAGTTTTTTTGCTACTATAAATGACCACATTTTTCCTGTTTTTGACATTTTTAAATAGTCGGCTATATCATACTTAAACCCCATTCAATCATAGCTGTTGTTTGGTCCTGTTTTATCTGTTTCCTTCAGTTCTCTTCTTAGTTCGTGCCAGATGTTAAGGATAATATTATTTGCCTTTGATTCTGCCTTTCCAATTATTAGAGATCCCCTGTTTGTCAATCGATACCTACTTATCGCATCCTTTTCAATAAGATTATGATTAGACAGCCATTTGATAAATGTTTGAAGTTCCTTTTGTGTTGGAACAGTATGATTAATTCCATCAGCAACTTGCGATATCTCCGAGATGTTTGGAGGCGTTGTTTGACTTGCTAATGCTGTTGCTAAAAGTATCCAAGATTTTGTGCTGAGATCGTTCATTGTGCTGGAGCCTAACCTTCATTGTCAATGTATCCGGTAATTCTGAAATTATCCATTGACTTCAGCCAAGATTTGTATCGTTCACTATTGAAATAATCATCTGATGATTCGTAATCATATTCTTCAGGTGGTCCAGGTTCGTTTCCATTTAAGAACCCTTTTATCCAATAATTAGCTTCATTTGACATTGCTGAGATTTCTTGAAGTGAAACACAAAAAGTAATTTTCTTCAATTCACAATATGCGTTCATCCGACCTGGGAAAGTGTGACAGTTACTAATCAGATAATGTTTGCCATCACAATGTTTCAGTTCAACCAAAAGGTTATTATCAAATTCTGTATTGTCCATTTTGATTTTTCGTATTGACGGTATTCAGCCTAACGTCCAACTATCATCCGTAAGCTGGACTTTTCAAATTTCTATAAAAGTATCTGATCGCTCTGGCCTTTGCAAATAGCTCAGTTAGCTTATGGATGATAGTGGCTGTTAGGCTTTCGGTTTATAGTTCGGGTTCCAAGCTAATTGTATATTCGTGCCAATTTTCTCCTTTTTATAAGAATTCCATAAGGAGGCCATTACTCCTCCGTCTTTTAACCTTGGACAATTGTTATCTCGATAATAATGAGCAGAACAAACGAACGCTGTATTATTTGGAAAAAGGTCGAATTTCCTGCGATCTGGATTGTTCACAAATACGTTTAAGAAAACGATATCTGCTTGTGTTTCTCCGAATTTAGTTACCTCATACGGGTTTTGTGGTGTTTTTAATTGTAGCATCTCGCCAACAATTCGTTCTACCAAAGTTCTGATGTCTTTTTTACTGAATCGTTCATTCAGAAGCACTTTTGCTTTCACTCTTTTAAAATTCTCAATACTACAGTCCTTGATATCCAAAACTTCATAATGCTTGGAACCCAGCTTAGGGAAGACATGATATTTATAAGCATTTTCATTGATCTCAGTCTCCATAATGGGCATGATCAAAATATCCTGAGTATCGATCAGTTTCTGATAAAGTTCAGCTACATTATCAGTAAGGTTCAAATCATCACTTGCTAGTCTGATAAATCCAGATGAACTACGATTATGTGTGAAACCTACTAAATATCTATCATAATCAGGGAATTGAATTGAAGCCCCTTTTGCCAGTTCAATTAAAGCGAAAACCAAGTGATTTTTATCTTCAATTGTCGTGTGAATATTGACATTCAATTGAGGTTGATTTAGTTGAGCTTCATCCAAGTATTTGATATGAGCTTTGGGGTTTTTATACATCAAGCGAAACCATTGTTGTGAATTCATTTTGGAGCTCTGAAAGTGCTGAATGATAATTTCGGGGTTGCTAGCAAGCACTCTTAGAAAACCAACCAAAATACCACAACCTATGTCGTAGCTGTCATCTATAATGCGGTCATATTCCCAATATTTCATTGAGGAGTTTTCGTATGTCTTTGGAGATTTGCCATAGCGGTAACTTATGGTGTCTCCATCAACAAAAACGTTCCCATGGTTTACAGCATTTCGTAGGTTTAAGTTAATTTCTGTTGAATAGTTAAATCCATTTTTTGAAAGACAAGGAAGTATTTGTCCGAGCGTATTAAGGTTGGAATAGTCCTTTTCGGAATATTCGTCCACTATGTTTTTAATTACCCGAAATAGATTCATCAATAAATCTTCACAAATCTGAGCGAATACAGGATTCCTAAAAAGAGTGGTTTTGAACGACTCTTCGAAGGCTACATGTCTAATCTCCGAAATTCCTTTTGTTATATTTTCGAAGGCCCGAATTGCTTCAAAAAACTCTACCGTGGAGTTCTCAAATCCATTTTCAAAAGGTGTAAATCCATGATCCAAGAGTTGATTTAGGTTTACCTCAACCTCGTCTGCCACAGTTCGATTCCAATAATAAGGCGGTTTAGTAAAAGACAGTTCACGCAACAATCCTAGTAGAGCAATAGGAATATCTCCCTTGATTTTCGTTATCTTCTTAATTTTTTTGGAGTCCTGATCTAAGTCTTTTACACCACAGGCTTGGTTGTAGAAAATTAAACTTTGAAGAAATCTAGACTCGTCATCCATGTGTTGATTTTTGCGGTACGTTCACTGAAGCCTAACATTTGTATAAACACAATTGCTGTTATCCCCATTAGTAAGCTTTCATTATTCGGTGCTGAATATAGCAAATATTGATCTGCAATAAAGTGGTTGGTACTGCTTTTTGAAAGTATACTTTTTTGGAAAAATGGTTTATACTA